>CAZUBT010000153.1:0-1718 GCA_964618815.1 uncultured Desulfobacterales bacterium | reverse complement strand
CACCGCATCCTCTCCGGTGAGGCCCACCTGCGCCACATCCTGTTCCGGGAAGAGAGCCGTTATCCTGGCTACTACTACCGCTCCGACTTCCTGAGCATCGATGACAGCAAGTGGAGGGTGTTCACCATTTCTCAGTACGACAAGAACACCAACGAATGGAAGTTTGAGACTGAGCCTTACAAACAGCTGGTTAAGTAAGAACGGCTAGGTTCCGGGGCTTCGGGTGATCCCGAGGCCCCGGGCTGTTTTTTGGCCGTGGTCTCAGGCCCTCCGGCCAGCCACGGCCAATTTTTTGCGGGATGCATCACCATCCCCCCACCAGAGCGACGTTTTTCCTTGAACCCATATTCACAATGTATTATACAAGGAGAAAGTGGGTCTCAGGGCCTGGGCCGGAGCCGCGCCCCGGCCAATGCTCTGGATCGCTTCAATGTCCCCAAGGAGGACTTGTGTGAACGCCGATAACAAAATTCTGGTCATCGGGGGAGGCATGAGCGGCCTCACCGCAGCCCTGGAGGCGGCGGAAGCCGGGTCTCAGGTGATCATCACCGAGGCGGGCCCCTACCTGGGCGGCCGGGTTGCCCAACTCCACCGATACTTCCCCAAGCTCTGCCCTCCCACTTGCGGTTTGGAAATCAACTTTCGCCGGATCAAAGAAAATCCCAACATCAGCTTTTACACCATGGCGGAAGTGACCCAGGTCAGCGGCAGCGCCGGCAATTTCGACGTCACCGTAAAGGTGCACCCCCGCTATGTCAATGATCGCTGTGTGGCGTGTCATGACTGTGCGGAAGCGTGCCCCCAGTGGCGGGTCAACGATTTTAACTATGGTCTGGACAAGACCAAAGCGGCCTATCTGCCGTATGATATGGCCTTCCCGCAGCAATACGTCATCGACAAGAGCGCCTGCAGCGGCGACTGCGGCCAGAAGTGCCTGGAGGCCTGCGCCTACGACGCCATCGAACTGCACATGAACCCCCAGACCCTGAACTTCAATGTGGGCGCGGTCATCATGGCCACCGGCTGGGAACTCTACGACGCCACCAAGATGGACAATCTGGGGTTTGGCGTCGTGGCCAACG
The DNA here is from genome assembly GCA_964618815.1 of uncultured Desulfobacterales bacterium. GTDB lineage: Bacteria > Desulfobacterota > Desulfobaccia > Desulfobaccales > 0-14-0-80-60-11 > CAZUBT01. The sequence goes on along the minus strand of CAZUBT010000153.1, from coordinate 636 downwards.
TCGTCACCAACATGCAGATGGAGCGCCTGGCGGCCTCCAACGGCCCCACCGGCGGCCAGATCCTCAGGACCAGCGACCAGCAGCCGCCCAAGCGCGTGGCTTTTGTGCAGTGCGCCGGCTCCCGGGATGAAAACCATCTGCCGTATTGTTCCTACATCTGCTGCATGGCCTCTCTGAAACAGGCCACCTATGTGCGGGAAAAAGACCCGGAGGCCGAGGTTTATATCTTTTACATCGATATCCGCACCCCGGGCCGCTACGAGCAGTTTTACTGGAAGGTCCGGGACGATGAGAACGTCCATCTGATTAGGGGTAAGGTGGCCAAGATCACCCAGGAACCCGGGACCGACAACGTCGTGGTGGTGGCGGAAAACACCGCCACGGGCAACAAGCAGAGCATGGTCTTCGATATGGTGGTCCTGGCGGCGGGCATGGTGCCCTCCACCAAAGCCTCCCCCTTCCCCCTGCCGTTGTCTTACACCCCGGATGGCTTTGTCATTCAGGACCTGTTGCCGCCGGGAGTCTACGCCGTGGGAACCTTGAAGGGCCCCCTGGATGTGACCAAGTCGGTGCAGGATGGCACCGGGGCCGCCCTTAAGAGTCTCATCGCCCTGGGCAGGAGGTCATGATGGAAAT
>CAZUBT010000152.1:0-1758 GCA_964618815.1 uncultured Desulfobacterales bacterium | reverse complement strand
AAGAACTGCATCAATGAGGACTGGCTGGAAGGCGTTTACGATTTGACTAGACTGGAAACTGGGGATTAGCGAAGGAGGCTGACGGCAAAGCTTTAACAGCCGTGTCTGCATGAGCTGTTGGACGGTTGCGGCTATCGCCCCGTCCTTCGAGACGCAACGCTACGCGTCGCTCCTCCGGATGAGGGCTTCTTTGCAAGTTGTACCGGTCTTCCAAGAACGCGCGCCTTCCCTTCCCCCCCTTCCCCGTCTCCCCGGGTCCCCGTCTCCCTCCTGCCCCCCTCTTCCCCGTGTCCCCGCTTCCCCGTGTCCCCTCCTCCCCCTCCTTCCCCCCTGTCCCCTTCTAATAAATCACCCACGACAGGCCCGCAGCCGCGGCGGCCACCCAGATCAGGCTCACCCGGAAGCGCATGAGGGCCAGCGCCGCGGCCCCCAGCAGGGCCAGGTCTTTTAAGTCCGTGAGCGCGGCGTAGCCCATCTCCAGGGTGACCAGAGCCAACATGCCCACCAAGGCCGCCAGGATGCCCTGGAGCAGAGGGCGGGCCCACCGGAAGTCCTTCACCTGCTGATACCAGGGAAACAGGAAGACAATGAACAGGATGGGGGGCAGAAACACCGCGACGGTGGCCAGGGCACCGCCGGGCAGCCCCTTTACCCAGTAACCCACAAACGCGGCCAGGATCAGCAAAGGTCCGGGGGTCACATAGCTCAACAAGATGCCGTCCAGGAATTGTTGGAGGGTGAGCCAGCCCAGATGGTCCACCACTTCCCATTGGAGGATGGGGATCATGACGTAACCGCCCCCGAAGCTCACCGCGCCGATCTTCAGGAAGATCCGGGCTATTTGGCCCCATACCGCGTCCAGCCGGCCCAGGCCCCAGGTTGTTAGGGCCAGGGCGAGCAAGGCCGCCAGGGGGGCCAGGAATTGCCTGGCTTTAACTGCGGAGGGAGCATGGGATTCCTGGATAGCGGTCCCGGCAAGAGTATCCCCACCATGCAGGAACGGCTCTAAGCCCAGGCGGAGCCCGGCCGCGGCGAAGAATACCAGGAAATAATTGACCCTGGCCCAGAGAGCCAGGAGGGCCAGCAGGGCTATCAGGAGGTCCGGCCAGTGGTGGCCGATGTCCCGGCCCAAGCGCCACAAGGCCTGGAGAAGCAGGGCGATGACCACGGCATGGAGTCCCCGGGACGCGGATTTCACCCAGGTCAGGTCGCCGTAATGAAAATACAGGGCCGCTAGGCCCCACATGAGAAAAAAGCCCGGCAGGATAAAGGCCGCGGCCGCGATGAAGGCTCCAGCCGGGCCCCGAAGCCGGCAGCCCACGTACGCGGCCAATTGCACCACCGTGGCCCCGGGGAGCATCTGGCACAGGGCCAGCCCGTCCAGAAACTCCTTCAGGCTCAACCAGGAATTATCCGCCACCACCCGGCGGCGCATGGGCTCCACCATGGCCAGGCCGCCGAAAGCCGTGAGTCCCAAATGCAGAAATAAGCGGGCAATATCCCTTAAAGTGGGCGGGGTCATGGGAGAAATTGTAATACTTAGAGGCAGTAAAGGAAAGAACTAGCGGCGGCAATGAGAAAGGGATGATGAACTAAAGGGCGCGGATGGATGGGGGATGAACCGGTTTTCCGCGCCGAGTAATAGTTTTCTCTTACGCCGGCTCCACGCGCCATTGCAGGAGCCCTTGTTCCACTTTAGCTTCACTCCCGCGCCCCTACCCTACCGCCTGCTTCTTTTTGCCTTTGGGTTTGGATTTG
>CAZUBT010000151.1:0-1780 GCA_964618815.1 uncultured Desulfobacterales bacterium | reverse complement strand
TTAAGCGGTTAAATCTTGCAGGTTGGAGGGAAATACCATGGCAGTCGTGGCATTGAAGCAAAAGCCCAAGGCGAGTTTTGGGGATATGTTGGCAGCGACGGCGACTAAGACGGAGCCAAAGGCCAAAAAATCATCCATGCCCACCTTACAGGCCCCGCCGGAAGTGGCTGAGGCCGTGGACCAGTACCAGGAATCGAAGATCAATTACAAACAGGCCGAGGCCGCTATGGACAGCGCCGGGACGGTCCTCATGGATTTTGTGCGCTCCCACCAGGACGCTGACGGTTTTGCGGGTCGGTTTCAGGGGAGTTACGCGCTGAAAGGCAACCGTCACCAGGCCAAGGTGATTTACGCCAACAAGTTTTCGATCAACGCTGAAGATGAGGCGGAGTTGACGGCGATCCTGGGGGGAAACTTCGACAACCTCATTGAAAAGAAATTCAGCGTGAAGCTGCGGGGCGAAGTGTTCACGGATGACGATCTTCAAGCTGAACTCATGGCACTGGTAGGCGAACGGTTTGCGGACTTTTTCGAGACCACGACCAGCCTGAGCGTGACGGAAGGATTCAGCCGGGAGATTTACCGGGCTGTCCCCCCTGAGCAAATGGACGCGCTGCGCACCTACGCCCGGCAGTATAAGCCGTCGATCAGGTAGGCACCTGAAATCAACGGGGGCAGGGCTACCCTGTCCCCTTCCCCTGGGAGGGATTATGCAAGCGACAGAGAGTAAGTTTGCCAAGGTCGAGGGCTTCAAATACTTCTACCCCGAACGCGCCCGGCTCATGCACATCGACCAGCCGCTGTTCGAGGAATTGAGCGCAAACCCCTTATGGGTCGCGGAACCCAAGTTTAACGGGTCCAGACTGCAACTCCACCACCTGCCCGATGGTTCCTGGCAGTTTTGGAACCGACACGAGCAGCTTATGGCCTACACCCCGAGCGCGGAAGTTCTGGTGGACCTGGACGGCCTGAACCTTTCCGGCTACTGGCTTTTCGATGGGGAGCTGCGGCACAACAAGGTAAAAGGCATCCGCCACCGGGTTGCCCTGTACGACGTTTTTATCGCTGAGGGTGATTTGCTCCTGGGGACTACCTTCGGGGATCGGCGGGGCATCTTGGAAGTGCTGTTCCACTATTGCGGGCCAGATGTGGGGGACGTGCTGGATCTGGCGCATCAATACGAGGGCGACTTTCGGCAAGTCTTTGACGGTTTCCTGGCGGATAAGGAAATCGAGGGCCTGGTCATCAAGAACCTGAAAGGCAAGCTGAACCTGGGGCGCACCCGGGCCGCTGATAGCACCTGGCAGTGGAAGGTGCGCAAAGAATCCAACGTAGTGAGATTCTAAGGAGGGCACATGAAATCACAATATGAGGCGAGCGCCCAAGAGCTTGCAAGGCGGGAAGCTGAATGGGATCGGGAAGAACGGCAAGACAATATCCGGGAAGCATGGGACGCCTGGGCCGGGTTTAACTCCATCCTGCACCACCTGGGGCCACCACCTGAGATTGTTGAGGCATGGGATCGGATAAAGCCGTGGATCGAGGTACAGGCCGATGGAATTTAACCCCGGCGAAAAGGTCATGGTAAAGGCGCACACGGTGGGTTGTTACCCCCTGGCACCCTGTACCATCATCAAAAAGATGGTGGACAAGGAAAGGCCCTGTCCCACCTGCGGGCAAATGTGGCCTGGACATTCACCCACCTTCTACCGGGATAATCCGGGCTACTTGGTGGAGCATGACAACACCGGCGCCAGGGCGATTTACGACGCTGAGAAAA
>CAZUBT010000150.1:0-2069 GCA_964618815.1 uncultured Desulfobacterales bacterium | reverse complement strand
CCTTGTCGATCAGGGCCAGCAGCAGCGACTGGGAGAAGACCAGGCCCCGGGTCAACTTGAGATTGGCGGCCATGTGCTCCGGGTGCACCTGGAGGTTTTTGAGGAGGCGGGTGAGCCGGGCCAGCATGAAATCCAGGAGCACGGTGCTGTCCGGGGCGATGACCCGCTCCGCCGAGGAGTGGCTGATGTCCCGCTCGTGCCACAGGGCCACGTTTTCCAAGGCCGCCAGGGCGTTGCCCCGGAGCACCCGGGCCAGGCCGCAGAGGTTTTCCGAGAGTATCGGATTGCGCTTGTGGGGCATGGCCGAGGACCCCTTCTGGCCGGCGGCGAACCTCTCCTCCGCCTCCCGCACCTCGGTGCGCTGCAGGTGGCGGATCTCCAGGGCCACTTTCTCGACGCTGGCGCCGATCAGGGCCAGGGTGAGAAAGTATTCGGCATGCCGGTCCCGCTGGATGACCTGGGTGGAAATGGGCGCGGGTTTAAGTTTCAGAAGCTTGCAGACCCCGGCCTCCACCTCCGGGGCCAGATGGGCGAAGGTGCCCACCGCGCCGGAAATCTTGCCCACCGCGATGGTCTTGCGGGCCGCTACCAGGCGGGTCCGCTGCCGCTTAAACTCGGCGTACCACAGGGCGAACTTCAATCCCAACGTGATGGGCTCGGCATGCACCCCGTGGGTCCGCCCCACCATGGCCTGGTCCTTGAAGGCATAGGCCCGGTCCTTCAGCACCACCAGCAGTTCGTCCACATCGGCCAACAGCACGTCCGCCGCCTCGGTCAGGCGCAGGCCCAGGGCGGTGTCCAGCACGTCGGAGGAGGTCAGGCCGAAGTGGAAGTAGCGGCCGTCCTCTCCCAGGCCGGCGGCCACTTGGTCCACGAACGCGGCCACGTCGTGGTGGGTTTTGGCCTCAATCTCCAGGATGCGGGCCACGTCGATTTTGGCCTTCCTGGCGGCCCGTGGCGGCGCCTCCGGCGGAATGAGGCCGCAGTCGGCCATGGCTCTCATGGCGGCCAGCTCCACCTTGAGCCAGCTGGCAAACTTGTTTTCCTCGGTCCAAATCCGGGCCATGACGTTACGGCTGTATCGGGGTATCATAGGCTTATTTCTTTCCTGATTTATTTTTATTAGGGTCCATTGCGGTTAGAAAAAAGAATCATAGCGGAGCATTAAACTTGTGATTCCTTACGAACGTTTGCTACCCTCTCATTAATAGGTTCGATCATTTGAACCGAAAGACGGCGGTTAAGGGCCATTGCGATCCGATGGAGCATTGACAAGGAATGCCCCTCATAATCGGCGTCTTCGAGGCGGCTGATTACCGACTGGGTGGTTCCTACCATTTGGGCCAACTCTTTCTGGGTCAATCCAGCTTTCTTTCGCAGTTCATAAATTGTTCTAGCCACTTCAGCATTCACGCGCTCAACTTCAAGAGACACCTGCCGTTCGGCGTCTTCTCCGATATACCTACGATGGAGGATATCAAAAGCTTTAGCTGTCTTCTTACCCTTGTTCATCGTCATTCTCCCTACACGTGTGCTTCATAGGATCACTCTCAAATCGGACTTTCCTCCCGATGGCGAGGTCAATCTGTTGTGATGGCACCACGCTTTCCTTTTTCAAGCCGTGGGAGATAACCGCTTGCTGTCCATGGAAGAAATAAAGCATCCGGTATTGCATTCCTCGGAATGCCACCCGTAATTCATGGATTCCATCTCTCAGGCTATCTGCCTCCGGGCGACGAAGTTCATAGCCTTGGTCCTCCAAACGTTGAATTTTCACGAGGCACTTGTCTTGAACTTTTTCGGGCAATTTATCTAGCCATTCTATCAAAGGAACTGTTCCATCACTTTCTTGGAACATGATAACCTCTGTTGCAGGCATCTATCCTCCTTCCGAATGCTTTTAATATCGTTATTTTGCGATAATTGTCAAGCCCAATCGGGCGATTTTCTTTATGCCCTTTGCAAAAAAATATATATTAATCGGCAGAAAATAAGTGAGGTCGCCATGCCCGGTTGGGGAGAAATTTTTGCCGATCCCGTGATGCAGGGCCGGGAGCCCAATCCCGAAC
>CAZUBT010000149.1:0-2135 GCA_964618815.1 uncultured Desulfobacterales bacterium | reverse complement strand
ACCCTGGAACCAATTTGTCACCCAGGGACCTTGACTTGAAAGACAGTCGCTACGTGATAATACCTTTTTGATAGCAACCCGGTATGAGATCCTTCACTTCGTTCAGGATGACAATAAAATCTTTGTTCAACACTCTGTTAGTTCTTTTACTGTTTTTTCAGTCATTTCTCAATTTCTCTCTTAAATTAAATTTGAACTCTTCATTAGTTAGGGCCATAAATCCCAGGCGCCGGCTGAGTTGCACCACGGCCGGGGGTTTTAAGCGGCAGGCAATTAGGGCCTCCTCCCGGGCCAGGACTTCCCGGGTGGGGCCGTCCAGGACCGCGCGGCCGTCCTTGAGTAGGATGAGCCTCCGGGCATAGGTGGCCGCGGCCCACATGGAATGGGTCACCATGATGATGGTGTGTCCCTGGGCGTGGAGTTCCCGGATGAGGTCCAACATATCCACCTGTTCCCGGTAATCCAGGCCGGTGGTGGGTTCGTCCAGGATGATGACTTGGGGCGCCAGGGCCAGGACCGCGGCCACCGCCAGGCGCTGGCGCTGGCCTTTGGTAAGGGAAAAGGGGTCTTCGGCGGCCTTGTCCAGGAGATGCACCTGGGTGAGGGCGGCCTCCACCCGGCGCTGGATTTCCTGGGCTTCCCATCCCAGTTGCCGGGGCCCGAAGGCCACTTCTTCCCAAACCTGCTGGGAGAAAAGCTGGTAGTCGGGATTCTGAAAGACGAAGCCCACCCGAAAGGTGCGTTCCTGGAGCACAGCGCCCGGCGCCCCTCCAAATGTCCCTTTCTCTCCCCCGGCGGTCCATACTTCGCCGGCCTGGGGTTTAAGCAGCCCTCGAAGGAGTTTCAACAACGTGGTCTTGCCGCTGCCGTTGGGCCCCAGAATGGCGGTAAGCTCCCCTCGCCGGAAGCTCAGGGAAAAGTCTTGAAAAATGGGGGCCTGACCGGCATAGGCGAAGGTGACGCCGCGCAGGGCCAGGACTTCGGGGGGGAGTGAGTTGAGGAAAGGGGCTAAGGTCCACAGGCGAGACGCCTGTGCCACTGGCCCCCGGCCCCCTCCCCCAATATTCGCAAGCCATCCCAGTCTCAGGGCCTGGCCCTCGGCCTCCTCCAGGGTCAGGGGGAGAGTGGTTTGGCCCAGATCCGCGAACAGGGCCGGCAGTTCCGGGGGTTTAAGCCCCAGGCGGCGGAAGGTCTCCACCTGGCGCAGCACCGTCTCCGGCGGCCCGTCGGCGGCTACCTTGCCTTCATGCAGCAGGACGATGCGGGTGCAGCACCGGGTGAGGCGCAGGTCTTCTCCCAGCAGGATCAAGGTGAGGTCCCGCTCTCGGCCCAGGCGGTTTAAAGTGTCCAGGAGTTCTTCCACCCGGAGGGGGTCCAGATCGGTTACCGGCTCATCCAGAACCAGCAGGGGCGGCTCCAGGGCCAGGACCGCGGCCAGGGCCAGGAGCTGTTTCTGCCCCCCGGAAAGGGTGGCCGGGTCCCGGTGATCTAAACCGGACAGCCCCGTCAGGGCCAGGGACTCCTTGACCCGGCGCTGCAGTTCCTCCCGGGGCAGCCCCAGGTTCTCCGGTCCGAAGGCCGCTTCCTGGTCCACCCGGGTACAGAAGAGTTGGGCCTCAAAATCCTGAAACAACATCCCCACCCGCCCTGCCAGGTCCCGGGGCAGACAGGTATGGGTAAGGTAGCCGTCCACTTCCACCCGGCCCCGGAATTCCCCCCGGATCATCCGGGGAATGAGGCATTGGAGGCACAGCGCCAGGGTGGATTTGCCGGCTTCGCTGGGGCCCAGGACGGCCAGCCGTTCGCCCCGCTTGACCTCCAGCGAGAGGCCGTCAAACACCGGCCGCGCCGCCCGTTTATAGCGGAAATACAGGTCGGTGATGCGAATAATGGCCTGATCTTCAGAGTTGTAATTCAACCTGGGCTCCGTGGGGGCCGGTTTATGGCCAGGCGGGAGCCCGGCATCCATCGGCGTTCCCAAGCAGGAGCTTGGGAACGAGAAGATAACTACTTTACGCCTTTGCGCCTTTGCGTGAGATTCTCTTTTTTCCTAAAACCTAACCAGGACAAGCCGGAACAAAAAAACCTTCAAAGATTTACCACAAAGGCACAAAGGACACCAAGGAACACCAAGA
>CAZUBT010000148.1:0-2697 GCA_964618815.1 uncultured Desulfobacterales bacterium | reverse complement strand
TCGAAGGCATGCAGTTCGACCGCGGCTACATCAGCCCCTACTTCGCCAACAACCGCGACAACATGACCACCTTGCTCGAGAACGCCTTCATCCTGCTGCACGACAAGAAGATCAGCAGCATGAAAGACCTCCTGCCCATCCTCGAGAAGGTCGCCCAGGCCGGCAAGCCCCTGCTGATGATCGCCGAAGACGTCGACGGCGAGGCCCTGGCCACCCTGATCGTCAACTCCATCCGCGGCACCATCCAGATCTGCGCCGTCAAGGCCCCTGGCTTCGGCGACCGCCGCAAGGCCATGATGGAAGACATCGCCATCCTGACCGGCGGCCAGCTGATCTCCGAAGACATGGGCTGGAAGCTGGAAAACGTCACCTTTAAAGAGTTGGGCACCGCCAAAAAGGTCAGTCTGGACCGGGACAACACCACCATCATCGACGGCGGCGGCACCCGGGAAGCCATCGAAGGCCGGGTGAAGCAGATCCGGGCCCAGATCGAAGAAACCACCTCGGACTATGACCGGGAGAAGCTGCAAGAGCGCCTGGCCAAGCTGGTGGGCGGCGTCGCGGTGATCCGGGTGGGCGCGGCCACGGAAGTGGAGATGAAGGAAAAGAAGGCCCGGGTGGAAGACGCCCTGAATGCTACCCGCGCCGCGGTGGAAGAGGGTATCGTGCCCGGCGGCGGCGTCGCCTTCCTGCGCTGCCTCCCCGCCCTGGTGGAGTTGAAGCTCAAGAACCACGACGAGCAGTTGGGCGTCAACATCATCAAGCGGGCCATGGAAGAGCCCATCCGCCAGATTGCCAACAACGCCGGCTTTGAAGGCTCCGTGGTGGCCGAGCACGTCAAGAACGAAAAAGGCGCCATGGGCTTCAACGCTGAATCCGGCGTCTATGAAGACCTCATGGATGCGGGCGTCATCGACCCCACCAAGGTGACCCGCTACGCCATCCAGAATGCTGCGTCCATTGCCGGTCTCCTCATCACCACCGAGGCCATGGTGGCTGAGAAGCCCAAGCGGGAAGCTCCGATGCCCCCCATGGGCGGCGGCGGCATGGGCGGCATGGAAGGCATGTACTAAGATAAGCAGGGGGCAGGGGCCGGGGATCAGTGGCACAGGCGTCCCGCCTGTGCTTGATCCCCCCGAACTTAACCCCCAACCCCATACGAGATTAAAACAAGGGGCGAACCTGGTGTTCGCCCCTTTTGTTGCATCACATCAAATGCAGGGTGGGCACGGCCCACCATTCCTCTTCGAATATTACCTTTAGGAGCGCAACCTGGTATTAAGAGGGTACATTGACTGAAGGTAGCCGCAGGTTATAGCCTGCGCCGCCATAGGCTGGAAGCCTGCGCATCCCTCAGCAACGAACGTGGGATTACAAGTTGGACAGCCGAGGGCGGCTGCCCTACATTTTCGTGCTTCGTGGTGATCCCCAAGGGGTAATGGGACGTTATCCGGCGCCAAGCAAAGGCGAGAGGCTGATGTGGCCTTTTGAGGCCGACTCGGGATGAATCGACCACTACCGCTAAACCTCCGGCTGCCTATTATAAGTCTGAACAGATAAGGATGGGGGGCCCCGCCGGGATCATAATTCTCGTCCTTGGCGCTTGAACGGCAAGCGCACGGCATGGTCTTTAGGCTCTATCTCGTCGCGGTATTTGCGGGCGTAAACTCGGGTGAACTCCGCGCCGAAGAGGGCGATTTGCGCGGAATAATAAACCCAAAGCAGAAACGCCACCAGGGAGCCGGCTGCGCCGTATGCCGACCTGACGCCGCTTTTAGCCAGATATAATCCTAAAAGAAAATTTCCCAAGCTAAACAGCGCCGCAGTGATAAGCAACCCGATCCAGACATCCCCCCAGGAGATTTTTACGTCCGGGAGAAATTTATAAAACATGGCGAAGAGGAGGGTTATAGATCCAAAAGAAACTATGAGATTAATCAGATGCACTACAGATGTCGGCATGGCCCCCCAATTACCCGAATAGGCGCTGAAAGCGGAGATGCCGAGGCTCACGCACATGGAGAGCAACAAAATAAAACCGATGCCGAGAACCACGGCCAAAGAAATCAACCGCACCCGTATTATTTTGATGATACTTACCTTCGGGTCCGGCGCTACTCCCCACATGGTATCGAGAGCATTTCTGAGCATAACCAAAACACTGGTGGCTCCCAACAAGATTAAAATAATCCCGATGACGGTGGCCGTGACATCCGAGCCGGGGCGGTAGGCGCTCTCCAGCATTACCTTGATGGCCGCGGCGCTGTCTGTGCCCACCACCTCCTGAAGCTTGGCGAGAGTGTGAACCTGAGCCGCTTCCTTTCCAAAAACCATCCCGCCGATAGCCATGGCAATAATCAGTATGGGGGCGAATGAAAAGATGGTATAAAAGGCCAACGCCGCCCCCAATTGGGACGCATTGCGATTGCTCCATTCGCGACAGGTCTCTTTAATCAACTCCCAATATATGGGAGGACTTAATAGATCCTTCATTTTCAATGGGAATTTCGGCTCCTGAGCATTTTTCATTTGAATTTATAGCCTGTTAAGCCTGGAAGATATCATTTTCGCCTTTAACGGCTGATTTATTTAATAGCCGGTTTTTTGCAGGAAAATCAAGAAAAACCATAAAACCCTAACCAGGACAAGCCGGAACCAAAAACCTTCAAAGATTTACCACAAAGGCACAAAGGACAC
>CAZUBT010000147.1:0-2784 GCA_964618815.1 uncultured Desulfobacterales bacterium | reverse complement strand
GGAACCAATTTGTCACCCAGGGACCTTGACTTGAAAGACAGTCGCTACGTTTTAACATCTCTTTGCCAGCAACTCGATATGAGGCAAGCGGCTCTAACAGCTTGGGAATGGCGGAGGAAGGGACTGTCGGGAGTGTTGGAGGGTTTTAAAGGTGTTGCCCAAGCGGGAGCTTGGGAACGAGGATAAAAACCATCTCTTGTCAAAAAGTACGCGAAAACCGGATGAACCATTTTAATTAACTCTGAATAATTCAAAATAATTCAAATAATAATTCCTTGTCAAAATTAAATCCGATTTTATTGCACTCCGTTGTCAAAATATGGCTGCTTTGCCAGGCGGCGCCTACACTTCCGGGTATTTCTTCCAGAGAAAAACCGGGGTTGACGTGGGTTTCCTTACAGACGGAATCAGTGAATGCCCCCTTGGTTTCTTCGGCTTCTTTAGCCTCAATGGTTACATGTTGTTGTCCATCATCCAATCGTTTAGTTGTTCCCACGCCTCCCGTGCGATCTCCAGGGCTGACGGGGGTTTGGCCTGGCTGCACAGATGTACCAGGTTCGACGGTTCCTCTGTCGCTGTCCCCTCGAATACCCGCATCACCAGGTTGGGTTTGTCCGTCCTGTCCAGAACGTTGTCCAACATTTCCAGCAGTTCCTCCCCCGGGGACCCCGGTTTCGGTGTCCACATCTCCTTCTCCCTCCACCAGTCCAGGAGTTGCAGGAGATACAGGTCGTGAGGGTTGGGGCTGGGACGGAGTTTTAGTTGGAGTAACGCCCGCTTGGACGCTTGGTTGCCTACCGAGTTGTTTTCCGGCAACGGTTCTGGCATCTTTCACACCCTCCAGGAGAGGAATCAAGTCCTTGGTGCTCTCGACGGCGCCGGCCACCGGGTTCTGAGTGGTGGGGCCGGTGCGGTTTCCGGTGAGGGCAGACGGCAGATTGCCCTCTACAAAAGCGTTACTCGCTTTCTCCCGGGCGATCTCCCCCTGAGCCGGGGTTGGTGGTAGGGGGTCCCAATTAGGCAAGCTCGCGGGTTCAAATCCAGCCGCCAGGATACAGATGGTGAAGTGCCGGGACCGGCCCGGCTTGTCGGGATTAAACCCTAAGTCCCCGCTTTCATCCAGGTATAAAAACCACGGTCCGGTCATGGTAGGGGATTAGCTTTTGGTCCAGGGGTAGCAGGAATCTTTCAAGACCTGGTAGTTGGCGTTTAGGGCCGGTTCCATCAACACAATGGCGACCAGGCGCCGGGCCATGTGGGTGACTTCCCGGACCTCTTCCAAGATGAGGGGGCGGCCCAGGAGATCGCGTTCCCGGTAGCTGAGCCATTTTTTGATGACCTGGTAGCCGCCGATGTAGTAGCCCCAGACCTTGGCCGGGATGTTGGACCAGTAGGCCGTGTCGTTCAGGTAGATGTCGCAGGTGGTTCCCCCCAGATGCGAAAGCGCCTGCTCCAGGGTGAGGCCCAGGGCTGCGGCGCCTTCCCGGATGGCCACTGATTCTTCCAGGGTGTAGTCCCGGGTGATCACCTTGCCTTTGCCGGGCATGGTTACGCCGTCTTTGCCGCCATGGCCCCACCCCACGGTCAGGGCCAGGTCCCCGGCGTCCGGGTTCAGGACCCCGCCGCCCACTTTGGAGATCACGGCCAGGGATTTCAGTTCCGGCCGGATGGCGCCGGCGGTTACCCCCGGGACCGGGGTTTTCGGGTCCAGCAAGGCGGCCAGTTCCCGGCCTAACTCCGCGGAACGCTCCAGGGCTTCCCGGGTGTCCGGCAGGGGAATCCGGGGCCAGTCCTGGCGGATGCCGTCGGCGTTTTCCGTGAGGTAGGCCGGGGCATAGCCCACGGCCAGGGCATGCATCCAGATAAGGCCCGCGGTTTCGGGGTCGGCGTCCGGGTCCGGAAGGCCCAGGGCGGCCAGGTAAGACCGGGCCGCGGGGGAGAGATTGGCTGTAGAATCAGATTCATTCGGTTCATTAACTGTGAAAAAGTTATTCTGTTTGTTATTCCTGTTGGCATTGGTTGCGTAAAGAGACATGAGCCTTATAGGAAATGCGATGGCATGGCCTTTCATGCAATCACGCGCCATTAAATTACGGGTGAAAAAAATCGGTATCCCTTCTGGGCTTGCTACACCTGAGGGCCTGGTTAATAAAAATGCATTGCCCTGCCAGCATTGTTTGTATAATTCTGGACGAGATCGTTTCCAAACATTTGGTATAGGAGAATAATAGCACCAGCGATTATCGTGAGGACGGAAAAGATAACGGCGAATGTTCGAGGCAACGAATTTATCTTCTTTTTGAGCTTCTTCCCTGATGTTCTTTGGTTCAAAAGCAGCGCTCTTTCGGGAAAGGCCCGTGCCCAACAGAACAAACTGGTCCCATGATACATTTCTGTCAAAATATTGCCTCATAAGAATAGACAGATCGTTCCGGTCTAAACTTATCAGTGCACCTGCTCTATCTTCATCCATTCCTTGTATTGGCGGTTCTGAGCATAAATCAGTTAATTTAGGCCACTCTAAGTAGTGGGCCGCCACTTCTGACGGGCGGAAAGAAAAACGATTGCTCTTTTCAGGGTTAACTGGTTGATACTGGGTTTCGAAATCTTGCTCCTTAAGGCTTTCCAGCAGGTCGGCCCTTTTGGTGGCCCCCCAAAACTGCCGAAAATGAACCCCGGGGTTCTCGTCCCGAGTAGCCTTGCGCACCATCAGGCAGACGGCCGTGCCTACCCGGATACCTTCCCGGTTGTATTCCGTGGAAAAGACGCTGGGGTCGGGCTTGC
>CAZUBT010000146.1:0-2870 GCA_964618815.1 uncultured Desulfobacterales bacterium | reverse complement strand
GTGTCTTGGTGGTTAATTTTCTGCCTACCGAACCCGGAAAAGCCGGAACCAAAAGATTTTAGCTATTTTTTGCCAGAAAAAGCACGAATCCTAGAAATAGGTTACAAACCGCCGCGGCCAGGGGCGGGGGGAATGGGTGGCGATCAGGTTTCAGCTGTCGTGGTATCCGCGGGGAAATGACCGTGGGTACGAGACCGTGCCGGCGGGCAGCCGCCGGGTCATAATAAAGGAGGTAATTATATGAATGAAAGGGCCGGATCTTTGATTTTTGATCCGCAGTTAACGGACGTCCGGGAGTTTCGCCACAATTGGGGATGGTTCCTGGCGCTGGGCGTCATTCTCATCGTTGCCGGGACCGTCGCGGTGGGCTCGTCGGTTCTGGCGACCCTGGTCTATGTGATTTTCTATGGCTGGCTCCTGCTGATTATCGGCGTCATCGAGGCCGTGCAGGCCTTCTGGCAGAGAAAGTGGGGCGGTATCTTAGTGCACCTGTTGGGGGGGATTTTGGCCGCGGTGGTGGGGCTGATCATTGTGGCCAACCCGGGGGCCGGCGCCCTGGTGCTGACCCTGATTCTGGCCGTGTTCTTCATGGTGACCGGCTTGTTTCGGATCATGGCGGCCCTGATGATGCGGTTCCCTCACTGGGGTTGGCTGCTGGTGAGCGGCGTCATCACCCTGGCGCTGGGTGTCTTTATCTGGAGGCAGTGGCCCGTGTCCGGACTATGGGTGATCGGTCTGTTTATCGGCATCGACATGATCTTCGTCGGCTGGTCTTGGGTCATGGCGGCCCTGGCAGCCCGGCGCCTCCCCGCGGAGGCCCCTTGAGGCCGGCTGTCGGCTTCATCCGATGAAGTCGTTCATGAGCCTGAGGCACGCCCGTAAGCCATGAAAAGGAGGGGAATTGGTGGGCAGTGCCCACCCTACATTTCTTACTGATCACCGGCAACTGACCACGGACAACTTTTCAAAGCAGTTATTCATGCACCTTTGAAACACCCTTAAATCGTGAAAGGATTCTGTTGGATGGTGCGTAGGACGCACCCTACATGTCTTCCCAAATGGAGCTTGGCACCGGGGAGCCCAGCTCCTTGCCGGTTTCTTAACCGAAAACCGAAAACCGAAAACTTTTCAAGGCAGTCGTTCATGAGCCTGAGGCACGCCCGTAAGTCATGAAAAGGAGGGGAATTGGTGGGCAGTGCCCACCCTACATGCTTGGACATGATGTCCCTGGTTTTCCGAGGACCCTCATCTTCATCGGAAAAATTCTTGGTGGCACAGGCTTCCAGCCTGTGCAGGCGCAGGCTAAAGCCTGCGGCTACATTCTATCCATGTCTCTGCATGGCGCTGATTGCCAAATCCCTACCGGACACTACTGATTTATGAAATTATCTTCTCAGCCCGGGGGGGCGGAAAAAACCGCGCAAAAAACTAATATATTTGGCGCATTCTCTCTATTTGACAAATTGATTATATTTTTTCTGGCAGATTTTAGCAAATCCGCCAAAAACTTATTTATTATTTGACAAACCGGCTTTTTCCCCTGATAATCTTAGGAAATATCCCCTGCTGAGGCTGGAGGTGAGGTCCATGGCTATGGAAGAATTTCCCCGCATGAAGCGTTTGCCCCCTTACGTGTTCGTCAAGGTCAACGCCGTCAAGATGGCGGCCCGGCGCCGGGGGGAAGATATTATCGACCTGGGGATGGGCAATCCGGATCTGCCCACGCCGCCGCACATTGTCGCGAAACTCATGGAAGCCGCGGGCAAAGGCGCGAACCACCGGTATTCTGCGTCCAGGGGGATTACCAAGCTCCGGACGGCCATCTCCGACTGGTACAAACGCCGCTTTGACGTGGATATCGACCCGGAAACCGAGGCCATTGCCACCATCGGCGCCAAGGAAGGGTTGTCCCACCTGGTGCTGGCCACGGTGGAAACCGGGGACGTGGTGTTGGTGCCCAATCCCACCTACCCCATTCATGCCGCGTCCGTGGTCATCTCCGGGGGGCAACTGGTGAGCATCCCTTTGACCCACGACCGGGACTTTTTTGAGGACCTGGCCCAGATCACCGAGTTGATCCGGCCCCGGCCCACCATGCTGATCATTTCCTTTCCCCACAATCCCACCACCCGGTGCGTGGACCTGGACTTCTTTAAGCGCATCGTGGAATATGCCCATAAGTACAAGGTCTGGGTTATCCATGACTTCGCCTATGCCGACCTGGTCTTTGACGGCTACGTGGCCCCCAGTTTCCTTCAGGTGCCGGGCGCCAAAGAGGTGGGAGTGGAGCTCTTCTCACTGAGCAAGAGCTATAACATGCCCGGCTGGCGCATGGGGTTCGTGGTGGGCAATCCCCGCCTGATTCACGCCCTGACCCGCATCAAGAGCTACCTGGACTACGGGGTGTTTCAGCCCATCCAGATCGCCTCCATCATCGCCTTAAACGGCCCCTATGACTGCGTCCAGGAAATCGTCGGCGTTTATAAGGAACGCCGGGACGCCCTGTGCCGGGGGCTGCACAACATCGGCTGGCGGGTGGAACCTCCCAAGGGAACCATGTTCGTCTGGGCCCGCATCCCCCGAAAATTCCGCCACTTAGGGTCCATCAACTATTCCATGATGCTGATCAATAAGGCCAGGACCGCGGTGTCGCCGGGGGTGGGCTTCGGGGAGTTCGGCGACGAATACGTGCGCTTTGCCCTGGTGGAGAACGTGCAGCGCACCAACCAGGCCATTCGGGGCCTGCGGAAAGTGATGCGCATGACCCCGGAGGAGATTGACCAGGTTACCAAGGAATTTCAGGGGTAAGAGATAGTAAAAAATTGCTTTGGGAGAGGGGGCCAGGGGCAGACAGCCCCTGCCCCCTCCCC
>CAZUBT010000145.1:1471-3163 GCA_964618815.1 uncultured Desulfobacterales bacterium | reverse complement strand
GGAACCCCGGGTCAATAACTGGGGCCAGGTGGTGGGGCACTTCCATGGTCCGCCGACCTTTGATTGCGCCCCCTTTTTCTGGACCGCGCAAACCGGGGGGCTGGATCTCACCAGCCTGGTGGTGGACCTGCCGGAGGGCGTGACCCTTCAAGACGCCCCTGACATCAATGACCGGGGGGAGATTCTGGCCCAAGGCAGCAACGGCAGATCTTATATCCTGGTCCCGAACAAACTCAAGCCTTCTTTAGGGGGCGTTCCCAAGGGTCAGGGGGGAGGCGGTTAGCCTGGACCCCGGCCCGCCGTGAAGGCCGGGCCGGAACCTTCATGAGTCGCGAGAAAGGTGGGACTTTTCCCGCCTTTCTCATTTTGGGCTTAGTTAATCGCAGCGGTTAGCGCCATCTACGACTCAGCCTATTTGCTTTACCGCTTGATCAGCCAGCCGCCGGACCGCCATACTCCCGGCGCCGGTGGTAGCTGGTCTGCTCAGCAATTCCACCAACATGCCGGATCCGGCTTGCCGTTTGCCCTTGGGCCAAGGCTGCCTCCGCCTCCCGCAACACCCCCATGATCTGCTCCGGCCTATCGCGCTTCCTGCTCATCCTCCTGCCTCACTCCAGTCTCACTCTACCATAAAAAGTGTCTCACTTTTGGGGGCATCTCACACCGCCCACCCATTCCTCTTCGAATATTACCTTGATTTGAGCGCAACCTGGTATTGCTTATTGACCTGCTCCCTGTGGTAACCGCGGCTGAGCTTTAGCGTTCATTTTAAACTCACTCCCCTCAATCTTACCACTGTCCATACTCTTTAATGGGTTGCGATCTGGGGAATAGCCCAGATATTTTCAAATTTGTGGAGCGGCAATTTTACAGGCTCGGTGGGCAGAATGATGAGAATGACGGACAAACTTGAAACTCCCCTGGGGAAATGTCATACTTAAATTTACTCAAAACCCGAAACTCAAAACTTGAAACTCAGGAAAAATCCATGCACGCCGAAATGTTAGTTCTACGTTTCCCCCAGACTGTGGTGGACCAGCCCATTATTTACCGGCTGGTGAAGGATTTCGACCTGGAGTTCAATCTCCTCAAGGCCACCATCAATCCCCGCCAGGAAGGCACCATGGTCATGGAGCTCAAAGGCCATCCCAAGAACTTCCGCCGGGGCCTCAAATATCTGCGGGAATCCGGGGTGGTGGTGAAACGGGTGGCACGGGACGTGCGGCGCAACGAGGATGCCTGTTATCAATGCGGCACCTGCACCGCGGTCTGCCCCACCGGGGCTTTGCACATTAAGCGGCCGGAAATGGAGGTCTGGTTCGACCCGGGAAAATGCAGCGCCTGCGAGCTGTGCTGCCCGGTATGTCCGGCCCGGGCCATGGAGGTCCGCCTTAACCGCAGCGCACTTTAATGCCGTTTGCGGTTTGCGGTTTGCGGTTTTCGGTTAAGAAACCGACAAGGAGCTATGCTCCCCGGTCCCAAGCTCCATTTGGGAAGACATGTAGGGTGCGTCCTACGCACCATCCAACTGCTTTGAAAAGTTTGCGGTTTGCCGTTTGCGGTTTGGGTTAAGAAACCGGCAAGGAGTTGGGCTCAACGGCCCCAAGCTCCATTTGGGAAGACATGTAGGGTGCGTTCTACGCACCATCCAACTGCTTTGAAAAGTTTGCGGTTTGCCGTTTGCGGTTTGGG
>CAZUBT010000145.1:0-1371 GCA_964618815.1 uncultured Desulfobacterales bacterium | reverse complement strand
TTAAGAAACCGGCAAGGAGTTGGGCTCAACGGTCCCAAGCTCCATTTGGGAAGACATATAGGGTGCGTCTTACGCACCATCTAACATAATCCTTTCACGATTTAAGGGTGTTCCAAAGGTTCATGAATAACTGCTCCGATTAATTACTACCGAATTTTAGAGACCTCAGCGTGCTTTCCTTATACATCGCCGCCTACTCCGCCGTCGTCTCCTGCGTCTATTTCCTCCTGCCCTTGTATTTACAGGGGTCCCTCAAGTTCAGCGGGAGCCAAATCGGCCTCCTTTACTCGGTTCTCAGCATCAACGCCCTCCTGGTGTCCTTTCCGGTGGGGGTCACCGGCGACCGCTATCCCGCCAGGTGGCTCACCCGCCTGGGGCTGGCGACCGTGGCGCTGGGCCTCTGGGCCATGGCCGCGGCCGCCCAGTTTTGGCTGTTCCTCCTGGCTTTCTGGGGATTCGGCCTGGGCATGCACCTCATCCGCCAATCTATAGACATCCTGTTATTTAAAGGAGAGGCTTTGGACGGCCCCCGGCGCTTCGGGGATTTCAACGCCTGGCGCATGGGAGGGATGATGGGGGGCGCGCTCTTAGGGGGAATCTCGTTTCACTTCCTGGATTTTCCGGTCACCATCCGGCTCTTCGGGGCGGGCATGTGCGCCTTGCTCATTCCCACCCTGTGGCTGCCCCGCACCCGGGGAGTGCGCTCCACCTTAGGGGAATACGGCCGGGACTTTTTAAACTGGCCGGTGCTGTTTTTCGCGGCCTGGCTGTTTCTCTTTACCCTCCATTGGGGCGCGGAGGCCACCAGCCTGAGCCTCTTCCTGCGTCATAATCTCCGCCTGGACCCCTTGGGCGTGGGTTTTTATATGGCCGGGGAGTTCGGGGTGGTATCCTTAACCGCGTATCTTTACGGGCGCCACTGGGCCGGCCGCCTGAAGCCCCTGCACTTTCTCTCCCTGGCCCTGATTTTCTCCGGGGCCGGCCATATCCTCATGACCTACCCATCGCTCCCCTGGTCCTTTGCCTGGCGCGCCGTCCACGGTCTGGGCGACGGCCTTATCCTCATGGAGACCTATACCACCATCTCCCGGCTGTTTCACGTGGACCGGGTGGGAGGCAACTCCAGCCTCATCTCTCTGGCCACCACCCTGGGCGTGTTCACCGGGTCCCTGATCTTCGGCCCCCTGGGCGCGGCCTACGGCTACCAACTGCCCCTGATCATCTCCGGCGCGGTCAGCCTGGCGTTGTTACCCCTGGCGTATGTGGGGTTGAAGGAATGAGGGAATAATACGGTTTTCTTTTACGAAAAGTTCAAAGTTCAAAGTTCAAAGTTAGGAGCGCGCCCCTTTTCATGCTTTTGGAGAGAGCCAA
>CAZUBT010000144.1:0-3262 GCA_964618815.1 uncultured Desulfobacterales bacterium | reverse complement strand
AATTATTTCAGATAATTGACCTAAATTGACTTTTTACGAATTCATCAAAGTTCAAGGTTCAAAGTTAGGGGTAAGCCCATCAGGACTTCTCATAGTTTACGGGTGGGCCAAAGGCCCTTGAGCAACTGCGTACATCTGCTGATAACTATTATTTCCTGAACAGGGCAAATATCAAGGTCATTATAATACTGATAAGTATGCAGGTCCCCAGGGGAAAGTAAAAGGTGAAATTTTCCCGTTTAAAATGGAAATCCAGCGGGAGCTTTCCCAGCCAGGGGACTTTGGGAATCAGCCAGATAATCGTCCCCACGGCCACCAGCGCCAGGCCGATGATCATCAAGTAGCGCCCCAGGTCCGACATAACTCTACCTCTGCTTAGAAAAGTTCAAAGTTCAAGGTTCAAGGTTCAAAGTTAGGAGTATGCCCATCAGGAATTTTCCATAATTTACAGGTGGGCTAAAGGCCCGTGAATGACTGTTATGAAGAGTTCGTGGGGCGGGCCTCCGTGCCCGCCCAAGTAGGGTGCGTTCCACGCACCATCAATATTTGCAACTTTTCATGATTTACGGGTGGGCCAAAGGCTCATGAGGAACCGCCTTGAAAAGTTGTCAATATCCAGTTACCTGTGACCAGTAAAAAATGCGGGGACGCGCACCGCGCATCATCTTATTTGGTTTTCATCCGGGTTTATCTGCGTCCATCTGCGGTTAATATATTTTGATATACGCTACAGCAGGCGCATGATCCGGGCTTCTTGCAGGAGGTCGTCCCGGAATTTCGGATGGGCCAGGCTGATGATATCCAAGGCCCGCTCCCCGGTGGACTTGCCCTTGAGGTTCACCACCCCGAACTCCGTAGCCAGATAATGGACATCCATGCGGGGCGTGGTGACCACGGTCCCCGGGGCCAACCGGGACACCACCCGGGAAATCTCTTCTTGGTGGGCGGTGGAGTAAAACGCGATGATGGACTTGCCGCCGGGAGAGTTGAAGGCCCCCCGGACAAAGTCCAACTGCCCACCGGTGCCGCTGAATTCAAAGCCCCCTAAGTACTCGGAGTTGCACTGCCCCAGGAGGTCCACCTCGATGGTGGAATTGATGGAAATCATCTTGTCGTTCATGGCCACGATATGGGGCGCGTTGGTATAAGAGACCGGGTAGCTCTCCATGCTGGGGTTGTCATGCATGAACTCGAACATCTCTCGGTCCCCCAGGGCGTTGGTAAACACGTGCTTCCGGGGATGGAGGCTTTTTTGCCGACCGGTGATGACCCCCTTTTTGATCAGGTGCACCATGCCGGGGCACATGAGTTCCGTATGGATCCCCAAATCCTGGTGGTTGGCCAGATAATGGCACACCGCGCTGGGGATGCCCCCGATGCCCAACTGCAGGGTGGCCCCGTCGGGAATCAACTCTGCGATGAGGCCGCCGATAATCTCCGCTTCGGGTTTGGGAGGCGTGGGAGTGACTTCCAGGAGGGGCGCGTCATACTCCACCACCGCGTCCACCTCCGACACGTGCAGCAGAGAATCGCCGAACACCCGGGGCATGCGGGGATTGACCTCCACGATAAGCCGCCGGGCGCACCGGGCCGCGGTGCTGATGTAGTCATTCGTCGCGCCGAAACTGAAAAACCCGGCCTTATCCATGGGAGACACCGTGGTCAGGGCCGCGTCGATCTCCATGAATTCCCGGCACAGGCGAGGAATCTGGTGAAACTCGTTGGGCACGAAATGATAGCGGCCGCTCCTCACCAGCTCCCGGTCCGAGGCGCTGACGAACCAACTGTAATGGTGAATCTTATCCGCCAATTCCGGGGCCAGTATGGTGCGGGCCGCATGAGCCATGGGCAGGAGGGAAAAGACCTTGATGTCCTGCAAATGGCCGCTTCGGACCCGGTCCGCAATGGCTCCTAACAAGGCCGGGGGCTCCCCCACGGCCATGGCATGAACCAGGGTGTCGCCGTCGTTGATGAGCCCTGCGGCTTTTTCCGGAGTGATCAGCTTCTTGCGATATTCGGAGGTGTACATAATTACCTTTTCGACTCGATTATTATTAACTCCAGAAAATGTGAATCAGGCGCCCCCGGCTGTAATTGTGCAGGCGAGGGCACCGTTTTATCCATTTCTTGGCTTGTCTTAGCCGTCCAGAACCATTTTTACGGAATTGTAGTATTTTATGATATGAGCTGCGCACACTATTCGTTACAGGTCTTCGTCAAAAGGCTGGGTTTTGCCTTCCTGAAATTCCGCCAGAGCCTCCTCGGCCAGTTTTTCAAGCTGGTTCTGGGATTGGGCGAATAGCTGGTTCCAACGCCTTTCCGAGTCCATTTCCGCCAGTAAAATCACAGCTAAAGCATCTTGATCTTCCGGGGGTAATAGCATTGCCCTGGTAAAGGCTTCTGCTAGCAGGGACGTCATGTTTCTCTCCATATTCAAATTCATTGCTAAATAGATTATTATTACATAAGGGTTTTATTTTTCAAGCTATTTACTCCAAACCAGGATTATTACCAGTGATGGGGTTGTCATATACCCACCGGTTGGGTAAGATTCTCTTATGCTCATCATTCCCGCGGTTGACATCAAAGGCGGCAAGTGCGTGCGTCTGAAACAGGGGCGCGCCGACCAGGAGACGATCTTCAGCGACGACCCCGTGGCCATGGGGCTAAAGTGGCAGGACGCGGGCGCGCGGTTACTTCACGTGGTGGACCTGGACGGGGCTTTCAGCTCCAAGCCGCAGAACCTGGAGGTCATCCGGGGCCTGCGCCGGGCGCTTACCATCCCCATGCAGTTGGGGGGCGGCATCCGCACCATGGAGACTGTGGCCCTATACCTGGATATGGGGATTGACCGGGTCATTCTGGGCACCGTGATCTGGAAGGACCCGGAGTTGGTGGCCCGGGCCTTAGCCGCCTATCCCGGCCGCATCGCGGTGGGTCTGGACGCAAAAGACGGCCTCCTGGCGGTGGAGGGCTGGACCCAAACCAGCACCCTCAAGGTCCTGGACGCGGCCAAGTCCCTGGAGCCCCTGAAGCCCGCGGCCCTGATTTACACCGATATCGCCCGGGACGGCGTCAAGCGCGGGGTCAATATCGAAGCCACCAAGAACCTGGCCCAGGCGGTGGACCTGCCCATCATCGCTTCCGGCGGGGTCAGCACCATTGACGACATTGCCGCGCTCCTGCCCCTGGAGTCCTTTGGGGTCGTGGGGGTCATCACCGGCCGGGCCCTGTACGACGGCAGCCTGGACCTCCGGGAGGC
>CAZUBT010000143.1:0-3292 GCA_964618815.1 uncultured Desulfobacterales bacterium | reverse complement strand
GGCATGACCGACCTCCTGGGAGACGATCCGCCATTATACTGTTACCCATGTCTCCGAACATGTGTTACCTATGTCCCCGGTCTGTACAAGGGGGGAGGGTCAGGGTGGGGGTGATATTTTTATTGTTATTCCATTGAGTTATCACCATCCTCCCTCAAGGGAGGGGGAGTTTTTAGGCCAAAGCATTGGCAAGGTAATCGCGGAACATGACACTATATTATGCTCAGTTTTTTGCTGAATGCCGACTTCTGACCACTTATCGCCGAAAATCGAAGACCATAAACCGTAAACCATCTTATGCAGGAAACCATGAATTTTGAGAGACTTAAGCGGCGACTGCAGGTAGCCCGGGGCGAAGCAGCCCCGGACCTGGTGCTCACCGGCGGCCTGGTGGCCGATGTCTATACCGGCGAGTGGCTTAAGAAAGATGTGGCCCTGTTTGACGGGATCATCGCTGGACTGGGAGATTATGCCGGTCCCCGCCTGGACCTGAACGGCCGCTATATCCTGCCCGGGTTCATTGACGGCCATCTCCACCTGGAAAGCAGCATGCTCACCCCCGGGGAACTGGCCCGGGCGCTGCTGCCCCTGGGAACCACCACGGTGGTGGCGGACCCCCATGAAATCGCCAATGTCTGGGGGGCCCGGGGCCTGGACTATCTCCTGGCCGCCAGCGACGGCTTGCCCCTGGATATTTTCTATATGCTCCCTTCCTGCGTTCCCGCGTCGCCCCTGGAGACCGCGGGGGCCCGCCTGGAGGCGGCGGACCTGGAACCCTACCGGCTCCACCCCAGGGTCCTGGGTCTGGCGGAAGTCATGAATTTCCCCGGGGTCATCTCCGGGGACCCGGGACTGCTGGCCAAGATCGCCCTCTTTCCCCAAGGGCCGGTGGACGGCCATGCGCCCCTAATTTCCGGCAAGGCCCTCAACGCCTACCGGCTGGCGGGCATCGGCTCCGACCACGAATGCACCCAGGCGGCCGAGGCCCGGGAAAAATTGCAGGCCGGTATGTACGTGATGCTCCGGGAAGGCAGTCTGGCCAAGAATCTGGCGGACCTGCTCCCCGGGGTGCCCCCCGCGGCCCTGCGCCGCACCATGCTGGTCACCGATGACTGCCATCCGGAAACCCTATTGGCAGAAGGTCATCTCAACCATCTCCTGGCCAAGGCCGTGGCCCTGGGATTGGACCCCCTGGCCGCGGTCACCCTGGCCACCCTGAACCCGGCGGAATATTTCCGTTTAGGGGACCGGGGCGCCATCGCGCCGGGACTCAAGGCCGATCTAACGGTGGTGGAGGACCTCCAGGGGTTCCGGGTGGACAAGGTGATCAAAAACGGGGAGTTGCTGGTGGACCGGGGCCGGCTTTTACGGGAAGGGAAGCCTTCGGGCCATGGACCCCCTTCCCTGCCCTTTCGGGTGGCGCGCCTGAGCTTGGAAGCCTTTTCCCCGCCCGCCGCAGGGAAGCTGGTCAAGGTCATCGGGCTGATCCCCGGCCAGTTGCTAACTCAAAAACTGGTGCTGCCCGCGCCGGTGCGTAACGGCCGTCTGGCCGCGGACCCCCACCGGGACCTGCTGAAGCTGGCGGTGGTGGAGCGGCATCACGGCACCGGCAACCTGGGATTGGGGCTGGTCCGGGGCTTTGGACTGCAAAAAGGCGCGCTGGCCGCGTCCGTGGCCCATGATTCTCACAATATTATCGTGGTGGGCGCCACGGAATCGGATATGCTCCTGGCCGTGGAGCACCTGGTGAAACTCCAGGGCGGCCTGGCCGTGGCCGCGGACGGTCAGATCATCGCGGACCTGCCGCTACCCATCGCGGGATTGATCTCTCCGGAACCCCTGGAACAGGTGGCCGCCGGCTACCGCCGCCTCCAAGAGGCCTACCGCAGCCTGGGGGGGGCCTTACAAGACCCCTTCATGGCCCTGTCCTTCCTGGCCCTGCCGGTGATTCCCGCGTTGAAGCTCACGGACCTGGGATTGGTGGATGTAAATAAGTTTCAGGTGGTGCCGCTGTTCGGGGAGGATTAAGGTTCAAGGTTCTAGGTTCAAGGTTCAAAGTTTCGAGTTTCGAGTTTCGGGTTTCGAGTTTCGGGTTTCGAGTTTCGAGTTTCTGGGTAGAAAGTTTCATAATAAGAAATTGTAATCAACCAGAGATGGTTCCGTAGGGGCGAACCTCGGGTTCGCCCATGTTCAGACCGAACACAAAAAATTCGGGGGGCGGGGTTTGACCCCTATGAAAGATGTCCTCTATTTTTTTGCAACCTTCTTAGAAAAAAATGTGGGACAGCCGCCCCTGGCTGTCCCGGAACTACTGAGGGCCGCGGCTCCACATTTTCATGGTGCGCAGGCGCTTCTGAAAACCTAGGAATCGGTAAGATTTTTCACATGTTAAAGTGATATACTGGTGGGACAAAAGCTGTAAGCTGTGAACTGTGAACTGTGAACTTTAACCTATAAGCTCCTCTGACCCCTGTCTTATGGAGGTAAATATGAGTCTGGTTCTCACCGCTTCCGAAGTCCTCCAGGTATTGGATATGGACCTGGCCCTGGGCGCGGCTTATGAGGCTTTTCTGGCTTACGGCCAGGGCCGGTCGAATATGCCTCCCAAGTCTTATTTGACCCTGGCCAAAGGGGATTTCCGGGCCATGTACGGGGAGATTTTCCTGGAAAGCGGCCACATCTGCGGCCTGAAGTGGGTCAACGTGCACCCGGAAAATCCACGCCGGGGACTGCTCACCGTCATGGCCAAGATCATCCTCAACGACCCGGAAACCGGCCTGGAGTTCGCGGACCTGGACGGCACCCACATCACCAATTACCGCACCGGCGCCGCCGGGGGCCTGGCGGCGCAACATCTGGCCCGCCCCGAGGCGGCCCGGTTGGGGCTCCTCGGCGCCGGCGAGCAGGCCAAGACCCAAGTGGCCGCGATTATGAAGGTGCGGCCCATCAAAGAGATCGTCGTCTATGACCGCCACCTCACTTGTTCTAAGCCTTTTGCGGATAAAATCGCGGCCTCGTACGGGATTCAGGCCCGGGCAGTGGGCGACCCGGCGGACGCAGTTCGGGGGATGGATATCGTGGTCACCACCACCCCCAGCAGCAGTCCCATAGTGTTTCGGGAATGGGTGGCGCCGGGAACCCATATCAACGCCATCGGCGCGGACGCCGCGGGCAAGCAGGAACTGGATCCGGTAATTCTCCAGAATGCCAAAATCGTGGTGGATGACTGGGCCCAGGCGTCCCACTCCGGGGAGATCAATGTGCCCCTGGCCCGAGGCGAGCTGACCCCGGA
>CAZUBT010000142.1:0-3404 GCA_964618815.1 uncultured Desulfobacterales bacterium | reverse complement strand
GTGGATGTGGCCGGGCATGATGCCCACCTTGGCCTGGCCCGGAGAGATGATGCCCGGGCAGTTGGGGCCGATGAGGCGGCAGTCCGTGTCTTTGAGGCCCCGCATCACCTTCACCATGTCCAGGGTGGGGATGCCTTCGGTGATGCACACCGCCACCTTGAGGCCCGCGGCCGCGGCCTCCAGGATGGCGTCCGCGGCAAAGGCCGGGGGCACGAAGATCAGCGCGGTGTTGGCCCCGGTCCGGGCCGCGGCCTGGGCCACGGTGTTGAACACCGGAACCTCGTCCATGAATTGCCCGCCCTTGCCCGGCGTCACCCCCGCCACCACCTTGGTCCCATAATCCCGGCAGGCCCGGGCGTGAAACGATCCTTCCTTGCCGGTGATGCCCTGCACCACCACCCGTGTGTCTTTATTTACCAAAACGCTCATGTTTTTCCTTCCGCCAGTTTATCTTGTAAGTCGAAGAGACTAATCGACTGGAATTCCCTCACAAAGCTGTTGATACGTTTTTCGGCTAATTTGACATAAGTTTCATCAATCTCGTAACCTACATAGTGGCGCTGTGCCTTTAAGGCTGCGATGGCTGTTTGCCCGCTGCCCATGAAGGGGTCCAGAACCACCTCGCCCTTATAAGTATAAAGCTGAATCAATCTATAAGGCAACTCCACGGGGAACGGGGCCGGGTGCCCCACCTGCCGGGCCGATTCCGCGCCGAAGGTCCAGACGCTCTTGGTGTATTCCAGAAATTCTTCCTTGGAGATGGTGATTTCCCGGCCATGCAGATTCTTGCGGGAAAAGGTGTCCTTGGAGAACACCAGAATGTATTCATGCACGTCCCTTAAAGTCGGGTTGGCCGGGGACTTCCAACTGCCCCAGGCGGTGGAGCCCGCGGCGGACGCGGCCTTGTTCCAGATGAGCTCCCCCCGCATCAAAAAGCCCAGGGCCAGCATATCCTTGATAATAAAGGCATGTAAAGGAATATAAGGTTTGCGCCCTAAATTGGCAATATTGACGCAGGCCCGCCCCCCGGGAACCAAGACCCGGTGCACTTCCCGCCAAACCCGCATCAAAAAGTCTAAATATTCCTCCAGGGTAAAATCTTCGTCGTATTCCTTGCCCACGTTGTAAGGCGGAGAGGTGACCATGAGATGAACGCTGTTATCCGGCAACTCCTCCATGTGCTCGCTGGACTTGCAAAAAATTCGGTTTAACAGGTCATCCCCGATGGGATTTTCCTTATAATCCGCGGCCTGTTCTTGAGGCGCCCCCTCATACAACCTCCCGGCATAAAACGCACTGGCGTCGTGGCCCTCCCTGCCGGGAGAACCGAAGGCGCTGGTAGAGGTGCCGGATTTCTTTTTCTTCATTACCATAGGGCCTCTTGCAAAATTAACCGAGGTTTATGGGTACGCAGGCCTTAGCTATAAAGGTCCCCCGGCCATGCCGCGTGTATATGTAGCGCCGCCGCCCCCGGCGGTGCATCCGGAGGGGACAGCCGAGGGCGGCTGTCCTACATTTCTTGGATAACTTGCCCACAAACCGGCAGGAAACGGAATTTTGCAAGACCCTTCATAGATAAAAATGATTTTTCTATTCTCGTTCCCAAGCTTGGCTTGGGAACGCATTGGCCCGCCGAGTTTTGCTTGGCGATCCTGGCTCTGCCTCCTACCGATTCGCCAACAAAGGTGTATTTTTCGTAGGGGCGAACCTGGTGTTCGCCCTGGAATGGCGGGCGAACATAAAGTTCGCCCCTACGAGATAATACCTTTTTGACAGCAACCCGGTCTCATAGGGCGGCCCGTGGCCGCCGGATTTCGGCGTGCACGGCAGGCCCTATGAACTGCAAGGGCAAGCGATGATGCTATGAGCCGGGGCCGCATTGGAGGTCCCGGCTATCCCCGCCGCCGGCAGTGGTGGTCTCACTCCGACGGTTTTGTCATCTTGCCTTTAAATTCCTTACCCCTTAAGTTCTGGGGTCCTCGGGACCACAGGGGCTTGCCCTGGTCGTCCCGGAGCTTCAGGACCTGGTCGCCTTTCTTCACTTCCCCGGCCACCATGGCCTGGTTAACCCGGGAGCCTTTGACTTGCAGCTTATCGCCCTTATTGATCTGGAATTTTTGTTCCTCCAGATAAAACGCCGGGCCCAGGAAGACCGGCAGGCTCTCTTTGTCCGTCTTCAGGGTCAGGTGCAACCCTTGCTGCATTCTCCCCATGGTGGTGCGCTCCACCGCCGCCACTTCCCCGGTTACGGTCTCCACGGTCTGGAGGTTGTACTGCATTCCCATCCCTCGCCCCGTCCCCTCGCCCATGCCCTTGCCGCCCTTTCCCGGTCCCGGCATAGCCTGTTGGGCCCAGGACGGGGCCATCATCAAAACCAGCAAGGCCGACACAGCCAGCAACACCAGCAATTTTTTCATAAAAACCCTCCATGAGGAAATGTCCCGTGGGAAATTGTCCCGTGGGGCGGGCCTCCGCGCCCGCCATTATTTCCGGTTTATTCCGGTTCCCAAGTTGAGCTTGGGAACCCAATTGGGCGTAAAGCTTTGCTTTGCCCGATATTTCAATGAGTTAATTATTATCCCTCATTGGAATCCTTAATTCCCCAAGCTCAGCTTGGAAACCAGAATAGAAATCAGCCTGATGATCAATGGCCCTGGGGGACGCCGCGGCCATGACTTTCCCGGCCTCCATTTCCGACCGAAGGCGCCGGCCCCGCCCCCCTTTGTCCTCCACCCGGGGGGTGATGAGGAAAGGGAAATAGGCCAGGAGCACACAGATGAGGAGGAATCCGAAGGCCAGCCGGGTGCGCATCCGGGGGCTGGGAATCAATCTTTCATAGAGGCCCAGGAGCTTCTTCCAGTGGAGGATAAGGTGAAGGGCCAGGAGGATCAGGAGGACAAAGGCCAGATACCAGTGGAGGCCCCCCCAATCATGGCGGTCCCAGCCCAGGTAAGTAAGTTCCACCGGGCGGCCGTATTGGGCCATGGCTTTCCTGCCGGGGAGCAACACGAATTTCATCAGAAAGCCCAGCCCCGCCATGGCCATGAGGCAGAGAAACATCAGGGCGCTGATGATGAAGTTGACCCTTGATTTATCCATGGACCCCTCTCTCAGCGCGGGCGGCCCCGCCATAGGGGGACCCCCGAGGCGTCCCGTAGTCGCAGCACCTGATTCTGCTTGTTGACCTCAGTGGCGATGATTACCGGCTTCCCCCTCCTGCCCGCCAACCGGGAACCGGTAATGCTTACCTGATCACCCGGGGCCAGGTTGAATTTTTGTCCGGCGATATATCCCGCGGGGCCCAGGGTGATGGGAATCTTCTCCGTGGGCGTAGCCAGCATTAACCGCACCCTGCCCCCTCTCCCAAACCCTCACCCCCAACCCCTTAAAGGGGGGTGAGGGGA
>CAZUBT010000141.1:0-3533 GCA_964618815.1 uncultured Desulfobacterales bacterium | reverse complement strand
GCTTTATAGATGTTGTCAGCGATCTCTTCCGGATTAAAGGGGTTGATGCTATATGCCCAGCCCAATTCTGTGGCCGCGCCGGTAAAGGGGCTGAGGAGCAGAGCGCCGTCGCCGTTCACCCGGCTGGCGACGTATTCCTTGGCAACCAGATTCATGCCGTCGTGGAGGGAGCTGACCACCATGACATCCGCCAGGCAGTAATAGGGGACGATCTCTTCCTGGGAAAGGTGGGCCTTGACCACGATGACAGGCTTCCAGCGGCCATAGGCGTATCGGCTGTTGATCTCCACCTCCAGGGAATCCACCAGGGCGTTGAGCTGCTTGTACTGCGGGATATTCAACCGAGATACCGGCCCTAACTGGATAAAGGTGAAACGCCCCTGGTACTGGGGATACTTCTGGAAAAAGATATTGACGGCTTCCAGGCGTTCGGGGATGCCCTTGGTGTAGTCGAGCCGGTCAACTCCTAAACCTACTTTCAGCCCACCGAGGTTGAAGCGGTGGCGCAGCTGCGGAATCTGGGCCTGGGTATCCTCGGAAGCGGCAAAATTCTCGAAGCGCTCAAAGTCGATGCTGATGGGAAAAGATCGCACCCGGGTCTCTTTGCTCTGGCGGAAGATAGCGTATTTTTCGTAGTCCACCCGAGTCTCCAAGAGCCGTTCCACTGTATCGAAAAAGTTATTACAGTGATATTGCAAGTGAAACCCTAGTAAGTCATTGCCCAGCAGGCCTTCCAGGATTTCAGTGCCCCAGGGGCAGATGCGGAAGACTTCGAAACTAGGCCAGGGGATATGCCAAAATTGGCAGACAATCAGGCGAGGGTTGGCTTCTTTGAGCATCTGGGGCAGCAAGGCGAAATGGTAATCCTGGATGAAGACAATGGTCCGCCTATCCCCCAATTCGTCCAGAATGACGTCGGCAAACTTCCGGTTGACCTGACGATAGATCTCCCATTGGGCGGGGGAAAATTGGGGGCGCGCAAAGCAGACGTGACACAAGGGCCAGAGGGCCTCATTGGAGAAGCCATAATAATAGCCCTTTTCTTCTTCCCGGGTCAGCCAGAGCCGGCGCAACTTATATTTGGGATTTTTGGGGGGCACCATGATGGCATCCTGCCCCACCACGGCCTCCTGGTCGGCTTCGCCAGTGCCGGCGGCCACCCAGGTGCCGCCGGTGGTCTGCATCAAGGAATCCAGGGCGATGGCCATACCGCTGGCGGGCATAATGACCTCCACCTCCCCGCCCCGGTAGATATGCATATAGGGTTCGCGGTTGGACACCAGGATGAACTGGTAGTCGCTAAACTTTTTCTGAACCAGGTCCTTTAGTCTATCCTTGTTCCACATCATCTGCCCCTCCCTTTGGGTGGCAAATTTGTGACTCGCTACAGGTTACAATTCCATAATCCTCTCGGTCGGATTTTCCCGTAAAATCATCAGGGTAAGATAGTCCCGGATCTTACGGGTGATGAGAAAATGATTGCGGACGAATTCTCGGGCCATCTTGCCCATGCGCCGGGCCATTTCCGGCCGGTGCAGGAGATAGCGGATACGAAAGGCGCAGCCCTCCGGGGAATGGACCAGAAACCCGGTATTATAATCCCGGAGTTGCAGCACAATACCGCCCACCGCGCCGCCGATAACCGGTTTACCCTTCCACATGGCTTCGGTGACGGTGAGGCCGAAGCCCTCCCGGGTGGACTTTTGGACAATGATATCGGCGGCCCGCTGCAGGGCATTGACTTCATGGTGGGCGTCCGGCGGCAAGAGGAGGATCTGGATATCCGGCTCATCTTTGGCGGCTTCCATGACCTCGGCAAAGATGCGGGGCCCTTCCGGATCATCGATGGCTTCCCCGCCAGCCAGAACCAGCTTACAGGGGGTATGGCGCCGCACCATGCGAAAGGCCTGGATTACTCCCACGGGATCCTTAAAGGAATCAAAGCGGGAAACCTGCAGGATGATGGGCTTATCCTGTTCGATGCCTAGTCGGTCTAAAACTTCCTGGACTTCCGCGGTGCTCAGGTCCCGGTTCTTTTCGCTCAAGGGGTCGATGGAGGGGCGGATGAGATACTGGGGGTGGGGCAGATTCTGGGCGAACTGGGACATGGAGAACACCGAGGCCTCATATTGGCTGACGATCTCCTGCAGGAATTTCCAGACCCGGCGCTCTGGCCGGGAGGCATCGATGTGACAGCGCCAGATCCAGTGTTTGGCCTGGGGACGGAGAAAATTAATCAGATAGGCGGGCTGAGGGTCATGCACCAGGACAAAATCTGATTCCCAGGTAAACTTGCGGGCGTTCTCCCGATTAATCTCCCGGTAATGATCCAGCATGTCGGGGGAGAGATGTACCCTATAGCCTTGCAGGGCATTATGCATCGCCTTGGTGATCTCAAAGAACTCCTGATCTCCCTGGATCACTTCCCATTTGACATCCAGCCCTAACTGTTCCAGTAAGGGGACGGCCCGGTCTAGAATTTCTGCCACCCCGCCCCCGGTGCGGGTGGAGTTGATGTGGACAAATTGCCGGGGCCCCAGGCGCGCCGCCAAACGCTGGAGCTGATCGATCACTTCCTGGCCCACGATGGGGGCATAATCATTGAGTCCGATCACAGAGTTCTCCCAGATGTTGATGAATCAGCCCTAAAAGGGTGTCCCGGATTTCTCTCAAGCTATAGAAGTAAATATCTATGCCCCGGATGGCGGCGACCAACTCCGGCAGACCGAAGTTGGTCTCAATCCAGAAGGAAAAGTCGTCGACATTGCGCACCCCCGAACGCCAGCGGGCTTCAAAAAAATGATAATAAATAGAATCCAGACCCACTTTTTGCAGGGTCTCGCAGAACACCTGAAGGGTTTGGGCGCGGATATGGGAGCGCATCACCACGGTGGAGGCTTCACAGAAATGGAACTCGAACCCTGAGCGAGCCCAGGGGATAAAGGGGATATCCCAAAGATACTCTTCCAGGATATCTATGACGGCCTGCCGCACCTGCGCCATGTTTTCGTATTCAAAGGGGTCAAAGGAACTGAGCTTCTCGGCCAGCTTGATGTCTTGCAAGGCGGTGGCGGCCCATTGAGCAAATTCGTTGGGATATTCTTCCCCCGGTTGGGTGGTGGCCAGGCGAGACTGAAAAATGTGGTAGTAGAGAACCGATTCATCAAGCTCGCGCACGGCCTGAAGCAACTCCCTTAGATTAATCGCCTTTTTCCCGATGGGCATGGGCATGAGGAAACATTCCCGGAACGAAAAGGGATTTTCAGCCGGCTGATCTGGACTTATTTTCACGTTTTCTCCTCCCCTTGGGTCGCGAGCAGAGCCAAAAACTCCCGCACCTGCGCTGGGTTCTTGAGAAAATGGGTGCCCTTGGTAGGCTGCTCTTCGTCTCCCACTTTGAAAGATAGACCTTGTTTCTGAATCACTGCAAAAACACTTTCATCAGTAGTATCATCCCCTATATACAAAGGAAAGTATCCAACGAAATCAGAAGATAGCAAGATCTTCTGAATCGCCTCACCCTTGTTTACTCC
>CAZUBT010000140.1:0-3543 GCA_964618815.1 uncultured Desulfobacterales bacterium | reverse complement strand
CTGCCGGGTCCGGATTCCGGTTACGTATTCAACCCCCTGAAAGAACGGCCCTATGTGCCGTCGAACCGAAACGCGGTTACCTGAGAGATCGAAACCATGGCGCCGGCCCTGAACGGAACATGGCCACCAGGCGGGGTGAGGAGGATCGGCGGCCTCAGTTTAACTGACGGGGGCGGTCTTCTCGTCTGCCCGCGAAGCTCCTTGCCCCCGGTGGTGTTACCTTTGCATGACTTCCCGGAAATGTTCCGGGAGAGGAGGTTATCATGCCGAAAAAGAAAGTAGTCTTAAACTTTCCGCCCCACCTCATCGATCAGCCCATCACCTACCGTCTGATTATGGACTATGGCCTGGTGGTCAACATCTTGAGGGCTCGCATCACCCCCCAGGAATGGGGCAGTATGGTATTGGAGTTGGGGGACGGCAACGGCCGGTTGGATGAGGCCCTGGCCTTTCTCACGGAACTGGGGGTGGGGGTGGAACCTCTCTCCAAAGAAGTGCGCTGGCACGAAGAGCGCTGCATTCACTGCACCGCCTGCACCGGCCCCTGTCCCACCCAGGCGCTGGCGGTGGCCGACCCCCACACCATGACCGTTTCCTTCGACGAAGAGCGCTGCATTGCCTGTGAGCTCTGCCTGCCGGTGTGTCCCTACCAGGCCGTAGAGATACTTTTTTAACGATTCCTAATGGTTAGCGGCACCAGAATTTTTTATTAGGTTCTCTTGACTTTATTGTATAGCTGTTTATTATATATTACAGATTACGATGGCGTCCAGGAGGACATTCCAGTGTGGTGCGCTAAGTGCGGGCAGGAGTTCGTGGCCAGCTTTGACGAGGGGTTTTTATGATGCATCGACCTCAACTATCGGTTTCACCAGGAATCCAAATCGGCAGTGATACGGGCAGCCAAGACCGCTCTCTGGCCGACGCCGTGATGGCCCGGAGCGGCACGAATTTTAAGGCCTGCTACCAATGCCGGGCCTGCGCCGCGGGATGCCCCTTCGTCAAGGCCATGGACTATCCTCCCAATGCGGTGCTCCGCCTCCTGCAATACGGCATGACCCAGGAGGCGCTCACCTGCAAGACCATCTGGGTCTGCGTGGGGTGCCACACCTGCTCGAGCCAGTGCCCCATGAATATCGACCTGGCGGCGGTGATGGATACGCTGCGCCTCATGGCAGTGGAGGAGGGGGTGGCCATCGCCAGCCCCCATATTCTGGACTTTCACGAAGAGGTGCTGCGGTCGCTGGAACGCTACGGCCGGGCTCATAAACTCGGCATTATGCTGCGTCACAAGATGAGCACCAAGAGTTGGTTCAAAGACCTGGACGTGGGCTTGAAGATGCTGGCCAAGCGCAAGCTGGACCTGTGGCCTTCCAAGGTTAAGGATATCAAGGAGATCGCCGGCCTCTTTCAATGCTACTGGAGGGAGGCGTCATGAGTCAGGCGCCTCAGATGGATTTTTCCTATTTCCCGGGCTGTTCCCTGGCCACCACGGCGGCGGAGAGCAACCAGTCCATGATCCAGAGCGCCCGCATCCTGGGCCTCAATCTCATTGAACTTGAGGATTGGAACTGCTGCGGCTCTTCTTCGGCCAGCACCTTGTGCAAAAATCTGGCCCTGGCCATGGCGGCCCGGAACCTCTCCCTGGCCCCGGCCGGCAGGCCCCTGGTGGCCATGTGTCCCCGCTGCCTCCACTATCTCCGGGGCGCTCAGCACTGTCTGAGAGATGATGGCGAGACCCGCCGGAATCTGGAAGAGCAGTTCGGCCGGCCCATCAATCTTGACGTGGAAATCATCCACTTCATGGAAATCTTGGTGCGCTACGGTCTGGACCACCTGGGGGAAAAAGCCCGGCGCAGCCTGAAGGGGTTGAAGTTCGTGCCCTACTACGGCTGCACCTTGTTTCGCCCGCCGCGTCTCGCCCGGCAGAAGTATTTTCAAGGAGAAATGGAGAACATCCTGACGGCGTTGGGGGCCGAACCCGTCACCACGGCTCTCTCGCACCGTTGCTGCGGTTCTTTCCTGTCGGCCACCGACCCGGAGGTCGTAACGCCTCTGGTAAACGAGATCATCGATAGCGCGGTAGCCTCGAGAGCCAATTGCCTGGTGACCGCCTGCGCCATGTGTCAGCTCAACCTGGAAATCCGCTGTACTGCGAAAACCCGGCTGCCGATTTTCCACTTTTCCGAAATCCTGGCCCTGGCTTTGGGCGCGGAGGATTACGAGACCTGGTTCGTCCGCCACCTGGTGGACCCCCGGCCGCTGCTGCAGAACCTGGCTTTGGTTGCATAAAGGACAAAGTTGGGATAAAAAGACTTAAGCAAGCCGCCGGAACCATTAAGATTTTCTGGGCTACACCATGACTTTACGGCGCTTTCTCCTGAGATACGCCAGCCTGGCCCCCGGAGTTGTGGCTCTCGGGCTGGCCTTGATGATCATTGGTTGCAGCGGCGATAGTGATAAAGCCGTGGTTGACTTTTCTCAGACCGTCCCGGTGTCCCGCCCAGGGGATCGCGCCTCGCCGACTCCTCCCCTCCGGGTGGCGGTGGCGGCGATGATCTCGCCCAAGGAGACCTTTAACCTTTACCGACAGATTCTGGCTTATCTCGGCCGCAAGTTGGATAAAAACCTGGAATTCGTCCAGCGCAAGACTTATGGAGAGATCGACGAACTCCTACAGAAAAGTCAAATCGATTTCGCTTTCATCTGCTCGGGACCCTATGTCTCCGGCAGGGAAAAGTTCGGATTTGACCCCCTGGCCGTACCCGAGGTCAAAGGAAGCCATTTTTACCACTCCTATTTGATTGTCAATAAAGAAAGTTCCTTTCAGCGTCTGGAAGACCTCAGAGGGCGCACCTTCGCCTTCACCGACCCCGATTCCAATACCGGCAGACTGGTGCCCACCTATTGGCTGGCACAGATACAAGAGAAACCGGAAACCTTCTTCAGCCGCATCGTTTATACGTATAGCCACGACAACTCCATCATGGCGGTAGCCAGAAACCTGGTGGACGGCGCCACCGTGGACAGCCTGATTTGGGATTTTTATCAGGAGAAAACCCCGGCCTTTACTGCCAAAACCCGCATCATCAGGAAATCCGAACCCTATGGCGTTCCTCCTTTAGTGGCTTCCCGGGACCTCCCGGCGCCTTTGAAAGAGCGTCTCCGGGAGATTCTGTTCACCATGCATCATGATCCGGAGGGGAAAAAAATCCTGGCGGAATTAATGATTGACCGCTTTATCCCGCCCCAAGAAGCCTGGTATGAAAGTTTGCGACGGATGCACCAGTCCCTGGCCGGTCAGAAGGACAAGCCCCATGCGCCTTAAGAGCCTCAAGAGTAAGCTGCTTATTGCCGTCAGCGCTTTCATCCTCCTCAGTGGGCTCATTATTGCCTCATGGGTCACGCGGCAATACAGTTCGGCCCTGCGCAAGGCGATGCTGGGGCAGGTGGAAAACGCGGCCCAAACCCTGGCCCTGGACGCCGCGGACAAGATCCTGGTCAACGACCTGGTCGCCCTCCAGAAAATGCTGGACCAGCAGA
>CAZUBT010000139.1:0-3881 GCA_964618815.1 uncultured Desulfobacterales bacterium | reverse complement strand
CTTGGCCAGGCGCTCCAGCCCCCATAACCGGGCCTGGCCGTGCCCGGACCAGTTGAGGGTTTTGGGCTCTTTCTTGGAGTTGTGGAAGCGGACGTTGATGAGGGAGGGGCCCATGGCCGTGACATCGAACACCGGGATGGAATTGCGCCCTCGCTTGGTACACCAGCCGATCTGGTACTTGGCCAGACTCTCGTCAGTGAGGCCGCGCTTCTCTTTGAGGAACTGCATAGTTTCCGGGGTGAGGTTTTTCTGGAACCCCTCTACGTCCTTCAGGGTGGGCCCAGGGCGCTCCGGCTTTTTTTCTGCGTTGAAAACCCCGGTTTCCCGGCCATAATATTCATAAACGTCTTTACCGGTGATGAAGGGAGTCCCCGGCATCCTGGCAATGAGATTGAAAAATGAGTCAGCCCCCTTCCCGGTGGCCGCGTGGTCCACATAGATACCCCGGGTCTTGGGGTCATTGCCTACGTTCAGGGCAGCCGATGGTTTATCGTCTGGCCGATCTATGGCATGACAAGGGAGCCAACCGGTTGCGCTTGGTCTGGCTCCTGGAGGAATCCGCCCTCCATGCTTCTGAAACTCTGCCGCCAGGTCCAGGCGGCGTAAAATTTCCTCGCGGTTCGGATTGTTTGACATATTTTCTCAATAGTATCGTTTTGCCGCCGCTTCTTGTTCGCGGTCTTTCCAAAACCGCTCCAACAAACGGAAAGTGAATTTCTCTGCGAAGGCCCGGTTGGGGCAGGTCCAAAAGTGAACCCGATGCCGAATCGCCCAGGCGGCAATGGATGCGACCACGGTTTTAGGATTCAACCGAGACCGTGTCGGGGGGTGGCGCACGATGGTCTGCCAATCGGCTTCCACGATCACCGCGGCGAACTGGAAGGCGGTCATCCGTAGAAGTTCGCGTTCGAACCTAGCCCGTCCTTTTCCGAAGGTGCCAAAGGCATCCGAGAGAGACTTGCGCTCTATCGTAATCAGGTTCTCAAATCTTTTTAGGGAATAATCGCCGGTGGCAAGAGTGGCGACCTCTACTGTCGGGGGCGGGGTAATACAGGCGAAATCAAACCCTAACTGCTCCCGGGTATCCCTGATGATAATCACCGACGCCTCCTGCTTTTCGGGGCAGGGGTAAACAGCCCAGATTCAAAATTCAACTTGGAGCCGTCTGAGAAAGACAGCTCACGGGTGCGGGCTATTCGTATCATGGAGGCGTGGGCCAGGCCGTGGGTCCGAAGCCACCGAGACCCCTGCCACTGGAACAGGAACACCCCAACTTCATCCACCAGGAGGCGGGTAACCCCTTTTTGCCAGACCCCTCCCCCTACTCTCTGCCAGCCGTATTCATTCAGCAGGGCAGTTAGCTTCGACTTGGGATCTCTTTCATAATTTTCATTGTTTGGCATAATGGTTCCGGCATAGATAAGGAATCAACCGCTCCAAATCCGGTTTCAGATCCAGGATAGAGATGTCCACGCTTTCAGTCCGCAGCATATCCACAATGCGCATGGCCATTTCATCCGGCAGCTTGCGCTTCCCCTGGTTCCACCGGACCACCAGCGACTTGCTTACCCCTAACTCCGGGGCCAGCCGCAAGGGAATCTTAATGATGGGTTTCATAGCCTCTTAGATATGACAGATAGTCATTTATTGTCAAGACAAAAACTTACAGAAGCATGCTTTATTAGGATTTTCCTAATTGACAAAAGGGAAATGGTCTGGGATAAACACGAGATAAAGTTAATTTATTGAGGTTGCTAATAAATTAAATTAGATAAAAAAGCCTAACCTACCGGTTTTTTTTATAAAAATTTCTTGACAGGGGTGCCAATTTGTCATATATGGAATTCTATGAATGTAAGCGAAGGAGAAATAAGCCGGCGAGTCCGGGCTTTGATGGCGGTCAAGGGCTTCAAAATCAAGCCTTTGGCCCTGGCCGCGGGCATCGACCCCACGCAGCTTTCCCGTATGTTGCGAGCCGTACGTCAATGGACTATTCCCCACCTCCAGGCGGTAGCTAAAGTTTTAGATGCGCAGGTAGGCGACTTTACCGATGAACTGATCATTATCCCTATTGTTGCTGAGATTGGCGCTGCCACTGACACGCCATACCCTGATCAGATCGACAAAACGCAAATCCTGGGGGAGGTCCCGGCACCGCGGTTCTGGATGCTTGGGAAAGGGAAAGTGATGTTAAGCCAGATGTACGCTTTAATTATCAAGGATGACAGTTTCGAGCCGACTATTCCGAAAGGTTCCAAACTGATTATCGAAAAGGACGGCGACAAAGAAGAGGGCAACTTGGTAGTTTTTTGTAACAGCGACAACCATATCCGCCTGGGACGCATATCCTTTCAAGAAAACCATATCATCTTGCAATCTTTGAAGATCGGGGGGAAGCCCATGATCCTGCCCCGCAAGTACCTGTCCTCCATGGACCGGGTGATCGGCCAGATGTTCATCTAAACCCCGTAGCTCCCATTTCCCAGAACTAAAAATCGCCGCCTGACAAAAAAAGTCATGAGTGGCGGTTTTTTTGTTGACAAAGGATGACAATCAGTCATATTTTAATGTCCAGTATGGCATATAAGAAAAATCGCTATTGGCACCGCCATGCTCAGAGGGGGTTAGGCTTGTGACCTGGTGGACGTGGCTCAATCGTCGGCCTTGGGAAAATGAGCCCACGCGCTTAGACGTGGTTCTCGATGTCGGCCTGATTCTCTTGGTCGCTGCCCTCGTGCTCCTCTGTTGTTAGAGCCGGTTGGAATCCTCTGGCGCACCGTCAACGAGTCGGTCACCTGGTCGGGGCGCATTACCCTGTCCCGACCTCTGCCGGCCGGTATCAGCCTCCAGGTGGTGGCCGTGCCTCGCCCCCTGCGGAGCAAGACGAAAGAGAAATATGACCTGCACATCGAGATTCCGTTTGGAGAACCTTTACCAGAACCACCAGAACTTAACGACATTTTCCCGAGAGGTATGCGCATGCCAGGACCACCCAACTCATGGTTCAAACCGCCGGAAGCCAGTCACCGGCGCAATAAAATTCTCATCTTCGGGGCTTCTGGCACCGGCAAAAGTCTGGCGGCCCTGACTTTCCCAAAGGCGTCTTATATCGACAACCATGGGTCAGTGGAGAAGTACATGATCGCCTACCCTGACCATCTCTTCGCCTCCCTGGTCAAGCCTGACGACATCATGGGCGCTGTGGCCGAACTCCTGCAATATCCCAGGGACCGGCGAACGTGCGTGTTGGACGACATGACCGTCTATTGGGAGCGTCTGCAAGTAAAATGGGAAAAGCTCTTCCTTTCCAGGCTCCCAACCAGTAAGGGACATCACGCAGAGTTTTACACCTTCCAGCCGTCCGACTGGCAACACCCGAAACGGGAATTGCGGACCCTGGTGCGGCGCCTTCTACTCCTGGACATGAATGTGATCGTGATTGCCCGGTCCGGGAAAGAATACGCCGGCGAGGGCGGCGAATTTATGAAGGTGATCGGCGAGACCTTTGTGGGAGAAAAAAACCTGCCCTATGAGTTCGACTACGTTTTCCAGTTCGTCATGGTGGATGGTAAACGGTTCGCCAGAACTCACCTGAAACAGAGGCAGACCCCCGGGGTTGCCCTATTCCCTTCTGAATTTGAGTTTCACATCGACGCAAACGGGCGTTGCGACTTCTTCGAGGTGTTTTCCAAGTTCGACAATCCGGAAAACTACACCCGGGAAGCTCACCAAGTGGAAGACCCGGATAAAGAAGAGGTTTTCCCGACCGAAGCGAGCGCGGCGATGGCAACCGAAGCCCCTGGCGACAAGCCTGCAATCGAGCCGGTAGTCGTTGCACCTCCCGAGGCGCCAGCCGTTTCGGCCCCAGCCCCTCCCCCCGA
>CAZUBT010000138.1:0-3882 GCA_964618815.1 uncultured Desulfobacterales bacterium | reverse complement strand
AGCTAATAGCTAATCGCTGTAAGCTGTAAGCCGATTGCTAAACCGCGGAACCGGTACACCGCTCCTACCCCTGGGCCCTCTCCCACATCTGGGACCATTCCGGATTATGGATATTTTCCGGGTCCTCCAGGGCCATCTGCAGGTACTCGTTCACCTTGCCCTCCACCCAGGGATGCTGCCCGAATTGCTGGAGGTCCCGGCGCACCAGGTCCTTAAAATCCTGGGGTAAAGTGTCGTCCTGGTCCAGGCGCCCCGCCAGATAGGCCAGGATCCCCTTCAGGGTGATAAATTGTCCCACTTCGCCATGTTTGGACAACTGCTGCTGCACGTCGCTGCGGATCCGGCCGGAAGCGATGTCGTGGAGAAAGTGCAGGGGAGAACCGCCGCTCAGGAGGGCCTGGAGGAAAAACCCGAGATAATAGAAGCGTTTTCCCGTCCCCCAGATATGATCCAGATTCGCCTGTTCTTTGGGGTCAAGACGATATGACTCCAGGGCATGGCGGTAGGGCCGCTCCATAAGGCTCAGGACCACCATGTAGAGGAGGTAGAGATTGATGATGAACATGCCGAATACCGCCATCTGGGCCAGGGCCGGACGGATGCCGCTGGACCAGCTTAACAGGAAATACACAAAGATTGCCCCCAGGACGACCATGCGGATTAAACCCACCCTGGACGTAGGCATGCCGGGGTCTTTGCGGTGGGTGAAAAAATACCAGGCGAACAACAGCCAGAGAACTACCTGGGCCCCGGCATGAAACAAGGTATTAACCAGAAAATCCCACATAGCCTTCTCCTTTTAAGTGAGACTATATACTGATGCGGCGGGGGAAAAATAAGGATAACGGGAAAAGAGGGAAAGGGGTATGGATAACCGGATTATTTCTCCCCTTTTCTCCGTTTTGCCTCATTGTTTCCCGTTAATTAAAAAGGCAACTCAAAAACCTTAATCTTGGCCCGCCGGCGTTCCCCTCCCAGCCAACTGGACAGGAGGAGCTGGCGTTTGTAGTCCAGCACGTTTTTTTCCAGAGTCTCCCGCTCTTTCTGAAATTCAGCCGGGTCCGGGGCGCGGCGGGCCTTGAAGGCCAGGAGGTAATATTTGTCCTGCCAGGAGATGGGCTTGTCCGGATAAGGGTGTTCTTTGGATAGCCGAAAGGCCGCGCCGGTTACCGCCTCCGCCGCCGGCTGATTCAGAAATCCCTGGAAGCGGGTGAAGAAGCCGCTGTCTTTCAGGGGAAAACCGGACTGGGCCGCGACTTTCTCCAGGCCCTCACCTTTTATGAGACGCTGCAGGAGCTGCTCGGCTTCCTGTTGGGCCTGTTTGCCGGCCATCTGCCGCTTCAGGGCGCCTTGCACCTGGTCCTTGATCTTATCCAGGCCAGGCACGTGCTCCGGGATGCTCTCCACCCCTTGCAACACCGCGTAGCCTTCCACCAGGTCCACCAGCGGGCTGACTTCTTTGGGTTTGAGTTTCATGGCGGCCTGGTGGAAATTGGGCCGCACCCCCAGCCCCGGCACCGGCTCCTGCATCCCGAAGAGGGGGGTCTCCTGGGGGGTCAGGTGATGTTTTTTAGCCACCGCGGCCAGGGAATCCCCGGCCAGTTCTCCCCGGGCCCGCTGTGCGCTTTCCTGGGCCAGTTTCCGGGCCTTGGCTTCTTTCAGGCGTTGGGTCGCCTTGGCCTCGGCATCGGGCAGTTTCTCCACCTCTTTGACTTCTTCCACCTTGATGAGGTAAATTCCTTGAGGGGTGGAGGCCAGGCCCGTTTCCCCGAGTTTGAGGAAAAACGCCACCTGCTCCCACTCCTTGGAATACTGCCCCCGCTTCACCGGGCCCAGGTCTCCACCCTTGCCCCGGGTGAGTCTATCCTGGGAATGAGTGTCCGCCAGTTGGGCAAAATCCTCCCCGGCCCGGGTCCGGGCCAACAGGTCCTGGGCCTTTTTTTCCACCAACTGCCGCTCTGCCGGGGAGGCCTTGGGAGGCACGGTGAGCAGCAATTGCCGGACCCGGATCTCCTTGGGGCGGGTGAACTCTTCCTGGTGCTCCTGGAGGTAATCCTCCACCTCCCGGGGAGCCACCTTGGCCTGCTCCAGAAAATCCTTGGCCTTAAAGAGCAGATAATTCACCTTGACCCGGGTGGGCAGGCGGAATTTCTCCTGGTTCTCCTGGTAGTAGCGGATAACAGCCGCCTCGTCGGGGCGCTGTGAGGCCAGGAATTTCTCCGGGCCTACCACCAGATATTTCACCTCCACGGCTTCCTTGCCCAGGGGGAACATCTCCTGGAGTTCATTATCCGAGACCTTGGCGAAGACGGTCACCTCCTGGACCACCTTCTGGAGCAGGAGACGGCGGCGTTCCTGTACCTCGAAGTCCCCGGGGGCGATGCGGGAGCGGCCCAGCAGGAGAAAGTAGCGCTTTTCGTTGAACTTCCCGTCCTCTTGAAAGAAGGGGTAGCTGCGGATGTGCTCCTGCAATTCCGGGTCGCTCACCTGAAGACCCAGGCGCTCCCCGGCCTGGAGGAGCAGGGCTTCCTCGATGAGGCGGTTTACGACCTGCTCTTTGAGCTTGAGGGACTTGACCATCTCCTCGGTCAACTCCCCTTTGGCCCGGTCTTGATATTGCTTCAGGGTTTCATTCAACTGCCGCATGTACGCAGCGGCCAAGATGGGGACGCCGTTTACCTCCGCCACCGCCTCCGTATGGGGGGATTTCAGGCCGCCCACCCCCCAGAAGATGAAGACCACCACAATAGCCCCGATGGCCAGGGCGATGAACCAGGAACGGGAGTATTTCCGAAGCCATGTCAGCATTTAAGCCTACCTGTGTTGAATTTTGGGGACAAAAGGACAAGGGGGGAGAAGGATAACAGGGAAAGAGGTATGGGTAAGCAAATTATGGTTTTTTACCTTTTCCCCTTTTGTCCTATTCTCCTTTTCTCCCATCTTTTATTTATCTGCCTTCCTTCAGCTGCTTCTTAGCCTCTTGGGCTTCGGGGCTTTGGGGATAGGCGTTGACTAGCTTCTTCATGACGCTCTGATAATTGCTTTTTTGATTCAGGTTCTTATAGGACCGCCCCTGGCGCAGCAGGGCTGCGGGGGCCAGGATGTTCTTGGGAAATTGGCTGGCCAGCTTGTTGAATTCCACCGCGGCCTCCTGGTATTTCCCTTCCTGGAAAAAGCTGTCCCCCAGATGGTAGCGGGCCTCCGCGACCTTGGGGCCGTGGGGGGCATCTTTTAAATACTGATGGAACTTGGTGCGGGCCTCCCCGTATTTTTTGCTCTGGTAAAGGCGCAGGCCCTCGCTGTAAGACTTCTCCGCGGCCGTCCCGGTCTTGGGGTATCCCGGCGCGGCTGGAGTCTTGGCCGCGGTGGACGCACCAGCCCCGGCCGATTCCTTGGATTTTGCGGGGCGAGCCGGAGCGGTGGCCGGGCCTTTGGCCTCCAACTCCGCCAGGCGGCTTTCCAACTGCTGCACCCGGGTCTCCAAGGTCTGCACCTGTTGTGCCAGGTCCAGCCGGGGCGGAGTAGAAGAGGCGGACCCGGGCGGGGCCGCTTCTCCGGCTCCCGGTGGCGCACCGGCCTCGGATGCCTGGGGGGGAGGTCCGCTCTTGCCCCTAGCCGGTATATAAGGATAGGTGGCGGAGCAGCCGGTTAGGAGAAGTGCCAGACTTACTCCCGCGGCAATGTGGATCCAGCTTAATTTGCCCATGTTCGCCCTCCCTGGGTGAAGCTCGGTAATCCCGGCCACCGGCGCCTCTTTCATTAAAAATCCTCTCTTTACCCTAAGCACCCATTAATACCGTTTTCGGTTTTCGGTTAAAAAGATCAGGATTATCAGCAAATTGAAACTTAAGTTGGTTGCATTGGCAACAGAACTTGGTATAA
>CAZUBT010000137.1:0-3943 GCA_964618815.1 uncultured Desulfobacterales bacterium | reverse complement strand
TTGACTTTTTACGAATTCATCAAGGTTCAAGGTTCAAAGTTGAAAGAATGGAGCGTGCCCTCCGACTGAGCCAAGCACCTTTTCATAATTTACGGGTGGGCCAAAGGCCCATGAATGACTGGTCTGAACAGCCGGGGGCGGCTGGTCCCCATTTT
Organism: uncultured Desulfobacterales bacterium; assembly: GCA_964618815.1. Taxonomy (GTDB): domain Bacteria; phylum Desulfobacterota; class Desulfobaccia; order Desulfobaccales; family 0-14-0-80-60-11; genus CAZUBT01. Next base: position 3,788 of record CAZUBT010000137.1, on the reverse strand, counting down.
TTCTTTTATGTCATTGCGTCATTGCGCCTTTGCGCCTTTGCGTGAGGCATTTTTAGGTTGCGAAGTTCCCCTTGGGTATGAGTGGTAAGACCAAGTTCTGTTTCCAATGCAACAAAAATAAGCTTCAATTTACTGATAATCCTGGTCTTTTTAACAGAAAACAGAAAACCGAAAACAGAAAACGGTATAAAATGAAAGCCTGGCTGTTCCGCATTCCTTTGAGGCACCTGACCCAACACCCGGGGCGCACGCTTCTGGGCATCCTGGGCATTGCCCTGGGCACCGCGGTTTACCTGAGCATCTCTCTGGCCGCGGCCGGCGCCTTGCAAAGCTTCCAGGCGGGCGTCAGCGCGGTGGCCGGCAAGGCCCAGTGGCGACTCCAAAGCCCCGGCTCGCCCCTCAATGAATCTCTGTTCCCCCAGGTCCGCGGCCTGCCGGAGGTTAAGGCCGCGGCGCCCGTGGTGGAGAGCATCCTGGAATTGGCCGGGCCTCATTCAGGACCGGTCCTGCTGTTGGGCATCGATCCTTTCTCGGAACGGGCCTTTCGGGATTACGAATTTCCCCAGGCCGGGACCGGTGGCGGGTTCTGGAAAAAATTTCTCACGCGCCCGGACGCGGCCCTGGTGAGCCAGCCCCTGGCGGCCCGCCTGGGTTTGAAAACCGGAGACTCCCTGCCGGTGATGGCAGGCCCGGCGCTTAAGCATCTCAAGATTGTGGGAATTTTCCAAAACCCCAGCGGCCTTTATCCCCTGGAGGGCGCGGTGCTCCTCATGGACCTGGGCCCGGCCCAGGAACTCCTGGACCGGGTGGGCCGGCTGGACTACATTGATGTGATGGGCACGGGGGACGCACCCCGCACGGCCGCGAGCCTCAGGGCCATCCTGCCCCCCGGGGTGGACGCGGCTTCTCCGGGAGGCGCGGGCCGTCAACTGGAGGGGCTGGTGGCCGCGTACCGCCTTAATCTGGCGGTGCTCAGCGCCATTGCTCTGTTTGTGGGGATGTTTCTGATTTACCAGTCCGTCACCCTGTCGGTGGTGCGCCGCCGTCGGGAGATCGGCTTGCTGCGCACCTTGGGGATGACTCCCCGGCAGGTGCTGGCGCTGTTTTTGGGAGAAGGCTTGGTTGCCGGGTTGGCGGGAGGCCTCCTGGGCCTGGTCCTGGGGATGGGATTGGCCCGAGGGGTGTTGGGAGTCATGACCCACAACCTCACTTCTCTCTATGCCCCGGTGGCGGCCCGGGAAATCTCGGTCCACGGCGGGCTCCTGCTCCAGGCCTGGGCCCTGGCGGTGGGGGCCGCCCTCCTGGCCGCGTGGCTGCCGGCCCTGGACGCGGCCCGCACCCAGATCCGGGCCGTGTGGCACCGGGAGGAATTGGAGGAAAAGCTCCAAGCCCGGGCCGGCGCGGTGTTCCTGGGGGGATTGGCGGCCCTGGCCCTGGCGGCCATGGCCGCGCTGATCAAAACCGGCTCCGGCCCCCCTTACCCCGGCTTTGCCGCGGCCTTTCTCATCCTCCTGGCCTTCGCCCTGTTCACCCCCTTAAGCGTCCGGCTTTTGGGAGAAAAACTCCAGCCGCTGCTCCGGAAATTTCTGGGGCCCGCGGGGGACCTGGGCTGCCGCTACCTGGCCGGGTCCCTCAGCCGCAACGCGGTGTCCATCGCGGCCCTATCAGTGGCCCTGGGAATGCTCATCGCGGTGGCGGTGATGATCGGCTCCTTCCGGCAAACCGTGAACGACTGGGTGAGCCGTTCCATCAGCGGGGATATCTTCTTCGGAGCCGCGGTCTTCTCCACCGCGGCCTACGACCATTACCTCCCCCCGGAGATCTTGCCGGAACTTGAGCGGGACCCGGACATTGCCGACATCTACCAATACCGCTGCGTGCGGATCCCCTTCCGGGACCGCTATATACTGGTCATCGGCGGCAGCTTCGAGGTTTTAGGCAGGCATGGGGGGCTGTGGTTCCGGAAGGGGGATACCGACGAGATTATGAAGCGTGTCGGAGATATTGAAGAAGGAAAATCTGAGGGAAAAAATGTAGGACAGCCGCCCTCGGCTGTCATTTCACCGAAAACCGTCGTCATCTCCGAGCCGTTGGCGGAAACCTTCGGCTATCGAGAGGGGGACACCATCGTCCTGCCCACCCCCGCGGGCCCCCAGCCCTTCACCGTTGCCGGGGTGTTCTACGATTACCGCACCGACGGCCCCAGCGTGTGGATGGACATCCGGCAGTTCCGCGGTTTTTGGCAGGATACCCACCTGAACGCGGTACGCCTTTATCTCAAGGACCCGACTAAAGTTCAGGAAGTCCAGGCCCGGCTGCAGCAGACCTATGGAGGCCGATACCGCCTCCTGACCCTGTCCCACCAGGAGTTGCGCCGGGGGATTTTACAGATCTTCGATGAAACCTTTGCCCTGACCTACGCCCTGGAAGGGGTGGCGGTGGTGGTGGCGGTGTTCGGCATCATCACCACCTTTTTAGCGCTCATCATGGAGCGGGAGCGGGACCTGGCCCTGCTGCAGGCCGTGGGCGCGTCCCGGCGGCAGATCCTGGGCATGGTCCTGGTGGAATCGGGCCTGGCCTCCTTCCTGAGCTTTCTCTTGGGGGCCGCGGCGGGGTCGGCGCTTTCTTTACTCCTCATCCTGGTGATCAACAAGCAGGCCTTCGGCTGGACCATCCAGCTCCATTGGGTACCGGGGATTTACTGGCAGACCCTGGCCCTGGTGGTGGCCCTGGGTCTCAGCGCCGGGGCCTACCCCGCCTGGCGGGCCATCCAGCCGCATCTGGCGGCGATCTTGAAGGAAGAATAAGAGTTAACCACAAAGGCACGGGGAAACAGGGACACGGAGACACGGGGAACCGGAGAATCGGGGCTACCCATGATAATCTTTTCTCTGTGCTCTTTGTGTCTCTGTGGTAAAATTTTACTTGGGTTATCCGGGAAGATTGCCAAACAGGGGTTGACATGCGGCTGTTCCCTCACAGTAAGAGGGTTAAAGCAAAACTGCTCGCGGAGTTTGCCGGCAAGCGCATCCTGGACGTGGGCTGCGGCGTGGCCAAGGCCCCGGGGGTCATGGGCCTGGACCGGCGCCTCAGACCGGGCTTTCCCCAGTCATGCCAGATGGACATCGCCTGCGACCTGGGCGCGCTCCCCTGGCCCCTCAAGGATAACAGCTTCGACCTGGTGATCTGCTCCCACGTCCTGGAGCACCTGACGGACACCGTGGGCACCCTGGAGGAGATGAACCGCATCACCAAACCCGGCGGCAAAATTTATATCGAGGTGCCCCACTTCACCTGGGTGGAGGCCTTCCGCCATTACGAACACAAGCACTTCTTCACTCTCGGGTCCTTCGATTATTTCGTGAAGGGCAATCCCTATTACAAGACGGATTTCAAGATCCTAAAAAGATATTTGTTCTTCGATGATGTCAACAATTGCCTGGGCATGGGCCTGTTGGCGAATAAATTTTCCCGGTTTTATGAAAAACGGCTGGCCTTTATTTTTCCCGGCACCGCGTTTTATGTCTTGTTGGAAGTGGATAAGTAAAAGTGACTGCGAAAAGTCGGAGAATACTTCACCACAAAGGCACCAAGGGCGCCAAGGGACACCAAGAAAGATAGAATCTTTGTGTACCTTTGTGCTCTTGGTGTCTTGGTGGTGAATATTTTTTGGAGCAAACCGCAGGGGGGTCACGGTCCACCAGGTTTTTTTCAGGCGTTGATAATGATATATTAAGAGCTTATCCGTAAATAGCTTGACATTTAGCAAATAATATGGCATGCATACC
>CAZUBT010000136.1:0-4058 GCA_964618815.1 uncultured Desulfobacterales bacterium | reverse complement strand
ACAACTAACAACTAACAACTACCCCCTGACCCCTGCAAATTATGGCACAATCTGCTCATCCAGTTCGAAGGTGGCGGCGCTGGCATCGACGCCCCCGGTGCCGATGATGTAAGTTATGGAGGTCCAGGTCCCCTTGAGCTTCCTGGCCTGGGCCCTTAAATATTTATAAAGCTTGCCGGCGCCATCGGTTTTTACCAAAAAAGATTGAGAAGTTCCCGTAAGCAGAAAACCGGAGCTTATCTGGAAATCGCCGTTGGCGGTGATGACCCCTGAAATCGGAACATCATAAACGGATCCGTAATAATGTATCTGACCTAAAAATAATGCTCCCGACTGTCTCTCCACGGTCAAGGTCACCGTATCGTTTTGAGTGGAATCGCCTGAGATGGTCGTCACCGTGCCGCCCCAGGTTCCCACAAGGTTGGGGAGCCGCGGACCGGCCAACGCGGCCGAATTCCAGGCCAACAACAGGATAATCACCATACCCAAGATCTTTTTCATGAGATTTTCCTCCCGGTTTTCCGCCGGCCCTCAGCCATCCGCCTGCGGCCGCGGAAATTGGTTCGATCACCTTTAGTTGATTGATAATATATTGTCAATGAATTAATGACAGGGGCTGGTCTTCCGGAGTTGTGTACGTCAAGTTATGCAAATTGGTCGAGGCATACAGGTCTATAATTCCCCCGAGCCGTTGAACTGAGTCGCGGAGGGCCGCCGAGAATGGGCCCCAAATTGCTCGTCGGAGGGGGCCATGCCCACCCTACATGTTAAAGGATTGTGTGGGGAGGGCATTTAGGGGCGGGTTTAAAACCCGCCCCTACAGACTCCAATTTGCAATCAATGAAATAACCTAACCCGTATAGGTGCGAACCCACATATATGCCCTGATGAGGGGCGAACAAAAGTTTCGCCCCTACGGGAAATTATCTCTTTGGTTACAACCTGGTATGACCCTTCCCCTCCCGCTCCCCGGCCTATTTTTCCAAAAAGCCGAGCCGTTTCCGGGCATACTCTATTTCCCGGCTGAGGGTGGGGGAGGCGTATTGCAGGAATTTTTTATACGCGGCCACGGCCTCGGGTTCTTTACCCAACTCTTCCAAGACCTGGGCTTGAATCAGATGAGCCTCCGCCAACCGGGGATTGATTTCCAGGGCCCGCCGGCAGTCTGCCAAGGCCCATAGATATTGCCCCTGGAGGAAATGCGCGATGCCTCGATTATGGAAGGCGCCGGCATATTTGGGTTTGATCTTTAGGGTGCGGTCAAAATCCGCCATGGCGCGTTCATATTGCCGGGTTTTTAAATAGGCGCAGCCCCGGTTGTAGTAAGCTCCGGCATATTGGGGGTCGATCTCCAAAGCCCGGTTGTAGTCGGCCACGGCCTGGTCATACTTGCCCAACCCGAAATAGACCCCTCCCCGGGCACTATAGGCCCTCTCGTATCGGGGGTTGATCTGCAAAGCCAGGTTGCCTTGGACCAGGGCCTCCTGGAACCTGTCCTGATAAAAGTAAGTTAAACCCTTGAAGAGGTGGCCAGCCGTCTGGTGGTTGATCTTTTGACTTTCCAGGTCTGCAAGGATTTTCAGGCAGCGCTTGGGACGCTCATAAAGGGGATCCGTTGCCGTTATTTCCTGAAATATTTTCTTAGCTTCGGAAAATTTACCTTGAGCGGCCAGGTCCACCCCGGTCAGGTAGATTTCCGTCACCTGGTGGGCAAAGATGGCCGGGGGCAATACCGAAAGCGCCATGAAAAAAGCCAGTCCGATGGTTGTGATGATTTTCATGGCCGTGGCTCATTAGCCTTTGGCTCACCCGGTAATCTTCAAAAGTTGCCCCCCTCACCCCGACCCTTTCCCCCCGCCATGCGGGGGGAAAGGGGGAAATTGAGGAACTTTTCGAAGCAGTCGTTCCTGAGCCTTTGGCTCACCCATGAATTATGAAACGGGGGCGCGCGATTAATGGTGCGCAGGGTGCACCCCACATTGGCGGGCACGGAGGCCCGCCTCACGAACTTGAAACTCGAAACTTTTCAAGGCGGCAAATCACAGCACCCCCTTGGTGGACGGAGCCCCTTTGGCCCGGGGTTCCGGTTGGGTGGCCTGGTCCAGGGCCAGGCCGGCGGCCTTGAACACGGCTTCGATGATGTGATGGGTGTTGTCGCCGTAGGGCGCGTGGATGTGCAGGGTCATGCCGCCGTGGACGCTCACCGCCCGCCAGAACTCCTTCACCATCTGGGGGTCCAGGGCCGCGAGGCCGGGGGGAAACTGCACCTGAAAATGGAGAAAGGGGCGGTTGCTGATATCCACCACCACTTGGGCCAGGGCTTCGTCCATGGGTACCTGGGCCGCGCCGTAGCGGCGGAAACCGGGGCGCTCCTGGAGGGCTTGCCGGAAAGCCTGGCCCAGGCAGATGCCGATGTCTTCCACGGTGTGGTGCTGATCCACCTCCAGGTCCCCCCGGGCGGTGATCTTCAGGTCGAAGTAGGCGTGGGCCGCGAAGAGGTTAAGCATGTGGTCCAGAAAGGGGATGCCGGTGGCGATGGCCGTGTCGCCCCGGCCGTCCAGTTCCAGTTCCACTTCCACTTCCGTCTCCTTGGTGCGGCGGTGTACCCGGCTCATGGGCGCCATGTGAATTCCCCCTTTTTTGAAAACGGTTTTCGGTTTTCGGTCTTTGGTCTTCGGAAAAAACCTGATGATCCCGTAACATCATGGTCCCTTGGCGGCGGGGCGTGAAATAATCGGTCTCACGCAAAGGCGCCAAGACGCCAAGGGCGCCAAGAGAGCGCATAGTTCACCGTCTATTATTGAATAAATCCTTTGCTAAATACAGGGAAAATATTATATCCGGCCAGGAAGTCCCGGGCTTATTTCTAGAAAACCCGGGCCCTGGATTTAATCCTTTTTCTCCGCAGCCCTGGGGAGTATAATTTTAAAATATGTTAAAATGCCCCTGGAGTCTCACCGGAGTCGGACGCCGGGGGAACGGAGGAGAGCAAACCAAGGCATGAATATCCGTCAAATTTATACCAAATTTCGTGGCGAATTTATCCAACTTAAGGTTAATTTTACTGATAATCCGGTGCTTTTTAACCGGAAACCGGAAACCGGAAACCGAAAACGCTATTGCCGGATCGGTCTCACGGCCATGGCAATGATACTGTTGGTCGTGTTGGCGCCGGCGGGGAGCCGACCCGCGGCCGCAGCCAAAGGCGCGCCCGTGCTGGCGGCGCCGCAGACCGTCCATGATTTCGGCGAAATCACCGAAGATCAACCGCTGACCCACACCTTCTTATTGGAAAATACCGGCGCCGCGCCGCTGCAGATTTTGGATATCGATCCGGACTGCAAGTGCACCGCGGCGCAATATGATAAAAAGATTCCCCCCGGCGGCCAGGGGAAGATCACCCTGACCATCGAGCCGTATTCGGTGATGCGCCAGTTCAAGAAAAATACCCGGGTGGTCACCAATGATCCGCAGCGCCCGGAGATAACCCTGACCCTCCAGGGGGTGGCCAGGCCCATCATTGAAATCAAACCCACCCATATCGTGCGCCTCCAAGGGACCCCCCAAGACAACCCTAAGTTTCAGGTGCGCTTCACCTCCAATCTCCTGACGCCCTGGGAGATCACCGAATACCGCACCAATATGGCCATGAGTGACGTGGAAATCGAGGTCAAACCGGAGCAGCCGGGGAAGGTCTATGTGGTGGAGGTCCGCAATAAGCGCCGGGAGCCGGGAAAATATACGGGCGTCATCGAGCTGATGACCACCTCGGCCAAGAGGCCCCGTTTAATGTTGCGGGTGTTTGGGGATATTCGTTAGCAGTAAGCAGTGAGCAGTGAGCAGTTCAAGGTTCAAAGTTCAAAGTTCAAGGCTAACAGCCAAAAGTTCAAAGCTAAAAGCAAAAAGCTAAAAGCCGACCGCGGTGTTAATTCTTGCCCGGCGGAAATTTCTGTGATAGAGGATTGGAGTAACCCACACGCCCGGAGCAGTCGCTCATGAGCCGTCGGCTCTCTCCAAAAGCATGAAAAGGGGCGCGCTTTTATTGGTGCGCAGTGCGC
>CAZUBT010000135.1:0-4188 GCA_964618815.1 uncultured Desulfobacterales bacterium | reverse complement strand
AAAAATAGCAGTTTGACTTTTTACCAGGCCATCAACCTTGAACTTTGAACTTTTCGGAACCGAAAACCGAAAACCCCTTCACGGCAACAGTCGCCCGTCCTGCATGCGGATCACCCGGTGGGCAAAGTTCCCGGCCTCCGGCGCGTGGCTCACCAGGATCACGGTCTTTCCCCATTCCCGGTTAAGGCGGGAGAAGAGCTCCAGGATCTGGGCGGCGGTGGCGGAATCCAGGTTGCCGGTGGGTTCATCCGCGAGGATCACCCCGGGCTGATTGACGAGGGCTCGGGCAATCGCGGCCCGCTGCATCTCGCCGCCGGAAACCTGATGGGGCTTATGGCGAAGGCGGCCTCCCAGGCCCACCTCTTCCAGCCAAGCCACGGCCTCCTGTCGGGCCTGAGCATAAGGCGCGCCCTGGAGCACCCGGGGCAAGGCCACATTCTCCTCCAGGGTGAGCAGGGGCAGGAGATTGAAGGTCTGAAACACCACGCCCACCCGATCCCGCCGGAAGCGGGTGAGTTCAGGTTCCGGCAGCCGGGCCAGATCCTGGCCGTTAAGCAGGACCCGTCCCGTAGTGGGAGACTCCAGGCCGCCGATGATGTGGAGCAGGGTGCTTTTGCCGCAGCCGCTTTTTCCGGTGATGGCCGCAAATTCTCCCGGCGCGATTCTCAGGCTCACCCGGTCCAGGGCCGGAATGGCCTCGGGTCCCCGGCGGTAAATCTTACTCACCTCCTGCAACTCAATCACGTTGCTCTCCCGGCGCCGATGGAATGGGGAAATGGTTTGGCTGGGAAAAAAGTGATGTTAAGGGGAGGCCGGGGGACCGGCAGGGCGTCGCGCCGGTGATGCTCCTGGCCCCCTCTCCGTATAACCGATATAATACCAAGTTCCCTTTCAAATAAAACCAATTTAGTAATCATCCTATTGATAATCTTATCTTTTTTAAAATAAAACCGAAATCCGAAAACGGCATAAGTGATCCCAGGGGTGGGGCCGGGCAGTGGCAGCTTCGATTTCGCCCAGAGGCTGGAGAATTATAACCGGCTAGCCGAAAAGTTTAAAGTTCACATAAGGAATAGCCGATGACGGAGAGGGTAACAACCCATCGCGGTGTTTGTCTCTAATTTTCCCATGAATCAAACCAACTTAAGCCCTGCGGAGCTGTCCAGGTACGGCCGCCAGATAGTCTTACCCGGCTGGGGCCGCGAGGCCCAGGAACGGTTGAAGTCTTCCCGGGTATTCATTGCCGGGGCCGGGGGGGTAGCCTCGGCCGCGGCACATTATCTCATCGCCGCGGGGTTGGGCGGCATCCTTCTGGCGGATCAATCCCGGGTTTCCCTGGCGGACCTCAACCATCAGATCCTCTATCGGGACCAGGACCTGGACAAGCCCCGGGCCGTGGTGGCGGAATCCCGGCTCAAAAAGGTCAACCCTTTCGCGGTGGTGGAGAGCCGGGTCAAGCCCATTTCCGGGCATAATATCACCCGGCTGACCGCGGGCTGTCAATTGTTGATCGACACCATGCACCAGCCCAACGGGCACCTGCTCAACCTGGCGGCCGCCCGGCTGCGCATCCCCCTGCTGCATGCCCGGGTTTGGGAAATGAACGGCCACCTCACCACCTTCTGGCCGGGCCAGGGGCCCTGCCTGGCCTGTGACTCGGTCTGCCTCCAGGAAGAAGCAAGATGTAGTCCAAAGGCGGGAATCATGGGGCCGCTGCCGGGAATCCTGGGGAGCCTCCTGGCCCTGGAAGCCATGCAAATTCTGGGGGGCTTTCGCCCCTCCCTGCTGGGCCGCTTGCTGACCTTTCAGGGAAGTCAATTCCGGTTATCTGAAAAGGAGATCAAAGCCAACCCCCAATGTTCCATCTGCGCCGGCCTTTGAAGACTTAGGGATCTGAGCCGGTCTCTTGGGGGACCATCAATTGGAAAACGGGGCCGGGGATCGGGATTTCCCCCACGCGTCACCAACTAAAGTTTCACCCCCCTAATCCCAATATTATTTAATTAAGGGGGCGGGGTTGCCTGATAACCTCACCCAAAAGAAGGAAAATGTAGCACCGCCGCCCTCGGCGGTCCTGTTTCAAAGGTTATTGGGGGGCAGTGCCCTTTCTACATGGTTTCCAGTGCTTAAGTGAACAGCATTACCCCTAAAAGGGGTTGTCCAGTCAAACGAATCGAGAATCCGCTCGATATCTCTCTCCATTGCCGACTCCCTTCCAAGCAGGGAAAATGTGGAAGCGCCGCCCTCGGCTGTTCTTTTACAGACCAAGGCCTCGACTCTAAATTTCCAGTCATATCTTTAAATATTGCCGTGTTATCGGGGGCTTCCTTCATGCTTTCGGAGGTCAGTTTACCCCCTACGATTTTTTTCTGCCGATGCATTAAAGTTATTTTCCTAAAATCTCGAATAAGTAGGGGAATAGTTAGCAGACTTCCGAAGGAAGTTGCACCAGGGTACAGATCCGGGTGAGCGGCAGGTTTGCCTGACCTGGGGTGAGCCTGGAGTCATAACGGCAGGTAAGGAGATCCAGATGCGGCGCAGCATGACAACTGACGATGTCCCCTGGAACCTGATGCTTACCATCGACCAGATGGCGCAACTCACGGGCGTGCGGAAAACCACCCTCCGGTACTGGGAAAGATCCTTTTATGGATTCCTCAGACCCAACCGGACGCACTCCAATCGCCGGGAATACACCATGGAGGATTTGGACGTGGTGAAAACCATCAAGCGGCTGTTGGAGGAGGAAAACCTGACGGCCCGGGGGGTACGGAGGCGGTTGGGAGAAATCGTTTCCCTCAGTCCTGCCGCGGGTTCCTGATTAAAGATGCCAATTAAGTCGATGGATTCACCAGGGGCCCCCGGCCCCCTCCGGGCTTAGGGTCCAAGGCGTCGGTTAAGCCGGTGCGCCAGGTCGTCCTCATGGGGGGCAGCGCCGAAAACCGCCTGCCAGACCCGGGGACTTTCCATGCACAGATAAACCGGGGCCTCCGGAGCGTCCCTGGCCAGCCATTCCCGCATCCGGGAGTACATCTCGATACGCAGACTCTTGAAGTAGCGGAGTTTGCCGTCCGGGGCCCGCACCATTTCCTGGGCCGCTACCCGGCTCAACGGGAAGCGTTCCAGCATCAGACGGCGCTGGGCCGGCAAGAAGCGCAGGCCTCCCAGGCTGATCCAGGCAATGGACCCGGGCGGCGCCGCTGCGGCCAGGCGCGCCACGGTGCGCCGGTAGGCCTCTTCCCATCCGGGGAAGTAAATGAGGGGGTCAAAGTGGAAGGCCAGGCGGAAACCCGCGGCCGCCGCCAGGGACGCAGCCCTAAGGCGGGCCTGGAGGGACGCGGTGAACTTCTCCTCCTGCCCGGTGATCTCCGGGGGGTTGAGGGACCAGGCAAAGACCACCCGGGGATTGGGTCCCAGGGGGAGCAAGTGTTCCAGGCGGCTCCATTTGCTCTTGATCTCCAACAGGGCCTGGGACTGGCCGGCAAAAAAAGGAATCAGGCGTTCATTTAAGCCCATGAGCTCATCCAGGGCCAGACTGTCCCCGAACTCCCCGGTGCCCAGGCGCCATACCTTTTCCGGTTGAGCCGCCCACTCCGTCCGCAATTCTTCCAGCAGATCCTCTACATTGACGAAAATGGTGACGGCCGGGACATTGAGGTATTCCTGGAGGATGCAGTAGGTGCAGTCCATGGGGCAGCCCGCAGCCACCATGAGCACCTGGTAGCCGCAGCAGATATAATCCCGGGTGCCGGGGCAGGGACGGCGGAAGGGGCCTTTTTGCACCGCCAGGAGCAGGGTGGATTTGGCTTCGGGAAGCCATGCGGCCCGGGCCGGGCCGGGGGGCCGGAGTGATTCTCGGTGGGGAATGAACTCCACCCGCGCCTGCGGCAGCCGGTCCAGGATGCGCCGGGTCATGGGATAATCCGCCGCACCCGGTTCCACCAGGATGCGACGAATAGGCCGGGGAAGGTTCATAATGCCATTATCTACTAGAATTTCCTAATCCGGACAAGCCGGAACCAAAAACCTTCAAAGATTTACCACAAAGGCACAAAGGACACCAAGGAACACCAAGAAATATTTTTCTCTTTGTGAACCTTTGTGTTCTTTGTGTCTTGGTGGTTAATTTTCTGCCTACCGAACACGGAAAAGCCGGAACCAAAAGGTTTTTAGCTAATTTTTTGCCAG
>CAZUBT010000134.1:0-4452 GCA_964618815.1 uncultured Desulfobacterales bacterium | reverse complement strand
CACCAAGAAATATTTTTCTCTTTGTGAACCTTTGTGTTCTTTGTGTCTTGGTGGTAAATTTTCTTCCTACCGAACCCGGACAAGCCGGAACCAAAAACCTTCAAAGATTTACCACAAAGGCACAAAGGACACCAAGGAACACCAAGAAATATTTTTCTCTTTGTGAACCTTTGTGTTCTTTGTGTCTTGGTGGTAAATTTTCTTCCTACCGAACCCGGACAAGCCGGAACCAAAGGGTTTTTAGCTAATTTTTTGCCAGAAAAAGCACGAATCCTAGAAATAAATTACATAAATAGGAGGACCGCGATATCCCCCCAAAAGCCTCTGCGCTCTTTCCTGCCTGTGGGGTTCATCAAAATGGCAGAAGAACTGCTTGAAATATTAGGAAGTTGTGAGTTAATATACATCCAAGCTCTGTTTTCTCCCCGCCAGCCCTATTAATAACTAAATCTCCAGGGTTTGCCACAATGGCAGACCGGCCGAGGGTCAAGATGGGCGAGAAACACCACGAATTTGACGACCTGCCGGAAGGCGACGGGGTTCTCATTCTCTCCCCGGGGAATGGGATCCTGTCAGTCACACTCCAAGCTGAAAGGCTCCTGCGGAGAAGGTTGGAGCCCGGTCAGATTCTCTCCCCGGCAGAAATTTTCACCGAGCCCTATCTCCCCCAGGCAGAGCTGGCGTTGCTGGAAACCCTGCAATCCGGCGTCATGCGCGCCAATCTTCTGGCCCAGATCAACCTGCACTCAGACCTGGTGCTCTTCCTAAAATATTCCGTGGCCCCGGTGTACAGCCAGAATAAGCAAATTATCGGGGCCCTGCTGACCTTTCACGATGACACGCTGACCAAAGCCTGGTCAACCTGGTCCAACTTCGGCCTTGGGGTGGAGCCCGACGCGGTCTTCGAGAACATCGACCGGGGCCTGTTCGTGGTCAACAACCGGCGGCGGATTACCGCGTTCAACCGCATGGCGCGAGAGATCACCGGCTTCCGTCAGGAAGAGGTCCTGGGCCGCTACTGTTGGGAAGTCTTTCAAGCCGACCGCTGCAAAACCGGCTGTTCCCTGCAAGCCACCCTGGAAGACGGCGTCACCCGCCAAGACCAGGACATGCGCATCAGAAATAAAGAGGGGCGCTGGCTTGACCTCTTAATCAGCACCGCGCCCATCAGGAATAAAGGAGAAATGATCGTCGGCGGGGTGGAAACCTTCCAATCTCTGGGTTTGGCCCTGACCCCGCGGGAAGATCTCCTCCCCGCTCCGGGGCAAGTGGAAATTATCGGGCGGAGCCCCGCCATGAAGCGGTTGCTGGACATGCTGCCTGATGTGGCCGCGTCTGAGGCCACCGTGGTCCTGGAAGGAGAATCGGGGACCGGCAAGGATCTGTTTGCCCAGGCCATCCATCTTCAAAGTCTCCGGGCCCGGGGGCCGTTTGTGGCCTTCAGTTGTTCGGCCCTGGTGGAGACCCTGATTGAATCGGAATTGTTCGGGCATGTCAGAGGGGCCTTTACCGGCGCCATCAGCAACAAGGTGGGCCGGTTCGAAGCGGCCAAAGGCGGGACCATTTTCCTGGACGAAATCGGGGAACTGAAACTCGAGTTACAGATCAAGCTGCTCAGGGTCCTGGAATCGAAGGTCTTCGAGCCGGTGGGCGGCATGCGCGCCATTCCCCTGGAGGCCCGGATCATTGCCGCCACCAGCCGTAACCTGGTGCAGGAGGTGCGCCGGGGCCGCTTCCGCATGGACCTCCTGTACCGCCTGCGGACGGTGCCCTTTTATCTGCCGCCGCTCCGGGAGCGACGGGAGGACATCCCGCTGCTGGTTAACCATTACCTGGCCCGCCTCAATGAGAAATACCGGAAAAATGTCCGGGGGGTGGACCCCAAGGTGATGACCATATTCCAGCAGTACTCCTGGCCGGGCAACATCAGGGAATTGGAGCGGACCTTGGAATACGCCATGGTTTTCGTCAAGAGCTCGGTGATCACCAAGGACCTGCTTCCCGGGCTGGAATCTCCCCGCCGGCGGGCGACCGCCGCCGCGGTGACCCTGGATCGATCTCGCGGGGACGGTGAACGCCTGGCCATCCAGAAAGCCCTGGAAAAGTCCCAGGGCAAACGGGAGGCCGCGGCCCGCCTCCTGGGCATCAGCCGCATCTCCCTGTGGCGCAAGATGAAAGCCTTGGGCCTCTTATAATACCGTTATCGGTTTTCGGTTAAAAATATCAGGATTATCAGCAAGTTGAAACTTAAGTTGGTTGCATCGGCAACAGAACTTGAGACCTCTGCTAAAGTCAGCCGGTACACAGGCAAACAAAACCCAGGAAGAAACTCTGGTGGCACAGGCTTCCAGCCTGTGCAAAAAACCTTGATTTACCACAAAGTTACCCATAGGCTGGAAGCCTGTGCCACCGGTCTCTGTTCCTTTGAAGCTGATTTGTCATCGCTCAAGCCATTTTCGCAGAGGTCTCAACTTGGTATAAGCTGTAATGGTTAAAACTTGACCATACAACCTCTCCATCAAAGTTTAATATCATCCGACAGGCTTTCTTTTGAGTTTTGCAGTGCTGGCCCCCCACCAAAGCCCCATTTCGCTATCCAGAAGATATCTGGCATTTTTCCGGGTAAGGTGATAATTGTCGAACATGGCAAGCAATCCGGCAATCTTGAATAGCCTTTATCACTGCAAGATTTCGACCGCTATCGAGTTATCTTTCCCCAGGGGTGGCATGTGCATGTGGCTTCGCACCTTCTCCTGGCTCATCATTACAGGGAGGATGCTTGCAGGGGACCTTAATTGTCTTCTCAGGAAAATTTATGCTATCATGTCGACCACAAGAGCATTCTGGCATCCACTCTAACCTGACCCCAGGAGATGTTCATGCACGTAATGGCCATCAATGGCTCACCCCGCAAGGAAAAGAGCAGCACCTACCATATCCTGGGCCCGCTGTTGGAGGGTATGCGCGCCGCAGGCGCCACAACTGAATTGGTGCATCTGGGAAAATTGCAGATCAAACATTGTCTCGGCTGCTTTTTGTGCTGGGTAAAGACCCCTGGGAAATGCATCCAGGAAGATGACATGTCCGCGGTCTTAGAAAGGTTTGTGCAGGCTGACTTACTGGTCTTTGGAACCCCGCTTTACCACTATAACGTGTCCGGCCTGATGAAAAACTTCATTGACCGCACCCTGCCTACCTGCGAACCGTGGCTTGTGGAAGATCCTGACCAACCAGGACGAAGTGCCCATCCAGACCGCTATCCCCGGGACCGGGCCATGCTGCTGGTCTCTCCCTGCGGATTTCCGGAATTCGACCATTTTACACCTCTAGTGCAATATTTTCAGTTTTTCGCACGGAACCTGGGCTGGCGTTACCTGGGAGAAATCCTGCGGCCCGCAGGTGAGAGCCTGAGCCATGAACTATTCCAGGAGACGTTCGTCTGGTATTATAACCTGGTGCGCCAGGCTGGGGAGCAGCTCATCCGCCAAGGACGGATTGCGCCTGAGGTGGAAAATGGGTTGCGACAGGACCTTTTCCCAGGCGGGCCGGAGGCCTTCCGGAACCACGCCAACCACCACTGGATCGAAACCATGGCCAAGTTCGGCCTGTCTGACAAGCCGCCGGTCCAGGGCGGATGACCGGTAGCTTGGGGAGAGGGAGTCGACGGGCTCCCCGCCCCCTCAAAAGACTTTCACTTAGGCTCACTTTATGAGCTCATTAAGATGAAAGAGATAATCAGCATTCTGCTGGGCTTCCTCCCCTGGATCGTTTTTGCCGTTATTTCCGGGCAGTCCCTGTGGCGGTTGAACGCAGCCATCATCGTTGCCCTGGCCCTGGTGCTGGTCATGGGCTACAAGCAGCTGGCCAAAGGGTTCATCCTGACCTGGGGTTCACTGCTCTTTTTCGGCGTCAACCTGGTCATGGTAGTGCTTTTTAGAAACCTCTGGGTGATCAAAAACTTGGATGTCCTGGCCCACGGGACTCTGGCGGCCATTGCCTGGTCGTCCATCTTCATAGGCAAACCTTTTGTACTGCAATATGCCCGGGAGACGGTTCCCCCGGAACGGCAGGCATCCCCGTTCTTTTATCGGACCTGCCGGACTCTCGCGGTGATCTGGGGGGTGGTATTTCTAATAGCTACAGGGATGAGCGTGGCGAAAACCTATGGCTGGTGGGCAGGTGGGATTGGCTATCAGGCGGTGTCTTTGGGCTTGATCGGGTTAGGCCTAGGGCTCAACCATTGGTATCCTCAATATGTACGCAGTAGAGCAAAGCTATGTTAACCCGGATCAGCCGGGATGATTTCGGATTAACTAAACAGACCGCAGCAAGGAAGGGAGGCCAGGATGTTGAAACAACTATTGACTCTCCCCAGGCCTTCTCTTATCGGTTGATAACTGCCCTGTATACGCACCTTAAATAACAAAAATAGGTAGTTGAGATGGTTATCAT
>CAZUBT010000133.1:0-4470 GCA_964618815.1 uncultured Desulfobacterales bacterium | reverse complement strand
TATGCATGCCATATTATTTGCTAAATGTCAAGCTATTTACGGATAAGCTCTTAGTACAAAGTTGCATTCAAAAAGCATTTCTCGATACCTGGGGGGGAATCTTACAGCAGCCGCTCATGTCCTAAAACGCGGCTCCAGGGCATAGCGCACCCGGTTGGCCTTCTCGCCGTTGTGCTCCAGGATGCCGGCCTGCAACAGGAGATTGAGGTAACTCCAGGCGGTCTTCTTATTGACCATGAATCGCCGCTCCAGGTCCAGGACCCGGAACCACCCGCCTTCCGTGGCCCGAAGGAATTCTTCCAGGCCCTCCCGGGTGAGTTTCCGGCCCTTGGGGGGCAGATCCAGACCTTCCAAGGCCTGGCGCAAGGCTTCTACCCGGACGGCCTCCCGGAGCGGCGGGGGCGGGGGTTTCCCTCCATCTCGGATTCCTGGGCCGATCCAGCCCTCTTTTTGCTGTTGAAAATAATTCCGGGAGTTCTCTTCGATGAGGTTCAGCAGCCGGTAAAACTGGGACAGGGTAATCTGGCCCGACAGGTGGGTGACCAGATAATTCTTGGCGGCCTTGCGGAAAAAGGAGACCCGTTCCGGAATGCCCGCGGGCAGTCCCCCGGTTTCCATGAGGACCCGGAAAAACATTCCTGCCACCAATGTGGTATCCAGGGTCTTAAGGGGGCGGGATTCCAACTCTTCCACCCGAAGGAGCCCGGCCCCTGAGGCCCCCGCAGCCACGGCAAAATCCGCCTCAAAGCTGTCCAGTTTATCGGGAGAGAAATAGCCCATCACCTCCCGGGTCAGGGTCCTGACCAATTCCAGGCTGTCATCGCGATGGTCACGATCCATGTGATCACCCTCCGTGTCGTTTAAGAACGGTTTTCAGTTTTCGGTTTTCGGTTGTTGAGATTGGTCCGCGAATTAAGGTAAGGTGAGCACGGCCCACCATTATTCCACCGCCCCCCCCAAACGATTCCGCCGAAACGTAGGGTGCGCACCGCGCACCATTACTTTTACCGCCGCCGCCCCAGGCGATTCCGCAGGGCCAGGATGAACAACGCCGCCTGGCCGGGGAGGAGGAGGACGCTGAAGCTGGCCAGAACTTTTCCCAACCAAGTTATGCCTTCAGGCAATGGCGGGCGCTGTAGGGTGGCCTTCTCAAAAATAAAGAAGAGGGTGTCCCAATAGTTTATCGGGTCCTGGGAACCGGCTTGGTTAATCCCAAGGCCCCATACCAGGCCCGCCCAGGCCGGGATGAGGAGCAGCAGCCAGATAAAGGCCCGGAACGGCCGCTCGCCATAGCCGCTGAGCACCCGGTAGAGATTGAGCCAGGAAAACGGCACCCATTGGCGCCAGAAACTGCCCCGGCGGTGCATCTCCATCTCCCCGTAGTGGAAATCGCCCACCCGTTTGAAGTCCCGCTCCTCTTCATAGTTGGCCTTTAACTGGCGGTAGAGGTTCTCCACCGGGGCAAAATCCTCAAAATCGGGTTTTTTCGGTATGTCTTTCTCTATTTCGCCGGGAATCCTTTTTCCCCATAACCATCCGTAGTTCAGCACGTAAGTAATATGAGCCCATCTCCGCTGATGCAGGAGGATTTCATCATAAATCGCGGTCCGCCCCCACCAAAAGGCCCAAGTCAGTCGATTGAATTCCGCTTTCCTCAAGTCCGTATCATAGAGCTCCACTCGGGCCAGGGAGAGGTCCTGGAAGAGGAGCCTTGCGCCAAGCTCTTGGTTCAAGAAGCTGAAGTCAGCTCTGAACGGCAACCTGCGATTCTTCTCATCAGGAGGATTTATAAAACGCAAAAATAGCTGGCCGGTAGCCGAAATTATGTTCCCAAAGAAGTCGGCCTTATCAGAAAAGGTGGCCTTGTAAAAATCTGCCTCACCGGAAAAGGTACTACCCTTAAAATTGGCATAACCGGAAAAGATGGCATATAAAAAGGAGGCATCGCTAGAAAAGGAGGTCCAGGAGAAGTTTGCCCCCGCAGAGAAGGTGGCCTCCCTGAAGATGACAAGACCAGAAAAGGTGGCTTTGGAGAAGTTTGCTTCCGTAGAGAATTTCTGTCCCGAAAAATCGGCCAAACCGGGGAAAAAAACCCACTGGAAATCGAAGTCTGCTATAGCTATCTTTTTCTTTACAGCTTCAGTGAACTTGCCATCCTGATCCTTATCCTCTTGTCGAGAATGTAGCAAGCAAAAGCCATGAGGATCCCTTTCCCAGGTATCCTGGTTGCATATTATAAAATTTTCTTTTTGGATTCGGCATGTAGCCATGAGTCTCACGCCAAGTTGCCGGTCAGACCTTCTCGGAAGGATACCGGGGTCAACCCAAAATCCTGATAAAAAGCCGTTTGATCGCAGCTATTCCCCTCCAGGAGCATCCTTATCTGCCCTTTCGTCACCGGAAACCAGGCAAAGCCCCCCAGCAGCCCCGCGGCCAGGCGCATGGGCCAGACGGGGAGGTGAATTTTATAGACCTTGCGGCCCAGGACCTGGGCGATGGTGTCGATGATCTCATTAAAAGTTAAAGGCTCCGGGCCGCCCACGTCGTAGGTCTGGTTCTCCGTCTGGGGCAGTTTTAGGGCCAGGGCGAAGGACTGGGCCACGGCGGTAACGGGCACCGGCTGCATCTGATATAAGCCGTTGCCGATGACGGGAAAGATGGGCAACGCCTTGACCTGCCGGGCGAAGAAGTTGATGGACCGGTCGCCGGGGCCATAGATCACCGAGGGCCGGAAGATGGTGTAGGTGAGGCCCGAGGCCCGGACGTAGGCTTCGGCCTGGAAGTTGGTGGTGTGGTAGGGGTCGGCAGGCCCGGGCCGGGCCCCTAAGGCGCTCATGTGCAGGAAGCGCCGGACGCCCGCGGCAAGAGCCGCGTCCACCACGATTTTCGTGGCCTCCACGTGGAGGCGCTCAAAGGTTATGCCTTGCCGGGGAAATTCCCGGATGATGCCCACCAGGTGGATCACCGCGTCGCAATCCGCCGCGGCCCGCGCCGTGGTGTCCCGGTCCAGGACATCGCCGGGAAAGATCTCCACTTGCGCCGCGGCCTCAAGCTTCCCCTCGGAGCCGGGCCGCGCCAGGGCCCGCACTTGGTGACCCCGGACGAGCAGTTCCTTGACGATCTCATGGCCCACAAAGCCGGTGGCGCCGGTAACCAGGACTTGCATGGGGGCACTTATAGCACGTTTGGCGGGGAAGTTTCAATGAAGTTAGCCGCAGATGAACGCCGATTAACGCAGATAGTGTGGGGCGGGGGAACCCAGATTCTCAGGGTAATTAACGCCGTCTCCCCAAACGGTTGCGTAAAGCTAAAAGAAACAATGCAGCCTGGCCGGGGATGAGCAAGACGCTGAATCCGGCTACCAGCTTCCCCCAAAATCCCACCGGCTCGGCCCAGGTGGGCCGCTGGAGGGTCACCTTCTGCAGCAGGTAGAAAAAAGAATCCCCGAAAGCCGGGCTATGTTTGGGGTCCAGGATTTCCAGGCCGGCCCAGGCCAGCAAGCCCGTCAAGACCGCCAGAAAGAAGATCAGCAAGCCAAAGGCCCGGGAGGGGCGCTCGCCGTAGCCGCTCAAAGCCCAGTAGAGGTTATACCAGTAGAAGGGAAACCAGCGCCACTTGCTGGCCCGGCGGTGCATCTCCATTTCGCCGTAGTGGAAGTCCCCCATCTTCTTGTAGTCCCTGGCTTTTTCATAATTTTCCTGAAGGTCGCGGTAGAGGCGCTCCACTTCGCCGTAAGAGTCCCCCCTTGGTGGGTCCGGGGGCGGAAATTCTTCTGAAAGATATTGGGGGAATTGAATGCCACTCTCCAAGACAAAAAAACGCAAGGAGATATGGCATGAGACCCAAATCCAAAACCAGGGCCAAAACCAGGGGCCTTTCTTTTCTGCTTGCCTTAATAATACTTCATCTAATATCGCCTGGCGGCCACGATAAGGATGCCACTGCACATGGTGAAATTCCGCCCGACGCAAATCAGTGCCTTTAAATCGGACATGAGCCAGAGATAGGTCATGAAAGCTTAGGGCTCCACTGATTTCAAACTTTAATTCACCGAAATCGCCCTTAAAAGCTGGTCCTTTATAGTTGACGGATTTAAAGAACACCAGTCCGGAAATTGTTGCCAAATAAAAATCTGAAAAATTCGCAAATATTGCCTCGGTAAATTCGGCCCCTTCTGCGAAGATGGCCCCTCTAAAATCGGCTTGCCTTTTAAAGGAGGCCTGGTAAAAATTGGCATTTTTAAGAAAGGAAGCCATAGAAAAAAGTACACCCTCATTAAAGGTGACACTGGGGAAATCCGCCCCTTTTCTAAAGATAGCCCCGATAAAGTTCACCAAATAGTTAAAGGTGGCTACGAAAAAATTGGCCAGGCCATTGAAATTTGTATTACCAAAATTGGCTCCTCTTATAAATTTAGGTAGTGACCCTCTAATGGTTGATAAATATCTTCATGGACATTAACTCTCTCAA
>CAZUBT010000132.1:0-4627 GCA_964618815.1 uncultured Desulfobacterales bacterium | reverse complement strand
TCTCACGCGTTTAGCCGTATGCTATCGTGAGATGTCATTACAGCTAACAACTAACAACTAACAACTAACAACTAACAACTGACTTCCTGCTCCCTGCTCACTCAATCTCCCAAATAAGCCCTGAGCTTGATCTCGCCGAAGTCCACCCAAAGATCGTACAGACAGCGCCTGACAATCTCCCTTAGAGCCTGGGTCCCGGTGACGTTCTCAAAACCGACGCCGATGGCGTAATCCGGGGTGAGGCTTTTGGCCAGGGCGAAGGAATCCTGGTGGACGGCTTCTTCAAGTCCCATTTCCGTGAGGATGTCGTAAATGATGTCCACCGGATGGCTGACCCCGGCCTTCACCACCCGGGCTTCCACCCCGGCGCTGCGGCCGGTGAGGGTGACTAGGCCCTGGGCCGCATCCGCGGCCACCCGGTCCCAGGTTTCTTCTCCGTTCAGGTACACCGCGGTGACGGCCTCAAAAGGCGCGCCCGCCAGGAGATATTGGTAGATGGCGGCCGCCGCGGTGAAAGTCCAGCGGTCCCCGTCCGCCAGGTCGGTTCCCGCTCCCGAGTCCCAATAGACCGCCAGGCCTTCTTCCAGTTCCACCGGATTTTCCGGGCCGGAGGTAAGACAGTCCGTCTGCTTCCAGCTCTGGCCGTTATTCACGGACCACCTGAACCGGGCGGCGCCCACTTCCCCGGTGGATTCCGTTTCCACCAGGCAGCTCTGGTCTCGGTCGCCTCGATAAATCCCTGCCACCCGCAGAACCGCGCTGCCGCTGCCGGTCTTGACGGGAGTGCTTACCGCAGCCGGGGTGACTGCCGTGAGTTCGCCCCGGGCCAGATAAGCCCCTCGCATAAAAGGCCGCTTCTCCCCTGAGGCTGAAGGCGCGCCCAACCTCCGGCTCAGCCGGGCCGCCACCCAATTGCGGCTCTCTAAGCAGGCCCGGTGCTTTTCCTGCCAGCCGTGGGTTATCCCGGAAATCCGCGTTAGGGCCCCTTGATAAACCAACTGCCGCTCCACTTTGCCGTGGGGCAGCTCCCAGCCGTGGTACAGGGCCAGATGTTTCTCCTGCCAATCCAGGCCCTTAAGATAAAAATCCTCTCCCCCCAGGAGCCACTGCCCCCGGCGGTTGTCCATCACCAGGGTATGGTTGCCGTCCCGGAGCTCTCCGAAATCCCGGGCCAACTCCACCCGGACCCGGCCGGCATCCAGGATCTCGCTCTCCGGCAGGCTGAGGCGGCCTTCCAGACGCAGCCGGGATACGCTGCCGGGACCGGCCCCATCGGCCACATAACTTTCATAGCCTCCATCGGGGGGCTGGCTGATGGCGTAAGCCGCGAACTCGTCGGCCTCCTCCGGCAGGTCCACGGACCATGAGCGGAAATCTTGCTGAAATTCCACCTTAATCTGGAAAAAGGGCCGCAGTTCAACTTCCTCTCCCCGGCCCAGCGGAGAATAGGCGGCCTGGGAGATCTCCCCCGGAGTTCCGGCCACCCGCAGAAAGACCCGGGGTTGCATGTTGCCCTCCTGCTCTTCCCAGCAGGGCACGGCCCGGTTCAGGTGGGGAGAATAGGTGTGCATCACCGGGGAAGTCCAGGACCCGGAGGGATGATACCCGCCCTCCAGGACCAGCTTTCCCGGTTCGCCCCCATACGCGGTATGAACATATTCCCCGGAATCGGGGGCCAAACCGTAATCCAGGTCAAAGGGATAAATCACGGCCTGCAGACGGGGCCGGGCGCCCCGGGGCCGGGCTTCTTCCTGGATGAATTCGGAACCGGCTTCTCTCATGGGAGTTTTCTGTTTTCCGTTTTCGGTTTTCGGTGTTTGGTTTTTTCTAAAGGGTTGCCTTCCATCTCGTTCCCAATCGGACCTATAGGGCGCGCCGTGCACACCGAATCACGGCGGCCATGGGCCGCCCTATTCCACTCGTTCCCAAGCTCCTGGTTTGAAAAGTTCAAAGTTCACGGTTCAAGGTTCAAAGTTGAAAGAATGGAGCGCGCCTTCCGACTAAGCCAAGCACCTTTTCATAATTTATGGGTGGGCCAGAGGCCCATGAGGAACTGTCTTGAAAAGTTCCGAGTTTCAAGTTCGTGGGGCGGGCCTCCGTGCCCGCCTGAGTAGGGTGCGCACCGCATACCACATCGACTCACACCTCTTCCAGAACCATGCTCCCGGACCAGGCCCCCGGAGCCACTTCCCGGAAGTCCAGGTCATTGGTCCACACACCCGTAAACGCGTCGGGCCCCGAAGCGTCCCGATAAAAGGTGAGGTCCGCCTGGGCCTGCTTGACGGCCGCCAACTGTTCCTTCTGGGCCGTGGACAGATATTGGAATTTTAGGACCCACCGTTGCTTAAGTTTTCGGCTGTAACTGCGTAAGGTGCCGTCCAGGGCCCGTTCCCGATCCGTGTCATCCTGCCAGAGCTCCTGATAATCCCAGGTAAAATTCACGGGCAGGGTGTAACTCTGGCGACTGCCGCCCTTGGGGGTCCATTCCAGCCTGGCGTTGGCCATCTCTACCTCGATTTGTCTCTAGAGGCTTCCAGCTTTCAGCGGTCAGCTTTCAGCTTTTTGATGAAAGCTGGAACCATCTGGTCTGATACAAAGTTGTCGGCAAAAAGATGATTCCTCTAACGGAGCCTTATGCCACCAAACAAGTCATGGTGGCACAGTCGTCTCGCCTGTGCAGGGGCCACGGCTTGCCGTATCCTTAAATGAGTCTCTGGTGGCGCAGGCTAAAGCCTGCGGTTACAGAAAAGGCGTGTCCGCATGGTCCCACCGGCCGGGAGAGAAAAATTCATAAACCCGGACAGATTATCGCCTGACGCCAGAGAAACCCTCATATGCTGACTGGTGGATGTCCACGTCTGGTCTTAAACAGAAAACCGAAAACACCCCCCTACCACCGCTGCCCCAGATCCTTCTGTAGGGCCGGCAGGATATGGCGTTGCACCAGGCGATCCCAATCCAGGCCGGCCACCCCTTGGGCGTCCAAACTCTGGACCTGAATGGTGATGTCGTAGCGCGTCCCTGCCCCGGCATTCATGTCAAACCGGCCGGTGCGCAGGGCTTCGAAATTCTTCTCCCCCAGGCGGGCCATGCTCTCCCGGGGCAGGATGCCTTCTCCCGTCTGGGCCAGCACCAGTTGCTCGTCGGCCAGCAAGGTTTCCGGAGAAACCACCATCCCTTGGTGGGCTTCCACAATCCCGCCCTGGTGGAACCAGCCTCCCAGGTCCAGGGAACCGCCGAATAAGAAGGGCCAATCCTCCCCGCTTTCCCCGCCGGCAAAGGTCTTGGCCCAGGCCTGGGCCACCCGTTCCATCATCTTGAGCAGGTTTTCCCCCCAATCCTGGGCATCCCCGGAGATTTCCTGGAACGAGCCTCTAAAGCTCTGGCTCAGGAGGCTGCCCGCAGCCTCTCCCTGGGAGGTGATTTCCGCAAATTTGTCCACCGCCCGGGCCGCCATCTCGTCCAGGGAATGTTGCCAGTCCCTGGAGAAGGCAGCCCAGTTATCCTGGAGGCTTCCGGCTTCTTCCACCCACACCGCCAGCCGGGCCTGACTGTATTCCCGGCTGAGTTGGAGCATCTCTTCCTGAAGGGAGCGGAAATCCTCCGCGTCCTGCCGGCCCCAGCGCTCTTTATTGCTGTCCTTGACCATGCTTGCCTCGCTGATTCTCTTCCCACACCCGCCGCACCACTCCCAGCAGCAACCAGGTTTCAATGGTCAAATCATTGGCCCGGAAGGGATACCCGGCCTGGCTGAGTTGATAGAGAAAAACCAGGTGCCGGGTCCAGGGGGAGATGGCCTCGGGCCGGAGGTATTCCCCGCACACGCCGCAGGCCCAATCCGCAAAAGCCCCGCTTTCTTGGCGGCACTTGCGCCGCTGCTGAGGCCCGCACACCCGACCCTGGGCCAGGCTCTGCAATTCCTGCATCAGGGGCCAATCCGACCCCTCCCCCGATTTTCCTTCTCCAAGCGGCCCGGTCAGCCCCATTCCTGTTCTCCCCGGGCCACCCGCAGCCCTTCAAACACCACCTGGGCCAGATAAGACACCAGGTCCGGGGCATGGTCCGCCAGTTTCAGCTTCCAATCCCCATGGCGGACCGGATCCAGAGGCGCCTCCCGGCCATCCTCCAGGATCATGAAGTCCCCCGGAGCAAACCCGGTGATGATCTCCAGCCCGAATCGCAGCCGGGTCTCTCCCAGGAGCAACCGGCGCTCCCCCCCGTCCAGCCGGAAGGCGGACAACTGGTAGGCCACCCGTTCCTCGGAAGTGGGCCGCCGGTAATGGAAAGTGACCACCGACCGGGAAATGGGGTCCTGGATGGCCAGGGTATGGCTTTCTTCGCTTAAGATTCTCGCCATGGTTTTGTCTCTCTTTAGTTGTTAGTTGTTAGTTATTAGTTCTTAGTTCTTAGTTCTTGGTTCTTGGCTCTTGGCTCTTGGTTCTTGGCTTAAAGCTTTGACCTTTGAGTTGTAACTTTGAGCCTAAAGGTGGCATAATCTAACAACTAACAACTAACAACTAACAACTAACAACTAACCACTAACCACTAACCACTAACCACTAATCACTAACCACTAACTGTATTGACATTAGCCATTAACATACATTAATATGCTTGGTGAAGGAGG
>CAZUBT010000131.1:0-5037 GCA_964618815.1 uncultured Desulfobacterales bacterium | reverse complement strand
AACGCGACGCCCGACAAGAAAAAAATATCATAATTTCAAATTATTTCAGATAATTAACCTAAATTGACTTTTTACGAATTCATCAACTTTGAACCTTTCGTAACAGGTATCCGGGAAAAGGGAGGGCGGGGAAATGGCGGAGCCTGGGTCCGCAACCTCTTGGCCGGACCTCTATCTTCTGAGAAACCGCGCCAGTTGACGGCCGTAATATTCCCGGGCGTCTTCGTCGGGAGGACGGCTGAAGGTGGTGGCCCCTTTGCCTTCCGGGGCTTTCTTAAGGATTATGCCTTTTTCCCCGAAGAGTTTCAGGGCGCTCTGGAAGGTGGATTCCGAGAGGGCCTCGGTGCGTTCCACCTCCCCCAGCTTGTGGAGTTTATTGCCGATGGATTGGATGCGCTTTAAGAATTCCTTTTCGCTCCGGGGCTTTTTCTGGAGGTATTTAATGGAGCGGAAGACAATCCAATAGGATTCCAGGTAGTTGTACAGGAGGTTGGCAAAATACGCCAGTTCCTTGAGCCCGGAGGCGGACAGGGTGTAGCTGGCCTCCTGCCGGTCCAGGTTCACCACCACTCCCCGGGAGCAGAAGTATTCCAGCATCTGCTCCACCTGGACCTGGTGGTTCATATCGTTAAAAGTGAACTCGTTCTTGAAAAAGTCGGTGAGAAATTCAAAGTCCGCCTCCACCTCTTCCCGGCGAAACTCGAAGCCCTGACCGGCCAGGATGGCCATGGATACCAGGGATGCCGGGAGGAAGAAATGGAGGATATTATTCTTGTAATATTCCAGGGAGGGCCGCTTGGCCTCGTCGATGCTGTAGCCTCCCAGGCCCAATTCATCCGACAGGCCCTCTTCTTTTTCGATGGGGGTGATGAGCTTGCGGGCCTCGCACAGCGCCAGGGCATCTTCCACCGCCAGGGGCAGGTGTTCCAAGGACTCAGCCCGGGGCGCTTCCTGGGCCTGGAGGTAATCGTGGAAGACCTCGATGATCTGGAGGAGTTCCCGGCGATAAACGCCTTTGCGGGGGTAAGTGAGCAGCGCGGCGCAGACCAGGGAGAAGGGGGTGACCACGGAGATGCGGTTGATGGCCTGGATGACCCGGTACGCCAGGTCCTGGGCATGGTCCCGGGCCTCCCGGGGGGTCTCCGCCTCCGGCAAGGGGAGCTGGGCCAGGTAGGCTTTGATGGACAGGGGTTCGGCAAACTGGACATAAGCCCGGCCATACCGGCGCTTTAAGAATTTCCGGGCCTTGACCAGTTGTCCCACGGTTTCCGCCTGTTTTTCCCGGCCTTCCAGTTCCTTGAGGTAAGACTTTTCTTCCGGCACCTGGTCATAGCCGATGAAGGTGGGCACCAAGAGGATATCCGGCGAAGCCTGCTCATCATAGGCCCGAAGGACCATGTTCAGGAGCCCCAGTTTGGGCAGCACCAGCTTGCCGGTGCGGGAGCGCCCGCCTTCGATGAAAAACTCCAAATTATAGCCGGTTTTAATCAGAGTTTTCACATAGGTGTAGAACACCTCGGCATAGAGCTTGGCCCCGTGGAAGCGGCGCCGGATGAAGAAGGCCCCGCAACCCCGGAAAATGGCCCCCAAAGGCCAGAAGGACAGGTTCTTGCCCGCGGCGATACGCGGGGGGTGCATATTATTATTATAGATAAGATGATTGAGGATGAGATAGTCCAGGTGGCTCTTATGGCACGGAATGAAGACCAGATTCCCTTGCTCCCCGGCCTCCCGGACTTTTTCAAAACCCTGGGTGTCGAAGGTGATGCCGTCAAAAAACCGTTGGGACAGCCATTTCACCGTGCGCATCATGGCGGCGACGATAAAGGCGTTGAAATCCGCGGAGATCTCCCAGAAGTGATCCTGGGCGGTCTTCTTGACCTTGGAGAGCTTCTTTTTCTCCGCCACCGCCAGGTGTTCCATGAAGCGGGTCAGCCCGGGATCGGTGAGGGTGAGTTCCAGAAATTCTTCCCGGGACTTGGTCACCGGCCCGGTAACCAGGCGGCGCTTCACATCCAGGCGCTGGATCAAATCCCGCCGCACTTCCTGGGCCAGGTCCCGGAGGCGTCCATCTGTGGGGGCTGTGGCCAGAAACTCCTTAAGATTCACCGGTTCCGCCACTTCCACCACCGCGTGCTTGGATTTGAGGAAGCACAGGGCCAGTTTGCGGAGTTTGCCCGGATTGTCATTGTCTCCGAAAAACAGTCCAAAGATCCCCTTATCCTCCCGGACGGGTCCCTTGGAATACATGATCATTTGGGGGACCAGGAAAATGGGAAAGTCCAGCTGCTCCTGGAGTTCCAGAAGATGGCGGATGGGGTCTTCCCGGGGGCTCAGGAACCGCTGGCGAAAACCCACCTGGTCCACCAGAAAGAGCAGCGACCCCCGTCTTTCCTGGAGGGTCTTGCGGAAATAACCGTCCTGGAAGGGGTTGGGCCAAGACCGGCGCCGGGTGAGGTAATTGAGAGCCGCGGAGACAATTTGCACTAAATGGGAAAACGGCTGCCAAAACCAGAGGTTCAGGTCAAAGGCCACTTCCGGCGCCTTGATCCCAAGCTTCTGGTAACGCCGATTGAAGAAGAGGAAATCCAGGTGACTGCGGTACTTCAGGGCATAAACCACCGCCCCTTGTTGAGCCAGGTCTCGGAGGCGCTCCAGATGACGGGGATTCACCGTGACCTTGGAAAAGAACGGGTCCAGGGTCCAACGCAACAGGAAACTGGGACGGCTGGGGAGGTATCCGAAGTAATGGAATTCATGGCCCCCCAGCCACCCGGTAAGGCGGCTAAAGACCCGGCCCAGCCAGGATTTCGGCTTCTCCTCCATCCCCGGGGGAACCCCGCCGCTCTCAGGTTCTTCGGAACCTACACTCATACCTGACCTTCCATAATTTTTTCCCTAAGAGCATTAATATATAGATAAGTCCCCGGCTCTGTCAACTTATACCGGTTTCGGTTTGCGGTTTTCTGTTTTCGGTTGGGAAATTCCGCCGATTACAGGAGATTATGACAGTGATTGGTCGCACTTGAAAAGGGAACTTATATTACTACTCGGAGCGTAAAATATGGCGCCTTGATGTCGGGGCGGGTTTAAAACCAGCCCCTACGATGCCCATAACCGATGCAATACAATTCATGCTCCGAGTAGTAAATAGCCTGCCGGCTGCTATCAAGTACCGGCCGGCGGTTCAGGCCCGGACGCTTCCGCCGGCAGGGGAGGCGTCTCCTCCGGCGCAGCCCTGGAAGGGCCGCCGAACCATCGGACCCCCAAAATGGACAGTTCATACATACCGTAAATGGGAACGGCAATGGCGAACATGGTGAGGAGGTCCGCGTGAAAGGCCGCCACGATGGAGCTGAGCAAGATGGCCATCTTCCGGTTCCGGCGCAAGAAATCCACACTCACGAAGCCGGTGCGGGCCAGGATGATTAAAACTAAGGGGAGTTCGAAGATCAACCCGAAAAGTAATAACAGGCGCAGGCAGAAATTGACGAACTGCGTGAGATTGAGCATGGAATAGAGGAACTCGGTCTCATAACGCAGGGAAAAGGAGATGATCAGGGGCCAGACCAGCTGCAGAAAGAAGATATCCCCCAGGATGAAGGCCACCGTGCCGATGGGCAGGAAATAAAAGACCAGCTTTCTCTCATGTTCGTGCAGGGCCGGGGCGCAAAACAACCACAACTGGTAAAGGATGTAGGGAAACGCCAGGGCCAACCCGGTGATGAGGGAAACCTTCATCTGCACGAAAAACGGCTCCAGGGGCGCCATGTAATTCAGGCGGTGCGGCTCCACCTTGGGCGGCTTGGGGTCCACTCCCAATCGGTTGGCCACCTCGGGAAATTGCTTCATCACCCAGTTTTGCGTGGCATACGACCACTTCTGGAGCACCGAGGGTTCTTGCAGGGGGCGGGTGATGAAGTGCTGCACCGTGGGCACCAGGGGCCAGGCCACCATCATGCCGATTAACATGGCAATGCAGGTATGAATGAGGCGCTTGCGCAGTTCCTCCAGGTGTTCTAAAAACGACATGGTGGTCAAGCCGGGGGGTCCTCCTGGGCCGTGGCCAGCGGTGGCGATGCAGGATCGCGAACTATGATTATTCTAACGCAGCCCAAGGGTTATGGCAATGCGGGGACCACCTTTTATGGGAGCAGGAGCCATGAGAGCATGAATAATTTGTAATAACCAGGTTTGAGCTGACAATCGTTAAACCGAGAGCAGATTAGACCTGACGCTTGGAACTAAAATTTTAAATTTCGCCCGGGTCTTAGATACAGCTATGATATCCATAGCAAACCACTTTGATGGATTTTAAAATCTTTGATAAAGGGCAGGCAGCGCCGGCTCTGATCCAACCTGGCCAACCAATCCCTGGGCCAAAGTGGGGCCGGAGTTTCTTACCACGCCCGACGGCGGTATGTCCATGTAACCTCGGCTTTTCCTCTAGCGCGCCACTACCGGGCGGCGCCGGCCCGGAGTTCATAGATCGCCGCCCCCCAAGAATATCTGCGCCAAGGGGAAGGTATGTTAAAAATCTGTATGAAAAAGATATATCATGAAGTAAATTTGTGCTAACTTGCTCTATGCAAGACGATCAGGCTTCAAAAAGAGAAACTTATGCGGGATCACCCCCCGGATGGAGGGTTCAAACCCCTTTTTTAACCGCGGTGGCCAAGGCTGCCGCATAATCTCGGCTCATAGCCTTTCCGCTCTCATATACTTTACACCGCTGCAGGCGAAAGTTGATACCGCGCTGAGGAACTTCGGGGCCGCGGCCGTGGGGCCGGCCACCGGTTAATTCGCAAATTATTACAATGTGTCAAAAGAGTTGTCAGAAATTTCTTATCAATGGATTATAAGAACCTTTGTCAATTTTTGAATATTCTATGGTTTACCGGATAGATAGGCCAAACCAATCGTCTGGCAGGATTTTTGCTTTTTAAATCCATAAGAGGGAATCGCCTGCATCCTCTCCATGGGTAAGTTTGCTTTTTGACCAGCGGACCTGGGCAGATGATTGGACTTATGCCAATT
>CAZUBT010000130.1:0-5191 GCA_964618815.1 uncultured Desulfobacterales bacterium | reverse complement strand
GGCTCTACTTGCGTTAAATGTAGGTTCTCACCCTGGAACCGCTCCCATGGCTTCAATCAACCATGATTTCGGGTTGCACGCATTTTCCTTATGCCTCTCGTAGAACCGTCGCCAACCCAAATAGCTATCCAGATACCGAGTGGCCACTCCTTTAAATCTTTGCATCCATCCCTTCAACCGGCTGTCGTAGGCATTGACGTTTTGGATATGGAAAATCCGTTCCTTCACCCTGATGCCAGCCTTGATATTCATGGCTTGGTGGGGAATTCCGGCATCCTTTGCCATAGCCTTGAAGGCTTTGCTCCCGTCGGTGCACAGGAGGGTATCCTTCCCAAGCACAGGCTTAAGGGCGGCCCCGAGATGCTCCGCATCAATAGCATCAAGAATCGCATCAAAGGTCTCACCATGGCGATCCCGGGCAATCAGAACGGGAATTTGCTCAACGGAAAGCCCTGGTTTTGCCGCTTTTCCTCCCCTTTCCCGAGCTGGCCGCGGCAATTCCCGCTGACCTTTGAAGGACTCCAGGAAAAAAGTCTCGTCTGCCTCCGCTTCGTGGACTCATTTCGAAACGAATTGACGCTGCCATCAGAAGAAACTTATAATGCCATCCAAATTTTATCCCAGATTGAGCCTCGTTGCCCCTTAAAATAGACCAAAAGTATGGAGGGGGGCTGGGCCTATTTTTATCCTAAGGAGGTATCCATGACTTATCGCATTCTGTCGCCGGGCAAGCTGGGCTATACCTGTGAGGCGGCTTCTTTCCAGGAAGCCATGAACACTAAAATTGATGTAATTGCCGCGGATGTGGGCTCCATCGACCCCGGGCCCTATTATCTGGGAGCCGGGAAATCGTATGCCGAAAAGGCCATCTTGAAACGGGACTTTTCCCTTATGCTGGACGGGGCTTTGCAGCAGCAATGCCCCTTGCTCCTGGGCAGTTGCGGCCTTTCCGGAGACACCCCCCACATGGAGATCATGGTGGACATGGTCAAAGAAGTGCTGGAAGAGAAAGGGGTAAAAAACCTCAAGGTGGCG
Organism: uncultured Desulfobacterales bacterium; assembly: GCA_964618815.1. GTDB lineage: Bacteria > Desulfobacterota > Desulfobaccia > Desulfobaccales > 0-14-0-80-60-11 > CAZUBT01. Next base: position 4,156 of record CAZUBT010000130.1, on the reverse strand, counting down.
GTGATCAGTGGCCATGTGGATAACCAGATGGTCCTGGACCACCTGACCCAATTGGTTCCTTTGGGCCGGATGCCGGCTGTCACGCCGGAGATGGTGCAGCAGAGCGCTATTGTCTCCCAGATGGGGATCGCCCCCTTTATCAAGGCCCTGGAGATGGGGGCGCAGGTGGTGCTGGCCGGCCGGGCCTGCGACGTGGCCATCTTCGCCGCCGACCCGGTGCGGCGGGGCCTGGATGCGGGGCTGGCCTACCATACCGGGCACGTCCTGGAATGCGGCGCCATCGCCTGCGATCCCGGTTCCGCCAGCGACGGCTTGATTGCCGAGTTTCGGGACGACCAGAGCGTAGTTTTCACCCCGCCCAACCCCATAAGAAAGGCGACCGTGTATTCCATCGCCGCCCACAGCCTTTATGAGGAAGACCACCCGACGCGGCAATACTACCCGGAAGGCGTCTCCACCTATGAGCATACCCAATATTTTCAGGCAGACGAGCGGACCGCGGGGATCAAAGGCAGCCTGTTTGTGCAGCGCCCCTTGGATACCAAGCTGGAAGGCAGCATCAAGGTGGGGGAGCGGTTCGTTTCCTTGCTGTTCCTGAAGGACCTCCAGGATGTTCCGGAAAATTACCCGGTGTATGGCCGCAACGGGGTAGAGATCCGGCCCGTATCCGCCCAGGAGCAGGAAATCGGGCTCCTGATCAAGGTAAAGAGTACCCAGGAAGAATCTGCCCGGGCCCTGTTGACGGTCATTAAAGGCTATATCATGCACTACGGCTTTCCCGGACGCAAGGCCACTGCCGGCAACCTGGCTTTTCCCATCTCCCCTTCGGAAATAAACTACCGCGAGACCGGTGGAGATTTTGTGTCTTTTATTATCGCCGGCACCCGGGACCCTTACTTTCAGAGCAGCTTTGCCGCCATCCGGGAGGGGGTCCTGACCCTGACCCGGCAAAATTTTCCCCAGTTGCTAGAAGCCTGCCGGTTGGAGATTACCGTCACCGGCCGGGAAGCCCCGGCGTTGTACCTGGAAACGGTGGAAAAGACCATAGAGGCCGCCCAGGCCCGTCATAATGAGGAGTTGGCCCGCCTCTCACGCCTCCTGGACCCGGCAAAGCCCTCCATGACATGTCTTTATGCCGGGGAGGCCTACACCTGGAGCATCTATCACCTCTGCCATGATGCCGACCTGATTAAGCACCGACTCTTTCCCATCACTCTTTACCGTTGCCAGGGGAGGGATTGGGAAGTACTGGAGCAAGCCGAGGCCGCGTCGGCCTACGGCAGGGTGGGCCTGAGTCAATATGACGGGTATCTGGAAGAGGACAAGGTTGATGTCATCACCCCGTTTCATCAGACTGGCGCCCCCCGGGGGAGCAAGCCCCTCAAAGATATGGCCCGGGTGATCCGTTCCAAAAACGCCAAGGTAAACAAGATGACCTATGACATCTTCTTCAATTCCGCGGAGGATTACCAACTGGCGCTGCGGTCCAACGCCTTTACCAAGGAAGCCGTGGCCCAGACCCTAGGCGTGCCCCTGAGCGATATGATCGGCTGCTACCGGGCGGACAACTGCCAGGCGATAAAAATATCCACCTATCGCCGGCTCATTTCCGGCTCTCCGGGGGAACGGGACGTGTTCGGGGCCCAACAGCACCTCCCCCTATTATTGATGAATATTCCGATCTTCTGAGGTGCAACAATTGGGGATAGGCACCGAAGCTGAAAAATTGGTTTAGAGTTCCCGCGAATGTAAAAACCCCTTGAAAAATCTAGGGGTTTTAAATTTCGTGGCTCCCCGGGACGGACTCGAACCGCCGACAAGGTGGTTAACAGCCACCCGCTCTACCAGCTGAGCTACCGGGGATTGTGAGGTCAATTTGGCTGGGGGACAAGGATTCGAACCTTGATAGGCAACTCCAGAGGCTGCAGTCCTGCCGTTGGACGATCCCCCAAGGCCACCTATTTTATATACGCAGACGCCGGAAGTTTGTCAAGGGGTTGGACGGGCTTGGGTCAATAGCGCGGGGCTGGTATGCCGAGGTGGGCGAACGGGTGGTGGTCATTGGCAGCCCCCGCCTCCGCCTTCCAAAAGGCCATCCGGATCAAGCCCGAGAACGCGGATTGCCACTACATGCTGGCCAAGACCTACGCCCAACAGGGCAACACCCCGGCCTCCTTGCGGGAATACAACATTCTCCAGAAGCTGGAACCCAGGCTGGCCCAGGAGTTCTACCGCTACCTGAAATTGTGACCCGCCGGCCGGTCCTCAGCTGCCAGAATTGCCGCTGCCTTGAAAAGTTCTTGGTGGCACCGGCATCTTGCCGGTGCGGGCGCACAGGCTGGAAGCCTGTGCCAAAGTAGCAGGTTAGTCCTGCACAGCCTGGAAAGGCTGTGCCACCAGCCCATACCATCTTTTCATGCTTTACGGGTGGGCCCAAGGCCCATGAGGAACTGCCTTGAAAAGTTCTTGGTGGCACCGGCATCTTGCCGGTGCGGCAAACCGGCTGGAAGCCTGTGCCACCAAAGGCGGCGGGCACGGAGGCCCGCCCCACCAACCTTTTCATGTTTTAGGGGTGAGCCAAAGGCTCATGAATGACTGTTAGAGAGATTGAGGTTCGATCTTATGAAGATCATTTTGCTCTCCGGATCGTCTGGCAATCGAGGTATAATAAACCAAAAAGTATGGGCCGGCCGGCTGAGAAAACCAAACCCAAAACCGGGAACTCCAGACTGAAAACCGAAATCCGAAATCCGAAAACCCGGCTTGATCAACTTCTGGTGGCCCGGGGTTTGGCCAAGAGCCGGGCCCAGGCCCAGGCCCTGATCCTGGCCGGCCGGGTGGCGGTGGAAGGGTTGGCCCAGCCCAAGGCCGGGGCCCGGTTGCCGGAAGCGGCCCGGGTCACCGTCAAGGAGTCGTCCCCCTTTGTCAGCCGGGGCGGCGAAAAACTGGCCGGGGCCCTGGACCATTTTCAGGTCTCCCCCGCCGGCAAGGTGGCTCTGGACACCGGGGCCTCCACCGGGGGCTTCACCCACGTACTTCTGACCCGGGGCGCCGGCAAGGTCTATGCCGTGGACGTGGGTTACGGGCAGCTTGACTTGACGCTGAGAAACGACCCCCGGGTGGTGGTGCTGGAGCGGGTGAACATCCGGCGCCTGCCCACCGAAGCCGTCCCCGAGCCCATTGACCTGGCCACCCTGGACCTGTCCTTCATCTCCCTGACCCTGGTGCTCCCGCAAATCCTGGAACTGCTCCGGCCCGGGGGGGAGATCGTGGCCCTGGTGAAACCCCAGTTCGAAGTGGGCAAAGGCCAGGTGGGCAAGGGCGGGGTAGTACGAGACCCCCAGTTGCAGCAGGCGGCGGTGGCGCGGGTGGCCGCGGCGGCCGCCGCCCTGGGCTTGCAGGTGAGCCCGGCGTTCCCCTCGCCCTTAAAGGGCCCCAAGGGGAATCAGGAATATTTCCTGCACCTTATTCGTCAGGGTCAGGTGCCGGATTCTATTGACAAGCCCGAAGACTGAATTTAATATTTAAGCATAATCGAAGTCTAAAAAGAGGAAGATAAACCTGACAAATTTCCCGGCGCGGGCGGAACCCGGTCGGGTTGGGAGCAAACCTATGGAAAACCGCATCAAAACCGTGCTGTTGCTGGCCGGCATGACCGCGTTCCTGATTGTTATCGGGAAGCTTTTGGGCGGGCGTACCGGCATGTACCTGGCCTTTATCCTGGCCGTGGGCATGAACTTTTTCAGCTACTGGTTCTCGGATAAAATTGTGCTGAAGATGTACGGCGCCCAGGAAGTGACGCCCGCGGACGCCCCCCAACTGCATCAGATCGTGGATGAACTGGCCCGGGAGGCGGGCATTCCCAAACCGAAAGTTTACATTATTCCGGACGACTCCCCCAACGCCTTCGCCACGGGCCGGAATCCCGAGCACGCGGCGGTGGCGGCCACCGAGGGCATCATGCGCCTGCTCACCCCCACGGAGTTGAAAGGGGTGCTGGCCCATGAGATCGGGCACGTGCGGAACCGGGACATCCTCATCTCCACCATCGCCGCCACCATGGCCGGGGCCATTATGATCCTGGCGGACATGGCCCGGTTCGGCGCCATCTTCGGCATGGGCAGCCGGGACAACGAAGAAGGCCCCGGCATTATCG
>CAZUBT010000129.1:0-5235 GCA_964618815.1 uncultured Desulfobacterales bacterium | reverse complement strand
ACCTGGACCCCATGGGGGTGCACACCGGCGATTCCATCACCGTGGCCCCGGCCCAGACCTTGACCGACCGGGAATACCAGGCCATGCGGGACGCGTCCCTGGCCATCATCCGGGAAATCGGGGTGGAAACCGGCGGCTCCAACATCCAGTTCGCCATCCACCCCCAAACCGGCGAAATGGTGGTCATCGAAATGAACCCCCGGGTGTCCCGCTCTTCGGCCCTGGCCTCCAAGGCCACCGGCTTTCCCATCGCCAAGATCGCGGCCAAGTTGGCGGTGGGCTTCACCCTGGACGAAATCCCCAACGACATCACTAAGAAGACCTACGCCTCCTTCGAACCCACTATCGACTACTGCGTGGTGAAGATTCCCCGCTGGACCTTTGAAAAATTTCCCGGCGCCGTGGACTTTCTCACCACCTCCATGAAGTCCGTGGGCGAAGTCATGGCCATCGGCCGCACCTTCAAGGAGTCCCTGCAAAAGGCGGTCCGCTCCCTGGAAATCTCCCGCTTCGGGTTGGGGGCCGACGGCAAGGACCTGCCGGATTTGCCTCTGGACGCGCTGCGCTGCAAGCTGCGCACTGCCAATTCCCAACGCCTCTTCTACCTGCGCCAGGCGTTCCGGGACGGCCTCACGGTGGAGGAAGTCTTTGAGCTGACTGCCATCGACCCCTGGTTTCTCCATCAGATCCGGGACCTGGTGGCCTTCTCCGACGAATTGGGGGTTTTCGGGAATCTCCTGAGACAGGGCCGGGGCCAGGACCAGGTTTCCGACATGCTGCGCCGGGCCAAGGAGTGCGGTTTTTCCGACGTGCAGTTGGCCCACCTCTGGGGCGGCTCCGAAGAGCACATCGCGGCCATGCGCGAAGAGTACGGGATCAAGCCCGTTTATAAATTAGTGGACACCTGCGCCGCGGAGTTCGAAGCCTATACCCCTTATTATTATTCCACCTACGAATGGGAAGATGAAAGCCGCCGGACGCCCCGGGAGAAGGTGATGATCCTGGGGAGCGGCCCCAACCGCATCGGCCAGGGAATTGAGTTCGACTACTGCTGCTGCCAGGCCTCCTTTGCTCTCGCCGAAATCGGGTTGGAGTCCATCATGGTCAATTCCAACCCCGAGACCGTGTCCACGGACTACGACACCTCGGACAAACTCTATTTCGAGCCCCTCACCAGGGAAGACGTGCTCCACATCGTTCAGACCCAGCAGCCCAAGGGCCTCATCCTCCAATTCGGCGGCCAGACGCCGCTCAACCTGGCGGTGCCCCTGGGCAAAGCGGGCGTGCCCATCCTGGGGACCCCCGCGGCGGCCATCGACCGGGCCGAAGACCGCAAGCTCTTCAAGCAGATGCTGGCCAAACTCAACCTGCGCCAGCCTCCCAACGACACCGCCACCAACGTGGCCGAGGCCCTGAAGATCGCCCACCGCATCAGCTATCCCGTGCTGGTGCGGCCCTCTTATGTCCTGGGAGGCCGGGCCATGCAGATCGTGGCCGATGATCAAGCCCTGATGAGCTTCATGGAGCGGGCCATGGAGGCCTCCCCGGAGCATCCCATCCTCATCGACAAATTTCTGGAAGACGCGGTGGAAGTGGACGTGGACGCCATCTGCGACGGCCGCGTCACCGTCATCGGCGGCATCATGGAGCACATCGAGGAGGCCGGCATCCACTCCGGCGACTCCGCGTGCGTGCTACCCCCTTATTCCCTGTCCGGGGCCATCCAGGAGGAGATCAAACGCCAAACCCGGGCCATGGCCCATGAGCTGGGGGTGGTGGGCCTCATGAACGTTCAGTTCGCGGTGAAAGACAACCAGGTTTACGTCCTGGAGGTCAATCCCCGGGCCTCCCGCACCGTGCCCTTTGTGAGCAAGGCCATCGGGGTGTCCCTGGCCAAGCTGGCCACCAAGGTGATGCTGGGGCATACGTTGCAGGACCTGGGTTTTACCAAGGAAATCGAGCCGCCCTATTTCGCGGTGAAGGAATCCGTCTTCCCCTTCCGGCGCTTCCCCGGAGTGGACCCCTTGCTGGGGCCGGAGATGCGCTCCACCGGCGAAGTCATGGGTATCGATGAGGATTTCGGGCTGGCCTTCGCCAAGTCCCAACTGGCCGCGGGCCAGGTCCTGCCCTTAGAAGGCGGGGTGCTGTTCAGCGTCAAGGATGGCGACAAGGCGCAGACTGCGGCTCTGGCCCGGGGCTTTTTGGAGGAAGGCTTCAAGCTCTTCGCCACCCAGGGGACCGCGGCCTATCTTAAGGAGCAAGGCTTGCCGGTAACGGAAGTCCACAAGGTCCGGGAAGGCCGCCCCAACATCATCGACCGCATCAAGAACCGGGAAATCGCCCTGGTGATCAACACCCCTCAAGGCCGCTACACCCCCGGAGACTCCTACTCCATCCGCCGGGCCGCCCTGGAGTACAACCTCCCTTACACCACCACCCTCCCCGCCGCGAGAGCCACCCTGGACGCGATTAAAGCTTTAAAACGGGGAAGACTTGAGGTAAAGAGTTTGCAGGAGTACCACGCCATGGTGAAACAATCCACGGCCCAACTGCGGGCGGTTAAGGGGTAAATGAGGGAGGTAGCACAGGCTTTCCAGCCTGTGCTAAAGTGAAAATCTTAAAAGGAGGAGGATACGATCTTCGAAAAAGAAACCCAAGAGACGTTGAAATTCATAAATACCTTTGCACCATGGCTTTCGGCTATTGGGACCCTTGCGGCGGTTATCGTATCTTTGTATCTGGCGCGTCAAGGTACAAGGGTAAAGTTAAATATTACCGCTGGCCATCGTCTCATGGTTACTCCAGGACAAAGAAGCCCTTATCCAGAATATATTATGATAAGTATAGTTAACATTGGCCATAAAGAAGTACAACTCACAAATATAGGATGGAAGGTTGGCTTTTTTAAAAAACAAAGGCAATATGCTATTCAAGTAATAGAACAAGATGGCTTATCAAGTCCTTTGCCGGTCTGGCTCAAGTATGGAGAACAGGCCAACTATTACATTCCTTTAAGTAATAAAATGGAATGGCTTGAAGACTTTATAAAGGATTTTTATAAGCATCACCATAAATCGAGAGTGAAACATACTAAAATATGTGTATCTACTTCATTAGGAAAGACGCTTGAATCAACAATTGAAAAGGGGCTCCAAAAGATATTTCTTGAATACATTGAAAAACATAAAATAATAGACTGAATATCATTTTTCCCAGAAGGTAGTTACTACCCCCTACACAGTACACAGTTATTAAATCAGGAGTTGGACCGGCTATTGAAGCCGCGGTGGTTCTGATGAAATTCCGGGTTATCATCGAACAGGACGAAGACGGCTTCTTTTCCCCTCGTTCCCAAGCAGGAGCTTGGGAACGAGAATATTGAGAATGTAGCCGCAGGCTTTAGCCTGCGCCATATTGTACATCCCTTTTTTGAGGGGGGCATTAGTATGAAAAGGATGATTCTTACAGAAGATGACCTAAAAATTGTGATATTGGGATACCCGGAAGATGATCTGAAAAATTGGCTTTGGTCAAGGGCTGCTGAATGGACTGCATTTCCTTCGTTTGTTTTGCAGCCAATCATTCCCATATTATTAATTTTGGTTTCTCCATTTTATGTGCTTTTTGGATTAGCTATTCTAAATATTTTGTGGTGCAAGATCAGATATTCATATCTTAATATTTTATTATCGTACTATGCTGTTTTATTTGTCGCATATTTAAAGTGGCCGGCGGCGATTGGTAGCTTCTTCTATCTTATCATTTATAAACAATATCTTCTGTCGGTGCTTGCCTTGTCTTGGCCTTTGATTTCTGGTTTTATTGCAATACCTGGTAAGATTGGTATAATAGAGATGATTATTGCGGCTAGAATCGGCTTTGTCGATTTAGATAAAAAGCTGCATGAGACAATTGATAAAGATGCGATTGATAGAACGGAAATATGGCTGACAACAGAAGGAGCGGCAGAGTTTTTGGGAATGACTACTTCTAAGGTGCGGGACTATGCTCGTCATGGTGTCCTGCCAGCATCGAAGGAAGGAAGGGGATGGCGATTTAATAAACATGATCTAGTATTGTGGCTAAGTAATAAAGAATATTATAGTATAGAAGCGATGGAAGAAGATAATAAAGCGGGTGTCAATTATGTTGATTATGAGATATTTACGCTTGAATTTGGTGGTTGTAGGCTTGATCAAGACATAAAAGATTATAAAGGGGAATTAGAGGATATATCCTCTGATATTTATTATCCTGGGGCCATTGAAAAGGTTTTTTCAGATGAAAAGGTTTATGATTCCGACCCAATTGTCTTTTTGGATATTAATTGGCGGCGCTTGCTCGCAGTAACAGATCATAAAATATATAAGATTGCTCTATGGGGTCCTCAAGGAAGTGCAGCCGCTTATGATAAAGCTAGGGAATTCTTTTATAATATGTATGGTCGCCCTGTTAAGACAAAAGGGTGGCTCCGTGAAACCATGAGTATATGGGAAATTCCATTTGGTAATCCGGAAATGAACTTAGTAATTTACCAGGAAAGCGTTTCAGACACCTTGTCAATAACCGCAACTTCGCGGAAAGCTTTTAGGGACCTAATAAAGACGTAAGTTATATAGGGTAGGACGGTCGACCTTTATTCTCGTTCCCAAGCTCCCGCTTGGGAACGCACCTGGGTGGGAAGCTCTGCTTCCCCTTTTCCGGGGGGCCAACCCTGGGGCAAGGTGAGGGCCACCCCGGCGGGAGCCGGGGTGTAAAATTGGCGTTCCCCAGCAGGAGATTGGGAACGAGAATAAAGAGGCTCTGGTGGCACCGGCATCCTGCCGGTGCATTGCACAGGCGAGACGCCTGTGCCACTAATTTTTGGGCAAGTTATATTCGACTTATGGAAAAAAATAGCATAATTTAGATAATATAACAGGCAGGTAAGGCAGCTTGGGTGGTGAGGGGCTGATGAATCACACCGAAAACCGGGCAATGCCGGCCCTACAGTGATGAGATTTCCATGGTAGATGAACAGAACATCAGGGAATTATGCCAGCGCATTGTGCAGGAATTTCAGCCGGAACGCATCATCCTGTTCGGCTCCTATGCCTGCGGCAATCCAACCCCTGATTCTGATGTCGATCTCTTGGTGGTCTTGCCCTTTGAAGGCAAAAATTTCTGGAAATCCCTGGAAATCGGTTGTGACCCTTTAATAGTTGATAATATAATCATTGCATGGTATATTCCGTT
>CAZUBT010000128.1:0-5861 GCA_964618815.1 uncultured Desulfobacterales bacterium | reverse complement strand
ACCCGGATACCTTCCCGGTTGTATTCCGTGGAAAAGACGCTGGGGTCGGGCTTGCCCTCCGGGGTGAGCTTGCCGGTCTCCCGGCTGTCCCCGTTCAGGCAGTCGAACCAGAGGGCGTCGAACTCGGAGAGGAATCGTTGCCGCATGACCACAAAAGAGGGATCGCCCAGGTAGGAAAAGTTGGAGATGTAGCAGACCACGCCTTTCCCGGTCATTCCGGCAATGCGGCGTTCCGCCAGGCCGAAGAACCGGATATAGAGATCGTCCAGGTTGAACTTCTTGATGCCCCATTTTGAAATAAGCCCTTCCTTGTAAGGCTCCACCAGGGCCTTTTCCGCCGCGGCGCTCACCCCGGCAAAGGCGTTGTAGGGGGGATTGCCCAGGATCACCAGAATGGGTTTGTCCCGCTTGACTTCTTCGGCCGCGTCCCGCTCCTCTTCCAACTCCGGAAAAGGCAGGCGGTCTTTGGGGGCCTGCGGCGGCTCCCAGCCGGTGAGGGCGTTGGTGAGGAACACCCCCACCCGTTCGGCCTTATCCTCACTCAAAGGCGCGCCCAGGTTTTGCAGCAGCAGGCCCAATTGCAGGTGGGCCACCACAAAGGGGGCTGGCAGAATCTCGAAGCCGAAGACCCGGTTCCGGGCCGCGGCCTTGAGGTCCTGGGCGATGAGGGCGTCATCCCGGTTGGCTTTAAAAGTGGCGTAGATGTGTTTCAGGACCTCCACCAGGTAGGCCCCGGTGCCGCAGCAGGGGTCCAGGACGTAAACCCGGGGGTCGGCCAGGCCGTCGGGGATGTCGAGCTCCTGCCTGAGCACGGTATCCACCCGGGCCACCATGTATTGGACGATCTCCGGCGGAGTGTACCAAATCCCTAAGTCTTTGCGAAGTTGGGGATCAAAGGCTTTCAGGAAGGGTTCGTAAAAATACTGCACCGCGTGGCCTTCATCGAATTGGGAGAAGAAGGCGGGCCGGTCCACCCGGTTCAGGACCGCGGCGGTCCAGTCTAAGACTTCTTCCAACCCCAGGGGCCCCAGCTTGGTGGGTGTGGCCACCTGCTCATAGAGCACCCGGATCATGGGGACGTGTAGGAACCAGGGAGTCAGGCGCCAGTCAAAAAGTTTCTTCGGGTCCGGTATGGGGTTTTTCTTATGCCACAGGACCCAGGCGGCGAAGACCCCGTAAAAAAGGGTCTGGATCAGGGTGGAGCGGAAGAAGTGATCACCCTTATCGCCCTCGAATCTCAACCCCAGGGCTTCTTCCAGGGCAATCCTCAGCCCGGACAAGGCCGGCAGGTCCTTCCCCTCCAGGCGGGCCTTGGCGTCCCGGGCGTAGGATGCCAGGAACCAAGCCACGTCTTCAGGGCGGATGAGGGGCGCGGCATGGAGCATCACCCGCTTGAGGTATTCAACGAAGCGTTCGCCGTGCTCCTGGGCGGTGCGGCGGGGGTGCCGGGCCGCGTCCCAAAACGCGGCTTCACTCTCGGCCAGGCGGTAGGTTTCCAGCTTGGCGGCCTGGCCGGAAGGATCCTGGCCCACCAACACGAAATCCCGGTAATTGGTCACCAGGACTTGCCGGTAGCGGCCCCAATAGCCGGTGACCTGTTTGCCGTCGGCGGTCACCCAGGCATCATCTTGGGTGGATTTGACTTCCATCACGCCGCGGGCCGGCGTCTGGCCGGGGAGAAGCGCGGCGTCCGCGAATTTCTGAAATTGCTCCTGGGTGAAAAAGCCGCCGTCCGGCAGGCCGGCCCCCACGTTCTGCAAGTTGATGATGCACTTGACCTTGGGCTTAAGGGTCTTACCGATCTCGTTCAGCAAATTGGCTAGGGGGCCATAATAGGAGGTCTCTTTGACCGCGGCGCCGGACGCGCGGATCTCGGCAAGTTCTTTGAGGTAGGTTTCAAGGGGATTCATCCAGCCCTCATAGGGGCATTATGCCACGGGTGAAGCGATTTGGTTAAATCTTTTTTAAAGGGGATGACTTGGACCCCGAATATTCTATATTCCTCTACCCCCATTCCTACTGCCATGGCATACCCCCTTAGTCGAAGCGTGAACACGCCCTACAAAAGCGTCTAGCGCTTTTTTACGGCCATTGTGGGGTCAAGGCTCAGCTGCTCCTTGGGCTGGCCATGAGCCTGTCCTTTCCGGCCTATCCCACGGCCAAAAATCGGTAAAATTTTTGGGGCCGGGCATAATCACGGGGGGGCGGGTTGCCGAAGATGATGTGCCAGACGGCTTCAGAGGGGTACGAATTTTTGCGACTAAAATTTTGAAACAATTCCCGGACGGGGCATTTTATATAGGGGGGTAGAGGTGGTAGTCACCTGTTTCCTCTCCTGGGCTGGAGAGAGGGGCACTGTACCAGGGCAGTGGGGCGCGGCGGGGGGGTTGGCCGGGAGGCCCGGGCTGGTGACCATGGGCAGCCAGGGCAGAGGGCCGAGGTGGGGGCCGGGCTGTTGTGCTCTGGTGGTGGTGGCGCCGGTGGGGGCCAGGGGCCGCGGCAGCCCCCAGGGTGGCGTCGTCCCCTCTTTGATGGTCAACACCCTGGCCGGACCAGGTGTACCGGTGGGCCAGGAAGGGGCGTAGGGGCCGGGGGCCGGGCTGTTGCGTGGGAGGGGCAGGGGCCGGCGGCCTGGCTCTGAGCCAGGAGGCGGTGGTCACCATCACCGACACCGGCCCCGGGATCGCCGCGGAAGACCTGCCGTATATCTTTGATCCGTTTTTCACCACCGCCGCGGGGGGGCAGGGAACCGGATTGGGCCTTTTCGTCTGTTATGCCATCATCAAGCAACATTTCGGCCCCATTGAGGTGGAGAGCAGCGTGGGACAGGGCGCAAGGTTTACGGCGAAATTGCCTGTGGCTCATTAAGCCCCGGGTCATCCCCCTAAAACGGTTACTGCCGGGCAGCACGAAAATATTTAAAGAAATTATTAAAAAAGCCGATTCTAACAACAGGTATCGACGGTTCTCAGTTGTTCGGAAAACCCTGGTAGTCGAATGGCGAACTGTTTCCACACTTGCGACTGTCTATCCCCACAGCTTTCTTTCCAGGCTATTTGGGACATCCAGGAATTATTCCTCATTCCTTATACTGCATACTGCCTGATAGGTGGTAGTCGGCAATCATCCGCAACCCCTCTGAAGAAGGTTGCCCCAGAGACAAAAAACCGGCGAAACAATGGGAATTCATGTCTGCCGACCAACGCCACCATCATGATCCTACGCTTCAGGACGCGCCCGCCGGCGGCTCTTCCCGGACCTTAATTTACCTCCCCATCGTCCATACCCTGGCGGATATGGGCGCGCTCAAGGAATCGGTGGCCCGGGCGACCCTGGAAAAGGTGGGCCGTGCCGGATTGGCCCGCAAGACCGCGGCCATTGACAAGATATGGACGGAAATCGAGGCGGCCATCGAGGCTTTGGCCCTGTCTTTTGGGCGGGTGCGCCTCTACCAGGACGGTTTGCCCGTGTGCGGGCGGGAGGTGGAGATCGTTACGGAACTGGCCCAGGCGGGCAGCCGCAACCATCAGCTCCTGCTGCGCCTGATGGCCCGAGGAGCCGTTCTCATGGGGACCGAATCCGGCGACTTGCTGGTGCAGGAATACCAGTTGGCCAGGCAATCCCTGACGACCCGGCCACCCCGGGCCGCGGGGGTGGCGGCGTCCCGCCGGTTCTTGAGCGATACCCTGCTTCAGCGCCGGGATCAATTTATGGCCCAGCGTATTAAAGACACTCTCAAGTGCGGCGAGACCGGCATCCTCTTTCTCGGGATGCTTCACTCTTTGGAACGGTACCTTAACCAGGACGTTAAGGTGATCTATCCGCTTCACCGGCCTCGTTGAACCCGGAGGAAATATGGACCCAAGCACCACCCGGGTGCTCATCGTGGATGATGACCGGGATATTAGTTTGCTGCTCTCCGCCCTCATGCAAAAAGAGGGGCTTTCCAATATGATGGCCCACGACGGGGAGACGGCCTTGCAGATGGTCCCCGTGGCCAGGCCCGACATGCTGCTGGTGGACGTCAAGATGCCCGGCATCGACGGTATGGAAGTATTAAAGCGGGTCAAGGAAACTAATCCCCATCTGCCGGTGGTCCTCATTACCGCGTATGCCGAGGTTCCTGCGTCGGTGGCGGCCATGCGGGCCGGAGCCTTCGATTATCTGGCCAAACCTTTTGACCACTCGGAGGTGGTCCGGGTGGTGCGCGCCGCCCTGGCCGAAGGGAAGCGCCGGCGCCAGGCCCATACCGAAGAAATTGCGGCGGACAATTGTCTCCGGGTCATGATGGGCCCCAGCGATGCCGTCACCCGGATTATCCGGGAAGTGAACCGGGTGGCCCAATCGGACTTCAGCGTTATCATCCAGGGGGAAACCGGCTCCGGCAAGGAACTGGTGGCCCGGGCCCTCCACCAACTGAGCAGCCGCGACGGCGGCCCTTTCATTCCCCTGGATTGCGGGGCTATCCCCGAAACCCTCATTGAAAGCGAGCTCTTCGGCTATCAAAAAGGGGCCTTCACCGGGGCCACGGGGCCCAAGGCCGGAAAATTCGAAGCAGCCCAGGGAGGCACCTTATTTTTGGATGAGATCGGCAATCTGCCCCTGGCGTCCCAGACGCGACTGCTGCGGGTCCTCCAGGAGAAGGCGGTCCTGCGCCTGGGAGCCACCCGGCCGATAAAAATTGATGTGCGCCTGCTCACCGCCAGTAACCAGGAACTTCAGGGACTGGTGACCTCGGGACAGATGCGGGAGGATCTCTTCTTTCGCCTCAATGAATTCACCATCACCATTCCGCCCCTCCGGGACCGCAAAGACGACATTCCCTACCTGGCCAAGCGGTTCTTAGACTTGACCAACGGTGAATTGAAAAAGCAAGTCAAGGGGTTCTCCGATTCTTGTCTGGAAGCCCTGTTCAACTACAACTGGCAGGGCAACGTGCGGCAACTGCGCTCCGTGATCCGCCGGGCGGTGCTGCTGGCGGAAGACCTGGTTACCGAAAAGCTGCTGGACATCAAGCGCGCCCCCATTCCCGGGATGGCCTTTACCCCCAAGGTGGAGGGAACTCCCTGGCGCGAGATGCCTTTAAAAGAGATCGTGCGCCGCAGCGTGGTCAGCGTGGAGAAGGAGGTATTGACCCAGGCCCTGAAACATACCCGGGGGAATAAAGCCAAGGCGGCACGGCTATTGCAAATAGATTATAAAACGATACACACCAAGTTAAAGCAGTTCGGAATTAACCGATCTGGAGGCGATCATGACTAAAAAAAAGGGCAGCGGTGAGGTATCCGGCTTCGGAGGGGTCTTCAAAGGGCTGGCGGACCTCATCGAAAAACTGGGCGATCTGGCGGACAAGGGGGAACAGCTCAAGGGGAGCGGGGAATTTCAACAAAAGGGCGTAAAAGGGGTCTATGGCTTTACCGTGAAGACAGGCCTGGGGGACAGGGGCGACAGAGAGATGAAAGTTGAGCCTTTCGGCAATGTCCACCGGGATGCCAGGACCGGGGAGACCGTGGTCCAGGAAATCCGGGAGCCCGTGGTGGACGTGTTCGAGGAAAAGGACCACACCCTGGTGGTGGCCGAGATGCCCGGCGTCAGCACCAAGGACGTGACTCTTACGGTCAAGGACGACCTGCTGACCGTATATGCCGAGAAAGGGGATAAGAAGTACCGCAAGGAGATCCTGCTGCCCCAAAGCTATCCCCGGGAAAAGATGAAGATGACCTGCAACAACGGCATTCTGGAGATCAAGTGCGTCATGTAGTTGAGGCCGAGGACCATACAGGGAAAATATGAAAAATATGAAAAAATCTGAAGAGTTGGCCCTCAAGCTGAAAGTGACGGAGGCCCTGAGTAAAGACGTG
>CAZUBT010000127.1:0-5884 GCA_964618815.1 uncultured Desulfobacterales bacterium | reverse complement strand
GCCGAAGGCCATGATTTTGCTCAGTTCGCTCACCTTTTCCACCTCATAGTCCCCGCCGAGGGCTTTGGCCGCGGCTTCCGTACGCTTGGCCAACTCCGTGCATTTGGGGCAACCCGGGCCCAATACTTGTAATTTTTTCATGGTATTTCATCTCCTTTTCAAGTGGTTCAACCGCCGAATTGGGAGAGCTTGGCGGCTACGTCCTCTTTCGCCACCTCCCCCGCGGCCATCCAGAGCATGTGGCTCTCGGCGTCCAAAAAGAGCAGGGCCGGCAGTTGGATGAGGCGGTACTCGCCGATGTACGGCGCCGCGGCTTGCCGGTCGGTGTCGTAATCAATGCGCTTCAGCAGCGCCTGACGCTCCCCGGTAAAAATTCGGTTGACCAACGCATCTGCGGCTTGCACGGTCTTGGCGCTGCAGCCGTAGGCTTTGCTCTTGGTGATATAGATCACCTGACTCACCCTGGCCGGTTCGGCAGGGCTCAGCGCCGCCGCACCCAAGATCGCCAGGACTACGATGCTTATGATACCGATTTTGACCTTCACCATGTATTCTCCTCCGGTTGACCTATTCTGTCTGCTTCACGGCGCGCACCTTCACGCTGATTATCTTCCCTTGCAACCGCTCGTCCATCTCCGGGGCCTCATAGGGAGACTCGGAAACCACGGTTACTTCCGCAAAATCGGCGCGGCGGATGGTTTCCAGGTAGGCCTCCTTTGCCATGGCCCCGGCCAGGCAATCGGCCCAGGCCGCGGCGTTGGCCCGCACGTCCGGCGGAAGTTCGCCGGCGGTCACCAAGTCGGCGATCAGGATGCGCCCGCCGGGCCTCAAGACCCGATGGATCTCTTTAAAGCTCGCCAGTTTGTCCGGGGTCAGGTTGATCACGCAGTTGCTGATAATCACGTCCACGGAGTCGGCGGCCACCGGCAAGTGCTCGATATCACCCAGGCGGAATTCCACGTTGCCGAAGCCGTGCTCCCGGGCCAGTTGCTCCCCCCGGGCCACCATGTCCTCAGTCATGTCCACGCCGATGACCCGGCCGCGTTCCCCCACCCTTCTCGCCGCCAGGAAAACGTCGATACCTGCCCCGGACCCTAAGTCCAGGACAGTTTCGCCTTCTGTGAGGTCCGCCAGGGCGGTGGGGTTCCCGCACCCCACACCCAAAATCGCCAGGTCGGGGACCAGACGGAGGTCTTCTTCGGTATAACCCACGGCCAGACATTGGTCGGTAGCAGTCGGCCCGCAGGAGGGGCAGCAGAACGTCTCCTCCCCCCGGGCGATCTTACCGTAGCGATCCTTGATAACATCCTTCAGTTTCTGATCATTCCCGTTCTTACTCATCGCATCCCACCATTACATAATTGCGTTGAAAATGAAGCCCACGATGATAATCCCCACGGTGACCACGCCGACAAACACCGCAATCAGCTTGGGCTTCAACACCTTCCGGAGAATGACGGTTTCCGGGAAAGAGATGCCGATAACCGACATCATGAAAGCCAGCACCGTGCCCAGGGCCGCCCCCTTTCCCAGCAAGGCCTGCACCACCGGGATGATGCCGGCCGCGTTGGAGTATAGCGGCGCCCCGAGAATGACCGCCACCGGCACCGACCACCAGGCCTGTTTGCCCATTAGGGCCGCCAAAAAGCCTTCGGGAACGTAGCCGTGGATCGCGGCCCCCGCCCCGATCCCTAACATGATGTAGATCCAGACCTTTCCCACAATATCCCTTACCTGGTGCAGGCCGTAATCGATCCGGTTCATCCAGGTCAATTTTTGCAGGAGAGCCGGCGTCTGCCCCATGCGGATCTCATATACCCAGTCTTCCACCTGGTGCTCCATATTTAACCGGCCGATAATCCAGCCGGTAACCATGGCGATGAGCAAGCCCATCAACATATAGATTAGAGCGATGCGCCAGCCGAAGAGGCCGAAGAGCAGCACCAAGGCAATCTCGTTCACCATGGGGGCCGAGATTAAAAAGGCGAAGGTGACGCCGATGGGGATGCCGGCTTCCACGAAACCGATAAAGAGCGGCACCGCCGAACAGGAGCAAAAGGGCGTTACCACCCCTAAGAGCGCCGCCAGCACGTCCCCGAGAATCTCCCGTTTGCCCGCCAAAATAGTCCTGGTCCGCTCGGGGGTGAAAAAGGAACGCAGCAGGCCCACGCCCCAGATCACCAGGATCAACAACATGAATACCTTGGGAATATCCAGAAAGAAAAAGGCTACGGCGTCCCCCAAGTGGGTGCCCGGAGCGATCCGGAAGACATCGTAGGTGATCCAGAGTGAGAAGGGCGCCAGTCTGCTGTAAATCGGATACCAGACAATGAGCGCCAGACCCAGGAAGATCAGCTTGAGGATTTGCCTGGCCGACAGGTCGGCGATTGCCGCTTTCATCTTGGCAATGAGACTGATAGGCGGTTCGGTGGTTTCGGCGGCGGTTTCCACCGCCACCGCTTGCTCTTGCGGATTTTGGTTATCCATGGTTAACATCCCTTAAAGGAAAACGGTTTCCTTAATCAAACGAAAAAAATTACCAGGCGCGAATCCCTTGGAAGAAGATATAGGCCCCGGCAAAGAAGATCAGCCCGCCGGCCGCTTTTTGGAGCATGGTGCCCACCTTGGCGCTTTTAGATTGCAGATAACTTTCGATTACACCGGTAAAGGTGCCCGCCAGGATGATCAGAGTACCTTGCCCCAGGGCGTAGGCAAAGAGCAGGGTGCTGCCGTAAGCCACCTCGCCCTTGACCGCGGCCAAGGTCAGGATCACCGCCAACACCGGGGAGGCGCAGGGCGAGAGCACCAGACCGAACAGCCCCCCTAAAATCAAGGCGCCGATCAAGCCGGTGCGTTGGGGCAAAAATCTTTGCGCATTGCCGCCCAACTTAAGATTTATGACTCCGGCTAATTGCAGGCCCATGACGATGAGGATCACTGACACCACAAAATACCAATAAGTGCCCACCTGGCCGAACATGGTGCCCATGAGCGCGGCCATGGCCCCCAGGATGGACATGACCACGGCTAAACCCACCACGAAAGTCAGGGAATATAAAAAGGCCTGCTTCTTGTTGCCCCCGGCGTAACCGCCGACGAAGCCGATGACCAAAGGAATACTCGCCAGGATGCACGGGCTGGCGGTGGCGATCACCCCGCCCAAATAGCTGGCTCCGTATGCCAGGATGGGGCGGGTTTGCATGACCTGGCCCAGAGATTCACTCCATCCCATTAAATCGTCTCCTCATTTATTGATGAGTTTCAGGTCCCGCAGCTTCTGCAAGACTTCTTCTTTGGACAAGGGGCCGATATGCCGGTCCACCTCTTTCCCGGATGCGTCCAGGAAGACCTGGGTAGGTATCAGCATGATCTTGTATTGCTTGAATAGTTCCCCTTCCTTATCCACATAGACCATGCGAAATTCCACCTGGTCGCTGTGGCTCGTCTTCAACTCCGCCATGACCTTTTCCATCTCCTTGCAGGAGGCACAATACCCCGCGCCGAATTCATAGAGTGCGGGCTTGGCTTTGGCGGTCCCTGGGCCTTCACCCATAGATTGTGAAGGGAATAATGATAAAAAAATTCCCCCACAAAACAATAGCATGATGATACGGCAAACTATCTTCATTGATCGCACTTTCTCCTTACAATTTATTTAAGTTATTTAAATAAGTTAGTTATTAAGCGCCATCTTGGACATACTTGAGGCCCATTTTCATGGACAACTGCGCCCTCATTAGCTCTCTACCCAGATATGCTGCATGAGTCAATTCTGTAACCCAGCCACCTTCAATAATCGTATAACAAATTCCGGCAGCATCATCGCCCTCAATTATCCTTAAAAGCCGATTGTTATATGAATAATGTTCCACTATAATTTTGTTTTTATCAGGCTGCGGAATAATAACAAAATAACCAGCTTCATCTAATTTCTTATCTCCGGCTTTATTGGCCTTAATGACAGGAATAGCCGGAACTTGGACCGATGGCATTTCAAGTGCACATTCCTTACAGATGCATACACCGGGATTCTTCTGGGAGAGTTCTTTTATTTTGGTAACAATACTATCTTGATCTTCACAGCCGATCATATCTATTACTTTGACTTGGCGTCGAAAAGCCTCTATTTCCTGGGGCGTTACATTGGCGAGAACAGGCCGGCGACCGGGAGAGCCGATTACCCTCATTTGGTCATCAATTCCCTTTTCACTGAGAGCAAGAAGAGTCCTACCACTGCAATGGCCCTGGGAGTCCGGTCCTGCGAGGAGAAGAAACCTGATAGTCGGGTTTGAGATGGTATTCTTGACAATCTTGTCAATGCCGATATTTTCCGTTTCGGTTTTTCCCACGATGCAGAGGCCTTGCGGCTTTATTCGGGACAAACCTTCCGCAAGTTCCGGACTGGCCAGGGTCGAGACCGCCACCGGGCAAGTTACCCCTTCGCAAAAAGCAAAATATTCCCCTGGAATGGGAGGCCAGACTTCTTCTCGAACATCCCAGGAGCAACATAATGAGACAGAGGCGCTATGGTTTGGGAATGCCTGGTAAATGAGATTCATGATAACTGCCGGATAGCAGTATTCACAGCCCAGGCAGTTGTATTCGATGCTCTCCATGCGGGAAAGCCATAGTTCCACCCTATTCAGAAAGTCCTGTGGGATTGGGGCGGAACCAAGGCATTTCAGGGCATCTCGCATACACCCGCATTTTCGGCACTTGGCCAACTTCATTCCTTGAGAAAGCTCTGAGATGATCCTCGCGATGATCTCTTCCTGTTGCATGGTGAGCTGCATTTTGGATATTCCTTTGGTAACGCTGGACGTCCGGTTGACGCCGGCGAGGGGGTATCAAGATCACCGGGCGCAATCGGGACAGACGTATAAGTCCTGATCGCTACGCCGCGCCTTCAGAAGAGTAGCTTGAGTCGCCTCGATGCCACAATCCACGCAGCATAAGGGAGTAAAATATTTCTGTCTGAACTTTAAGGCCACGCCCACCAGACTGATGAGCACCGGGACCTCCACCAGGGGGCCGATGACCGCAGCAAAAGCCACGCCGGACTGGAGCCCGAAGACCGCCACCGCCACCGCGATGGCCAGCTCAAAGTTGTTGCTGGCGGCAGTAAAGGACAGAGTGGTGGAAATGCGATAGCCCGCCCCGGCCTTGGCCGACATGTAGAAGGTGATAAAGAACATGACGAAGAAATAGATGGCCAGGGGGATGGCGATGCGCACCACATCCAGGGGGAGCTGCACGATATACTCGCCCTTGAGGGAGAACATCACCATAATGGTGAACAAGAGGGCAATAAGGGTGATGGGGCTGATTTTGGGCATGAATTTTTCTTCATACCACTTAATCCCCTTGCGTTTGACCAGGAAAAAGCGGGTGAACATGCCGGCGAAGAAAGGGATGCCCAGGTAGATCAACACGCTTTCCGCCACCTGGAGGATGGTGACCTTGACTTCCAGGCCCGAGGCGATTCCCAGCCAGGCGGGCAGCACCGTGACAAAAATATAGGCGTAGACGGAGAAAAACAGCATCTGGAAGATGGAGTTGAAGGCCACCAGCCCGGCGCAATACTCCGCGTCCCCCTGGGCCAGGTCGTTCCAGACGATGACCATGGCGATGCAGCGGGCCAGGCCGATGATGATCAAGCCCACCATGTATTCCGGGTAGCCGCTGAGAAACGCGATGGCCAGCAGAAACATCAGGATGGGGCCGATCACCCAGTTCTGGATCAACGACAGGGTCAGGACCTTGAAGTTTTTGAAGACTTTAGGCAGTTCCTCGTAGCGCACCTTGGCCAACGGCGGATACATCATCAGGATGAGGCCGATGGCGATGGGAATATTGGTGGCGCCCACCTGGAAATACGTTAAAA
>CAZUBT010000126.1:0-6087 GCA_964618815.1 uncultured Desulfobacterales bacterium | reverse complement strand
AACGAGAGAGGGGGATGCCTTCAGGAAACCAGGTACGTTTTAGTCGGATGAACCATAATTCCTCGAAAGCCGCCCCTGGTCGCCATAAATCCCCTGGTGGCCCAGGCGTCTCGCCGGTGCTTTCTTTAAAAATCCTCCTCATCATCCATGATGGCCTTGTTGATGAATTTATAGAGGCTGCCGATCCATTCCAGTTCGTTTTCCAACTCCGAGTTGGCGAAGATCCATTCACCCTCCCGGTCCTTGGCGATGATGACGATTTCCTCGATGTCGTCCAACTCCTGGTAGAAGCGCTCCACCACTTCCTTGACGGAACGCTTGGCCCGGCCGAATGGAATGATGTTTTTTCTCATAGTCTGATGGTGGGCCGGTTAAGGCCCGTTAGCCTCCTGTGGCGTGAAGTTTTCATAATCAACATACATCCGGAAAATCAAAAAAATTTCATCTTGTAGGGACCCGACTTACCGTGCCCGAGAATCAAGGGCTTGGTTGGGCGCAGGCTAAACCGTCACAAGGCAAGATCGCCTCATCCCCGTGGATGAAAGTTCGTCGCCATCCCATCTTGTTACCGCCGAGGGCGGCGGCGCTATATTTTCTTTAACCCTTAATCCGGCGACTTTCACGCTTACGCCTGCGGCTACAGAAATGCTGTTTTCGGATGGACCCTATTTAATTTATTAATGATCGCCCTATAAAAGCAATGATTAATTTATTCACCGCGTCCGGGACCTCTTCCTGGGGAGCATGGCCCACTTCCGGGAGAATGACCAGCCCGGCTCCGGGCAGGCGGGCTTGAATCCAGGGGGCCTGGGCCACGGGCAAGACCCGGTCCTTGTCCCCCCAGATGAGCAGCGTCGGCTGCCGGATACTTTTAAGCATGGCTTCCACCTTAGTTAGCGGCCAGATCTTCAGGCTTTGACAGAGACGCCGCAAGGCCAGGCGCCGGCGCATTTCCCGGTAAGGCCCGGCATAACCCGCCACCGCGGCTTTGGTGATGCGGTCCCGGCGGTAATACATGAAGCGCATGGCCCAGGGGAGCATCCAGGGGCCCAACAAAGACGCGGTAATCAGCCCCAGACCCGGGAGACGCAAGGGATAGAAGATCCAGGGAATCTGGTTCAAGGCGGCCGCGGGGGCCAGCAGGACCAGGGCCGAGACCATTTCCGGATAGTCCCGGGCCAACAGCAGGGCAAGGCCGCCCCCCAGGGAGTTGCCGGCCACCGCGGTCCGGGTGAGGCCCCGCCGGTCCAGGAACTCCTTGACGCCCCGGACCAGGGCCTCGAGGCGGTAATCCCCGTCCAGGGGCGCGGGAGACCGGCCATGGGGAGGAATATCCGGAGCTAACACCCGGAAATGCCGGGCCAGGGGTTCCAGATTGTCTCTCCAGGAAAAACCGGAGGCCCCCAGGCCGTGGAGCAGCAACAGGGGCGGCCCCTGGCCCCGGTCCTGGAAATACCAGGTTTCCGGTTTCCGGTTTTCGGTTTCAGGTGAGGTCATGGAAGCTTGTTTCCTCCGGTGTTGCGGCAGTTATACCAAGTTGAGACCTCTGCTAAAAGGGCTTGAGCGATGGCAAATCAGCTTCAAAGGAAAAGAAACCAGTGGCACAGGCTTCCAGCCTGTGGGCAACTCTATGGTATATCAAGGTTTTTTGCACAGGCTGGAAGCCTGTGCCACCAGATTTTCCCCCTGGATTTGGTTCCCCTGTGTACCGGCTGTTTTTCGCAGAGGACTCAAGTTCTGTTTCCAATGCAACAAACTTAAGTTTCAATTTGCTGATAATCCTGGTCTTTTTAACCGAAAACCGATAACCGAAAACCGGAAACGGTATTAGGGCGGATGGTGCGTAGGACGCACCCTACATCCCCCAACGGAGTTTGGGACCATGGAAATTCGCTACTCCCCGGTCTTTTAACAGAAAACAGAAAACAGAAAACAGAAAACCTATCAGATCAGACCGGCTTGAGACGCCGGGAGGCTTCCGGCGGGATCAGGGGGAAGGGGGTACCCCGCTCCGTCGCGGTCTGGATAGCTTGGTGCTGCTCCCGCAGGTCCGCGGCCAACTTCCGCCCTTGTTCCATCATTTGCATGACCTGGCGGCGCAGGGCGGTGTCCGGCGGGGTGATACCGTCCAGCATTTTTTGAAAATAAGGATGCGCCAGGACCTGGTCCCACAGCCGGAGGAATTTGTCAAACAGATCGGGATAGAAATACGGTAAATCTTCCTGTCTTTCTTCCAGAAAAGCCAGGGCCTGGGCCAGCCGCCGGCTGGGGGCCAGCCCCCGGGCTTCGTCTTCCTGGGCCAATTTCTCCAGGGGATGGAGACGTTGGGCCTGGGTCAGATAAGTCATTTTCTGGAGCACCTCCCGGTGCAGTTCCGCATGTTTGGCAAATGCCTCTTTATTCTCCCGGTTTAGGAGATAACTGTTCAGCAGTTTTTTAGCGGCCTCAAAGGACTCTTGGCTGTATGTGCCCAGGCGCCGCTGGTTTTTCACGAGCCAGGCGGACAGGAACTTCAGGCGGTCCTCGTGGGTCTTGGTGGAGGCGAGGAGGTCGGTGCGCTTATATGAGATGGAGCCGATATATTCCCCCCGGACGATGTCCGTCAGGTCTTTCAGGAACCGTTTGGTATCTTTCAAGAGATTGAGGCTGGTATCCCGGCCTCCGTGATGGGGGTGGATGAGTTCCTGTTTCACCACCGACATGGCCCGGTCTTCCAGGACATTGAAGCGGTTGTATTTGTGCTGCAGGTAGGTCACCTTAAAGATGACCACCCGGCGGTCCTGGTCCACATAATAACCCTGGTCCCGGAGGTGGGGGTAGGCGTCGGCCAGGCCCGGGGGGAGAGAGATGAGCGCGATCTTTTCCACCAGGGGGTATCTTTTCTGCTCAAAGCCGCAAAGGGAGGTGATGGTGCGGTCCGAGGCGCCCAGGACTTTGATGAGATACTGCTCCTTGAGGCGGCTCAGTTTGCGGGCGAACAACGCCGCGGAAGTGCGCCGTTCCGCGGCGATGGGAAAGCCGTAAAGTTCCATGAGGAACTGATACACGAATTCCCGTTCCCGTTCATACGCGGCGCTGTCCAGCTTCTTGAATTTGCCCAGCTTGTGGCCCAGGTGTTTGAGTTCGATGTCCAAATCCGATGGAAAGGAGGCATACACCCCCAGCAGGCGGAACTTTCCCTGTCCGTCCCGGGCCAACACATGGGCCCGATCCATGTGGAACAGGTATTCCAGCAATTCTTCGTAATGGGCCAACTTCGTAAGATCACGGGTCGCGAAACGCTGTTTCAGGAAAGGCCGCAGGTCTCGGTCCAGGTGGGGCAGGATCTTATCCAGGTTGGAGTGGCCCCGGCGCTTGGGCCCGGTTGCCTCCACCGCGGGATGGAGAATGTCGTATTGGAAGATTTCTTCCTGGTAGGACAGGGGGCGGTTGAAGGCCACCATGCTGAAGCTGGGAAGGTCGTGGTATTCCGCGAAATTCTTCTCGAACGAGGGGAGCAGTTCCCGGATTTCAATCAAGGGGTATTGCCCATGATAAGGTGTTAGCAGCCCTTTCTTGATGTGGACGTACTCCAGGAAGTCCTTGAGGAATTGGCGGTCCCGGAGGGGGGCCGCGCCTTGCCGGATGGCGGCCAGGGAGAGGCCGTCCAGTCGGACTTCTCCGAAAAAATCACCCTTTTGCTTCATTCAGTCCGAGACCGTCTTCACATGGACCTTTCGGGAGCGGGGTCCGTCGAATTCACCGAAAAAGATGCCCTGCCAGGTTCCCAGGAGCAAACGGCCGCCGTTTACGAACACGGTAACCTGGGAGCCCATGAGGGAAGCCTTGATATGAGCCGGGGAATTGCCTTCCAGGTGGCGGTAAGGCTCCTTTTCGCCCACCAGTTTGTTCAACACCATCAGGATGTCGGCCTTGACCGCGGGATCCGCGCTTTCGTTAATAGTCACCCCGGCCGTGGTATGGGGCACAAAAATATGGCACAAGCCTTGGGTGATGCCGCTTTCTCGCACCGCGGCCTGCACCTGGGAAGTGAGGTCGATGAACTCGGTCCGGGTGTTGGTGCGCACCGAGAGAGTGTGGAGCATCATCCCCTCCAGAGCAAGGAAGAGCTGTCGGCAGGCGCCACCAGGCCGGAAGCGGACTCCGGTTTGTTAGCCTGTTCCTGAATCTCCCAGGCCATGCGCAGGGCGAAGCTCACCAGTTCTTTCAGGAAGGGATTTTCTCCCGTGAGGGGACCCCGCTCCTGCTGGGTTTGGCTCAAATCGTCCGCGGCTGCCCAGGCAGCCAGGGCATCCTCGCCGCGACCCTTCAACTCCAGATAATAGGCCATATCCAGGAGGCGGCGGCTCCACAGCTCCCGGTCCTCCGGGGGATATAGCACCCGGGTGGCTTCGTCCTTGACCCCTTCAGCCCGGGCCTGCTTCTGGGGCTCGGAGAGCACCAGGGGACTGTCCAGGGCAGCCAGGGCTTTTTCCAGCCAGGGGGCAATCTCCTCCCGGCCGGGCAGCCAGGAATGGAACAGGGGGTCCAGGGCCAGCCGGCGAGATTCATCCAGCAGGCGGCTGCGCTCCCCGGGAGTCACTTCCGGAATGGCGGGCCGGGGGGGCGCGTCCTCGGGCTTGCCCCAATGAGACCGGATGCGCTCCCGCAGGGAGGCGTAGCGGGATGCGCCGCCCTCGCCGGGGTTAAGCTGATAAGCATCTTCCAGGAGAGATACGGCATACGCGGCAGGGACCGTCAGGGGGTCCACCATACCGTCTGCGCCGCGCAAATTTTCCCAGAACTTGGCCTTTTCTTTGGTCTTGATATCCAGCAGGTGACACTGCACGAACCTCTGCTGATCGATCAACTGAGCCACCAGGATGTTGCCCCCTAAGTATTCCCGGGGGCCTTCCAGGATCACAAAGCGAGACCCATTGCCCAAAACCTGGGAGACATAGGCTCGGGGCGCGGCCCGTTCCGCCACCAGGAGACGGGGTTCATCTTTGGGCAAGAGGTCCGGGGGCACCGGCACTCCCCGGGTCTGCATCAGATGCAGGGTGCGTTTGAGAAACTTGCGCCGGGTCTTGTCGGGCGCCGCGCCGAACCGGGCCGCCAGCAGGGGTGGAATGGCCGGATGGGCCAGGGCCCCCAACGCGGCCATGAGGTGCAGGTCCCACCGGGGATCATGGGGCTGGGGCTGCACCAGGCTTTTAAGCGTCTCCGGGTCCGCCTCGGCCTCCAGGGCCTGGGCCACCCGTCCCACCTGGGCCTTTAGGGCCGCGGCGGCTTCCGGGGGAAGGGCAGGCAAGCCGGCGGTGTCCCTGACTCTAATTTTTCTCAGGCGTTGCTTCATGTCCTCGCCGGGGGGCCGGATTCCACCGCCACTTCGTCGGGCCGCCCCATCTCCTGAAGATAGACGTTGACCCGTTGGGGGGGGAGCAGGGCGACGGTTAAGCCCACATAATCGGGCTGGATAGGCAGCTCCCGGCCGCCCCGGTCCACCAGGACCGCCAGCTCGATGCGGCCCGGCCGGCCATAATCGATGAGCGCGTCCAGCGCGGCCCTCACCGTGCGCCCGGTGAACAGCACGTCATCCACCAGCACCACCGCCTGGTTGTCGATGGAGCCGGGCAGCTCGGTTTTCCCCACCAGGGGTTTGTGGCTGAGCTGGGTCCAATCGTCCCGGTACAGGGTGATGTCCAGGACTCCTACTTTCACCGGTCCCGAGGCGCGACGGGAGATTTTATCGGCCAGCCGCCGGGCCAGAAAGGCCCCGCCGGTGCGGATGCCCACCAGCACCAGCTCGTTCAGGTCCGTATGGCGCTGAAGAATCTGCTCCGCCAGGCGCTCCAGGCTGCCGTCCAACTCCGCCGCGGTCATGGCGATGGTCTTCTCTAAGGTCATGGAATCCGGGGTCCCCTTTCCCAAGCATTTATAGGATTTACCTTAACATGCGCCGGGCCGGAAGACAAGCGGGAGACCGCGAAAAGACCGCCACAGAATTTCCGAACCTTATGTGTAGTTGAGACCTCTGTTTTGAAAAGTTCAAAGTTCAAGGTTCAAAGTTCAAGGTTGATGAATTCGTAAAAAGTCAATTTAGGTCAA
>CAZUBT010000125.1:0-6241 GCA_964618815.1 uncultured Desulfobacterales bacterium | reverse complement strand
GAGGCCCGACAAGAAGAAAATTGCCATAATCTTAAATTATTTCAGATAATTGACCAATATCGACTTTTTACGAATCCATCAACCTTGAACTTTGAACTTTGAACCTTGAACCTTGAACCTTTCAGAACAGGATGACGCCACCTTCGAACTCGCCCCTACGCCTAGCCGCCCTGGACCTGGGCAGCCTGACGGTGCGTCTGGCCGTGGCGGAGGTTTCCTCGGCGGGGATGAAAATCCTCACGCACCATCGGGAAATCACCGCCCTGGGAGAGGGGTTGGCCCAAACCGGCTTCCTAACGAAAGCCGCCATGACCCGGACCATTGCGGCCCTCCGGGGCTTTTCCCGGCTCATGGAAGACTATGGGGTGGCGGCCTATGACGCGGTGGCCACCCATGCGGTGCGGCAGGCCCGGAATCGCCGGGAATTTCTGGACCGCATCCGGGATTCCCTGGGTCTCACGGTCCGGGTCCTGACCTCGGAAGAGGAGGCCCGCCTCTCCTTACAAGGGGTGCTCTCGGCCTTGGCCCCGGAGTATCGGGCCGAGGCCCTAACGGTCTTTGACGTGGGAGGGGGCAGTTCCGAGTTTACCCTGGCTCGCCCGGACCGGGAGCCGGTATTCGCCGGATTGCCCCTGGGGGTCCTGACCCTGAGCCGGGCCCATCCCTTGGGGGACCCGCCCCGGCCGGAGCGGCTGGCGGCCCTGAGGCAAAAATTAGAGCAGCAGTTAAGCGAATTTTATGAGCAATTTTTTGCCCCTCATCTAAGCGCGCCGCCAAGGCTGGTGGGCACCGCGGGCGCGGTCACCACCCTGGCGGCCATGGCCTTGAAGATGAAGGAGTATGACCCCGGCAAGGTCAATAATCTGATCCTCACCCGGGCCCGGGTGGATGAACTTACCGAGCTCATCTGCAGCTTGACGGAAGCCCAACTGGCCCGGCTGCCGGGGATGGAGCCCGGCAAAGCCGGGGTCATGCCCGCCGGGGCTCTGATCATCCAGACCATCCTCCGGGCCTTTCGCCGGGATTCCCTGGTGGCCATCGACGCGGGGCTGCTGGAAGGGGTATTGT
The DNA here is from genome assembly GCA_964618815.1 of uncultured Desulfobacterales bacterium. Classification (GTDB taxonomy): domain Bacteria; phylum Desulfobacterota; class Desulfobaccia; order Desulfobaccales; family 0-14-0-80-60-11; genus CAZUBT01. Next base: position 5,173 of record CAZUBT010000125.1, on the reverse strand, counting down.
TGGAATTAATTTCCCGGAGGGCAAAGAGGCCTTGAAAAACCGGGTGGAAAGCATAAACTTTGAGAAAATCGGCGGTAATTTCCAGGTAAACCAAGCATAGGAGATCCAAGCATGTCCCCGGAATCCATCCCTTTTGCCTTTACTTTCGACGATTTGCTGCTGCTGCCGGGAGCGTCCGCGGTGCTCCCCAGTGAAGTTGACCTGGGAAGCCGCCTCACTCGGAACATTCGCCTCAACATCCCCCTGTTGAGCGCGGCCATGGACACCGTCACCGAAGCGGACACCGCCATTTCACTGGCCCGCCAGGGGGGTATGGGCATCCTGCACCGCAATACGACCATTTCGGCCCAGGCCCTGGAGGCCGAAAAGGTCAAAAAATCGGAAAGCGGTATGATCATCGACCCGGTGACCATCGGTCCCGAGGCGCGGCTGGCCCAGGTCATGGATCTCATGGAGCGCTACCGCATCTCCGGCATCCCGGTGGTGGAAGGCCGCCGCCTGGTGGGGATCGTCACCAACCGCGACCTCCGGTTTGAAACTAATATGGACCAGATAGTCAGCGAGGTGATGACCAAGGACCACTTGGTCACCGCGCCGGTGGGCATCACCCTGGAGGAATCCAAAGCCCTGCTCCATAAATACCGCATTGAAAAACTCCTGGTGGTGGATGACGATTATAATCTGACCGGGCTCATCACCATTAAGGATATTGAGAAGATCAGGAAATATCCCTATTCCTGTAAGGACGAGTTTGGCCGCCTGCGGGTGGGGGCCGCGGTGGGAGTGGGGCCGGACCGGGAGGCCCGGGTGGACGCCCTGCTGAAGGCGGGGGTGGACATCATCGTCATCGACACCGCACACGGCCATTCCAGCCGGGTGGTGGAAGCGGTGGCGGACACCAAACGCGCCTTTCCCCAGGTGGAGTTGATCGCCGGCAATGTGGCCACCGCCGAAGGCGCCCGGGACCTTATCAAGGCCGGGGTGGATGCAGTGAAAGTGGGGGTTGGCCCCGGCTCCATCTGCACCACCCGGGTGATCGCGGGCGTGGGCGTCCCCCAGATGACCGCCATCATGGACTGCGCCCGGGCCGCCCGGGAAGCGGATATTCCGTTGGTGGCCGACGGCGGGGTCAAGTATTCCGGGGACCTCACCAAGGCCCTGGCCGCGGGCGCCGAGGTGGTGATGATCGGCAGCCTCTTTGCCGGCACCGACGAAAGCCCCGGAGAGACTGTGATTTTTCAGGGCCGCAGCTACAAGATCTACCGGGGCATGGGCTCCGTGGAGGCCATGAAAGCCGGGAGCCGGGACCGCTACTGTCAGGAAGACGTGGACCTGGAATGCAAGATGGTGCCCGAAGGCATCGTGGGCCGGGTCCCCTCCCGGGGGAGGCTGGCGGAGGTGATTTACCAGCTAATGGGGGGCTTGCGCGCCGGCATGGGATACGTGGGCTGCCGCACCATCCCGGAACTCCAGGCCCAGGCCCGCTTTGTGCGCATTACTCCCGCGGGCCTCAAAGAATCCCACGTCCATGACGTTATCATCATGAAGGAAGCCCCCAATTATTGGGCGGAATGAGGTGGCGGCTTGGCGGTGGGCTACTAGCTTATTACTCAGAGCATAAAATTTGTCCCATCGAGGTGAGACGGGCCGGTAAGGAAATCCTCCCTGACTCAAATACTGTTCACTTATGCCGATTCGCATTCAAAAGGTATCAAAATGTAGTGGCGAACCTTGTGTTCGCCCACCGATTTAGGGCGAATCCAAGATTCGCCCCTACGAAAAAATTACGTTTGATGGCGCATTGGTATCAATTCGTCCAAGGCCGTCTAAATCTCCCCACGTTCGTGATACCGGGCCGCCGGCTCGCAACCCCGGAGCCGGTTCGGGGTCGAGGATGGCGGTGATTAAGCGCTAGATAGGTTCAGCTCCGGCCACGCCTGCCAGCCGATAGTCGATACCCCGCTTCAAGAGTTCCTCACCCACCCGGAGGGTCTGCTTTTTTCTGGTTCATAAGCTCGGTTGGAAAGCGAGAAGCATGACCCCAAACAGGGATTCCCAGGTGAATCTTAGTGTTCTTGGTGTCCTGAGCGGTGAAGCCTTTGCGCCCGGCCCTTCATAATTATCCTAATTTGCTTGTGCTTTGCCAGGAGAATATGGTAGAAAAAGCGAGTAAACTCCGGGTGGGAAGATATGTCGTATTGCAGCCCATGTCAGTTGGTCCACGGGGAAGAGCACCGGTTCTGTCAGCGGTGCGGGCAGATATTGAAAGGCTCCCCGGCCGCATCTCGCGCCTGCGCCCGTTGCGGTACTTTGACCTTTCCCGGACAGAGATTCTGTACGGATTGCGGCCTGCCTCTAAGAGTGGCCCGAGTGGCCCAGGAGGATGAAGCCCCGCCCGTATTCTACCCCCGAGATTCGGAGACCAAAGTGCGCCGCCATCAACCACGCCGCCCCGGACGGGCGTTGATTACTTTATTAAGCCTATTTCTGGTGGTCATCGTGGCCTACGGCGCCTGGCGGATGTTGCCCTCGCCCCGGACCCAGGCCCCCCAAACGCCCGCACCCGTCACCGCGCCCCAGGAAGATTTGCGCCGGGAAGTGGAGAAGCTGGCAGAGAAGATCCGGGCCGCGCATCTCAATAAAGACATCAACAAATGGCTCGGTTGCTATAATTCCGCGTACCCCAACCTGGGCCAGGTGGAGCGGCAAATCCTGGAGTTGTGGAAGAATTACGACGTGAAAGAGGTGTCTTACCGCATCTCCAACGTCCAGCGCCTGGGGGAGAAACAGGTTCAGGCGGACCTGGTGTGGAACATCCAGGTCTTTGATCACCGGACCCGGGACTACACCCTGCTGCGCCCCACCTATAAAGTAATCCTGGAAAAGAGCGGCGGGGACTGGCGCATCCGGGACAGCCGGGAGAATGGCGGGGGAGCTTCTTAACGTGAAATCGCCCCGGGGACCGTTCTTCTATTTTATCCTGATAGGGTTGCTGGCCTTATGGCTGGCGGGGTGTCTTCCTCCCCCTTACCAGACCCCGCTCCCGCCGTTCCCCCCGCCCGCGCCCATCCCTCCGCCTGCGGCAGTCCGGCCCATTTTTTATGTGAACGCCAACCGCCTCAAGCTCAGGGCTTGCCCCGGCTATGACTGCCCCGTGATCTCCTTTCTGGAACGCAATCAAGCTGTGGAGAGACTGGGGGACGCGGAGGACTGGTCTCAGGTGCGGGTAAGCCAGGACGGCCGTTTGGGCTGGGTCGCCTCCCGGTATCTGGCTTCCCAGCCGGGGACCGCGGCTCCGGAAGCGCCGCCGCCTTCCCCGCCCCCCATAGTCACCCCGCCGCCGGTCCCGGAAGCGCCGCCGGTTAAACCCCCGGTGGCGGAAAAACCCGAGCCGCCTGCTCCCCCGGCCGCGGAAAAACCAAAACCCGCCAAACCTGGCGAGAAACCCGGGGTAAAAAAGAAGCCGGAAGAGGCGCGGCCCGCCAAACCGGCTCGCCCCGCGGAACCTGCGGAGAAACCCAAGCCCGCTGAGAAGCCGGCCCCTCCGGAAAAGCCCGCGCCTCCTGCGGAGCCGGCGCCGGAGAAACCCAAGGGGATCCGTATTATGTAAGAAAAGCCGGTATCCCGGAAGAAAACATCCCCCTCTGAGCGTCATTCAGAGGGGGATGTTTTATTTTCCGACTAATTACCCGGTTGATCAGAGGGCTTGTTATGCCCGGTTCAGTTTCAGATTCAACCAACTCTATGGCGGACTTATACCAAGTTCTGTTTCCAATGCAAAAAACTTAAGTTTTAACTTGCTGATAATCCTGGTTTTTTAACCGAAAACCGATAACCGAAAACCGAAAACGGTATTAAACCTCCCGCCCCCTTACCACTCCAATAACGCCGCGCCCCAGGTAGCTCCCGCGCCGAAGCTGATGAGCAGCACCTTGTCCCCTTGCTTGATGCGGCCTTCTTGCAGGGCCTCGTGCAGGGCCAGGGGCACCGACGCCGCGGAGGTGTTGCCGTAGCGGTCCACGTTGACGAAGACCTTTTCCATGGGCACCTTGGCGAACCGGGCCCCCGCGTCCAGGATGCGCCAGTTGGCCTGGTGGATGATGAGGTAATCCAGGTCTTCCCGGCTGATCTGGGCCAGATCCAGGATGCGGCGGATGGATTCCTTCACCGCGCCCACCGCAAACTTGAAGATGTCCGGGCCGTCCATAGTGAGAAAATGGCGTTCCGTGGTGGTTTGAAGCGGCAGAAAGGGGCTGACTTCCCCGTTGAATTCGGTTTTTAAAAAAAGTTTAAAGTTCAGGCTGGAGGCGATGAAGGAGGACCGGATGCGGCCCTGTTCCGACGGCCCCACCACCACCGCGCCGGCTCCGTCCCCGAAGAGCACGCAGGTGCCCCGGTCCGTCCAATCGGTGAACCGGGAGTTGCTGTCGCTGCCGATGACCAGGGCGTACGCGCCCTCGGGCTTCACCAGCCGTTCCGCCACATACAGGGCGTAATTGAAGCCGGTGCACCCGGCCAGGAGGTCGAACGCGCCCAGACGCCCGTTCAGCCCCAGGGCGTCCTGCACCTGGATGGCCCCCGCGGGAAAGAAGTGCGTCGGGCTGTTGGTAGCCAGGATGATGTAACTAAGTTGCTCCGGAGCAATGCCTGAGTTCGCCAGGGCCTGGCGGCCGGCCTCCACCGCCATGGTAACGTTATCCTCCTCCGGGGCCACGATGCGCCGCTCCCGGATACCGGTGCGGTCCATGATCCACTCATCCGAAGTGGCCACCAACTTTTCCAGTTCCTTGTTGGTCAATACCCGCTCCGGCACGTACGCCCCGGTCCCTAAGATCCCGATATGCTTGCTGGACAAGGCTGCCCCCTTATACAGTTTTCGGTTTTCTGTGGAAAAAATCTGGAGTCTCAGTAACACAGACTTCAAATTGATAACCTTGAAGAGGAAAACCGGCCTTATTTCACAAAGGTATTAGCAAAAATATACCCCAGAGCGGGCCAAAAGGCAAATGAATTGGCAAGGGGTCAGGGGCCGGGGATTACGGGCAATACTGTTTAATTAAGGGGACTGGGTTGCCTGACAACCTCTGCTTAGAAAAGTTCAAAGTTCAAGGTTCAAGGTTCAAGTTCGTGGGGCGGGCCTCCGTGCCCGCCTGAGTAGGGTGCGCACTGCGCA
>CAZUBT010000124.1:0-6499 GCA_964618815.1 uncultured Desulfobacterales bacterium | reverse complement strand
CCTGCCCCCTCCCCCAAACCCCCTCCCCCAACCCCTTATAGGGGGTTGGGAGGGGAGTTTGAGGGGAGGGCGGGGGAATGGCTTTCCCCCGGCCCTCCCCTCAACTTATGGACTATACACTTATGAAATCGATCAACGTGGGCTTAATCGGCTTCGGCACCGTGGGCAGCGGGGTGGTGCGCCTGCTGACCCAGCAGCGGGAACTCCTGGCCCGGCGCCTGGGGGCAGAGTTGGTTCTGAAAACCGTGGCGGATGTGGATGTTACCCGGCCCCGGGACGTAACTCTGGAGCCGGGGCGCCTCACCCCCCGGGCCGCGGATATCCTCAATGACCCGGATATTCACATCGTGGCGGAACTCATGGGCGGCCTGGAACCGGCCCGGGAATACCTGTTGGCCGCCATTTCCCGGGGGAAACACGTGGTCACCGCCAACAAGGCGCTCATGGCCCATCACGGCAACGAGATCCTGGGCGCGGCGGCACAGAGCGGGGTGGAAGTGGCCTTTGAGGCCTCGGTGTGCGGCGGCATTCCCATCCTCCTGGCCCTGCGCCAGGGACTGGCGGCCAACCGCATCCAGGAGATGCTGGGCATATTGAACGGCACCTGCAACTACATCCTCACCCAAATGTCCCAGTTCGGGGCCACTTATCCCCAGGCCCTGGCCGAGGCCCAGGCCGCGGGCTATGCCGAAGCGGACCCCACCCTGGACGTGGAGGGCATCGACACCGCCCACAAGCTGGCCATCCTCATGAGCCTGGCCTACGGCAGCCGCCTGGACCTGGAAGCCATCGCGGTGGAGGGCATCAGCCGGCTGGCCCCCCTGGACATGCAGTTCGCCCAGGAATTCGGCTATCGCTTTAAACTCCTGGCCATCACCCGGGACGACGGCCATCGGGTGGAGGCCCGGGTTCATCCCACCCTCATCCCTTCGGACCACATGCTGGCCAAGGTGGGGGGGGCCATGAACGCGGTCTATCTCACCGGCGACGCGGTGGGGCCCATTTTGCTCTATGGCCAGGGTGCGGGGATGATGCCCACGGCCAGCGCGGTGGTGAGCGATATCCTGGATGTGGCCCGGAATCTGATCCGGGGGGTTGCCCGCCGGGTGCCGCCCCTGGGCAGTGACGACGCGCTCACGTCCACCCGGCTCATCAAGCCCATGAACGACCTGGTGACCAATTACTATTTTCGCTTCGCGGCCCTGGACCGCCCGGGGGTGCTCTCCCAGGTGTCCGGGATCCTGGGAAAATTCGGCATCAGCATCGCCGCGGTGACTCAAAAGGGCCGGGAAGTGGCGGGCTCGGTGCCCATTGTGATGATCACCCATGAGGCCCGGGAAGCCGATGTCCAGCAGGCCCTTAAGGAACTGGACAGCGCGCCGGTGGTTAAGCCCCCCACGGTGATGTACCGCATTGAGGACCCGCACCTTAACGCCGCGCAGATTTAGGGGAGGGTTTTCGGTTTCAAGTTTCGAGTTTCGAGTTTCAAGTTTAGAGTTTTCGGTAAAAAAGACCAGGATTATCAGCAATTTGAAACTTAAGTTGGTTGTATTGGAAACAGTTGCTCATAAGCCGTTGGCTCACCCGTAAATCATGAAAAGTGGCAAATACTGATGGTGCGTGGAACGCACCCTACTTTGGCGGGCACGGAGGCCCGCCCCACGAACTTGAAACTTGAAACTCGAAACTCAAAACTTTTCGGAACCGAACGTGGTATAATTTCCCACCCTCCCCTCAATCCTCCCGGCCTTTTTTCTCCGGGGCCGGCGCGTCGGCGGTCAGGACATCCTGGCGCCACAGCCGTTGCTGCCGGGAATCGGCTTGCCGAATCTGGCATGGGTCATAGCCGCACACGGGGCACTCCGGGTCTTCGCAAGGGTCCAGATGAATCAGGACATCCGCCTGGCCTTGAAAACGGCGGGCGAAGATCTGCTCCAAGTCCTTGACTTCCTGGTGGCCCTCGGACAGGCTGATATCCCGGGGGAGGATAAGATGGAAGTCCAGAAGGATGCGGGTCCCGGAACGCCGGGCCCGGAGCCGGTGGATATCGATCCATTTGTCTTTGCGATGCTGGGCCAAAATCGCGGCAATCTCCGCCAGCAGCGCCGGGTCCGAGGTGTCCATGAGTCCGCCCGCGGCCTGGCGCATCAGACTGACCCCCATCACCAGGATATTGAGGCCCACCAGGAAGGCCACCACGCCGTCCATCCAGTACCAGCCGGTCACCAGCACCAGACCCAATCCCCCCAATACTCCCACGGAAGTGTACACATCCGTGAGCACGTGTTTGCCGTCGGCAATGAGGGTGAGGGAGTGGGTCCGCTTTCCCACCATTAACAGCCCCAGTCCCAGCGCCAGGTTGACCAGGCTGACGCCCGCGAGGATGAGCAATCCGCCCTTCAGGTGCGGCAGGGCATGGGGGTGGAACACTTGCCCCCAAGCCTGGTGAAATATTCCTAAGGCCGCCAGGATGATGAGCGCGCCTTCAAAACCCGCGGAAAAATACTCCACCTTGCCGTGCCCATAAGGATGGCAGGCGTCGGGGCGCTGGCCGGCAATGATGATGCTGCCCAAGGCAAAGGCCGCGGCCACCACATTGATGATGGATTCCAGGGCGTCGGAGAGGATGGCCGCGGACTGGGTCAGGTGATAGGCGTAGAATTTCCCGGCCATCAAAGCCGCACCCACCACGAGAGACGTGATGACGGTTTTAAGACGAAGCCCTTGATTGGCGCGGTCGGAATATGCCATGGCGGTTTGCGTAGGGGAAGGGAAGGCGCAGAATTTCCTTACCCAAGCTCCATCCTACCATAAAAGGGGTAAAGAGTCAGCTTATACCAAGTTCTGTTTCCAATGCAACCAACTTAAGTTTCAACTTGCTGATAATCCTGGTCTATTAAACCGATAACCGATAACCGAAAACTGAAAACGGCATTAAAGCCTGCGGCTCCAGAAAATGCGTTTTCGGATGGGCAATTGCTCGGGCTTTTCAGGGAGGACCGGGGAAATCGAGAGATTCTCCCACCATTCAGGGCGAACACAAGGTTCGCCCCTACGAAAAAAACGTTTGATTGCGAATTGGTGTCAGACCCTCTTTGCGGGACCTTAAGCCTATTAATATTGGAAAGCAGGAGCTTTCCACCCAAGTGCGTTCCCAAGCGGGAGCTTGGGAACGAGAGAGGGGGATGCCTTCACGAAACCAGGTACGCTTTAGTCGGATGAACCGTAATTTATTTCGTAGGGGCGAATCTTGTATTCGCCCTAAATTGCTTGATACCTTTTGAATGCGAATTGGTCTAAAACTTGTTTCAAGGTTTGTAGGAGGCAACTCCCTCACGGACGGCATATCGGGTGAGTTCGTCGAGGTTTTGGATGCCCAATTTACTCATGAGCTGTTTGCGGTGGGCTTCTACGGTCTTGGGGCTGATTTCCAAGGCGCCCGCAATCTGGTGGGGGTTGTGGCCTTGGGTTAAGAGCTGGAGCACTTCCTGTTCCTTGGGGGTCAAGACGGCCAACGCAGGCGGCTGGATAGTGGACCAGCCGCTGACAAAATCTCTGATGACAATGTCGGAGACCCCGGGGCTGAGGTAGGTCTTATGGCTCACCACGGCGCGGATGGCCTTGACCAGCTCTTCCACCGCGCAATCCTTCAGCAGGTAACCGGAGGCCCCGGCCTTGAGCATATTCAAGACAAAGAGACTGTCGGAATGCATTGACAGGGCAATAACTTTGACTCCGGGGAATTCCGCCTGGATTTGCTGGGTGGCTTCCATGCCGTTCAGGTCGGGCATGGAGATGTCCATGATCACCAAGTGAGGCGAGAGCTTTTTGACCAACTCCAGGACGGCGCGCCCGTTATCCGCTTCCGCCAGCACTTCCATATCCGGCTCCGCGGCTAGAAGACTGCGCAACCCCTGCCGCACAATCTGATGGTCATCCGCAAGGATAATCCTGATGGTCACCCGTCACCCCAAGGAGAAGTCCAAAGGTCTCTCCGGCAGGGGAAATTTAGGCTCAACTTTTCGGAGATATTTCCATGCCCCGGACATCCTGTCGGTCGCTGTAAGCCCGCCGGATTTGAAGATCATTAAGGTTCAAAGGGGTATTCCAGGTCCCGGAGGCCGAGGACCCATTTGAAATATCTGTCTTCTCCCTTGAATCTTTACTTTGGTGAGTATAAGGGTTTTACCTGGAAAGACACTAAGGGAATCCCTAATTTTAAGGTTCGAAAAACCTTATTTGTCGTTAGGGATTCCCTAATAACCGGGGGCGGGTCAAAAGTCGGCAGCCGGGTTCAGATTTCCAGAGAGGTCAGCCCCTGGCGCACGGCATACTTGGTGAGGGTCGCGACATTGTTAATCCCCAACTTGGTCATGATCTGTTTGCGATGGGTCTCGATGGTCTTGCCGCTGACGCAGAGGGTTTCCGCGATATTATTGGTATTTTTCCCTTCGGCCATCAGCTGGAGCACTTCCCGTTCCCGGGGGGAGAGCACGGAGAATGCGGAGCCCTCCGTCATGGAGCATCCCCCCACCAGGTCTTTAACCACAATGTCTGAAACCCCCGGGCTGAGATAAGTCTTATGGGCCACCACGGTGCGGATGGCCTTGACCAACTCATCCACCGCGCAATCTTTCAGCAGATAACCGGCGGCCCCGGCCCGGAGCATATTCAACACAAAGGAGCTGTCGGAATGCATGGACAGGGCAATCACTTTAACCCCGGGGGCATCGTGCATGATCTGGCGGGTGGCTTCGATGCCGTTTAATTCGGGCATGGAAATATCCATGATGACCACCACAGGAGAGAGCTGCTGAACCAACCGCAGGATCGCCCGGCCGTTATCCGCCTCTCCCACCACATCCATGTCGGGCTCAGAGGTCAAAAGGGTGCGAATCCCCTGCCGAACAATCTGGTGGTCATCGGCCAGGACTATCCTGATGCGCCAACTGTTATCCGTAATAGGCCGTCTCGGTTTCATCACCTTCTCCTTGGCGTTAGTTGTCATGCCGATTCGCCATCAAACGTAATTTTTTCGTAGGGGCGAATCTTGTATTCGCCCTAAATCGGTGGGCAAATACAAGGTTCGCTCCTACATTTTGATACCTTTTGAATGCGAATCGGCATCAGTTATCAGCTTTCAAATGTTAGTTATTCGTTGCCCTCCGGAAACGCCGAAATTGGGTTCGTCCTTTGTAGCGGCGCGGTTTGCCGTGCCCTAGGGGCGCAGGCTGAAGCCTGCGGCTACGGAAAAACCTTTCCGGATACGGCCGCCAAAGCCCTGGAGGACTCGGGTATTTTTAGCTATACCTCTTTGGCAGAAAATTAGAAATTAGGGAAACCCCTGATTTTACCCCTCGAAAACACTGAATTTATAGGTAGGTAAAGTCTAATAAGGCGGCAGGGGGAGGACGCGGACCGGGCCGGTGGGGGGGGCGCGGCGCGGCTCCAGGCCATGCTCATGGCCTGCGGCGGGGATATGGACGAGGCCATGAGCCTGTCTCATGAAACGGATTATGACGAAGGGCATATCCACCATTACGATGGGTCCAGCCTCCGGGTGGAGCCCAACGCCTTCGGCGCCCGTATTTCATCCGCCTGCGGGGCGGGGCCGAGCGTCAGTGATCCTGATAATTGAGCGATAGCGCCAAAAAGCAGAAAGTGAGGGTAAATGGCAAGGTATGGCGCAATAGGTTCGTGCATAGAGGGACATATTTGAAATCGCATGCAACTATTCGAGGTCAAAGGATAGAAAGCACCTCAAGCGCGTACTTCGCATCCCGATCTTGTGGATTTACGAAAAGAATAAAGTTGGCTATTCCCTTGAGATGATTTAAATAGTTAGCCCGAGTGTTCCTAATGAAATCCAGATGCGAATCTAATCCGAATTTATCTATATAATGGACAGCTTTTCTTAAGTTACGCCTTACTGGACGCGGTGCTTGCATCATTTCGTTAACAACAATCCCAGTTACTTCCTGTTGATTGTGCGGTAGCATTAGTCGTGTCTTGGTTTGGTTAATCTTCAACTTTTCATCATTTAATATTTTTGAAACTAACCTAATGACCGATCCAGTATCAAAATCGCCTGAAAAAGCTAAGTCATCGGCGTAACGTGTATATCTAATTTTGTTTTTGAGAGCAAATGCCGATATGCGCCGGTCAATCCTAAGGCTGATCAAGTTATACAAAGCTGGACTAGTAGGAGCTCCCTGTGGCAGTGAGCCCTCTAAAGTGCAGAGTTTTGTGAGCATCATAGCAACTTGCTTGCGATATCCTAACTTATGAAAAAAAAAGTAAATCTTTGATTCTTTTATTGATCATAAATAGTTTTCAATATCTAAAGATAATACCATCGGTTGTTTTCGATGGAATCGAGCATTCTCTCGAATAGACCGACCAGGAACAAAAGCTTTGGCAAATGAACTTGGCTGACACTGATATAGAATCACTACTGTCCGGTAGAAATTACTTGAGATAGCAAGTAAAACAGCCCCAT
>CAZUBT010000123.1:0-6515 GCA_964618815.1 uncultured Desulfobacterales bacterium | reverse complement strand
GGGCGAACCTTGTGTTCGCCCACCATTCAGGGCGAACACAAGGTTCGCCCCTACGGAAAAAACGTTTGATTGCGAAGCGGCATGAGGAGTTAGCAGCGAGGGGTGAAGTGCTAGAGCGAGCTATCGGCTGTCAAATTTCAGCTATCAACTTAAGACTTTTGACAAAATGCTTAATGCAATTAAGTCCCTTTATGGCTTTTACCGTGGGGTGGGCCTCCGTGCCCGCCACCGGCTATTGATAACCCCTGACCCTCTCTACCGAGAAGCGCAGGCTAAAGCCTGCGGCTACAGATTAACATGCTTATATGAGGGCTATTTGATTCTGTGACAAGACCTTATCTTTGACGTCAAAGCGGTCTCAGCTTCAGGTTCCAGGCGGGGAGCGAGAAAACCTGACCCCTGCCCCCCCACTGCTCACTGCTCAATGTTCACTGCTTCCGGCCTCAGAATCAGCCGGTCCAGATAACCTTGGAGAATCAACACCGCAGCCAGCTGATCCACCACCTGACGGCGCCGGCGGCGGCTCACATCGGCCTGGATGAGCAGTCGGTTCGCCTCCGCCGAGGTGAGCCGTTCATCCCAGGGAATCACCGTGGCGTCCAGCGCCTCCCCCAGGGTCTGGGCCAGTTCCAGGATATCCTGGGCCATCTTTCCCGGGCGACCGTCCATGTGCCGGGGCAGGCCCACGACGACCTGCCGCACCCCGTACTTTCGCCCCACTTCCAGGAGCCGGGCCAGGTCGGTTTCCCGGTCTTTCCGGATCAAAACTTCCAACCCCTGGGCGGTGATCCCCAGGGGGTCGCTCACCGCCACCCCGATGCGCTTTTCTCCCACGTCCAGGCCCAGGATGCGGGGCTTTTCGGAATTCACCATCTTCTCCTTTTCCCTTATATCCCTGACTTAATCCGGCGAACATTATTACCACAAAGGCACAAAGAGCACAAAGGAACACCAAGAAAAATTTACGATGGGAAAGCCCACCCTAAATTTTCGTTTTCTTTGTGAACCTTTGTGTCCTTTGTGTCTTTGTGGTGAAAATTACCCTTATTCCGACAACAGCCAAACCGCACCCATAGCCAGGGTTACTCCCGCCAGACGCCGCAGGGTAAAGCTCTCCTGAAGCAAAACCACACTGAGTATGACCGTAATTACCGGGTAAAGGGCGGTAAGAGGCACCACCACCGCGGCCTGGCCCTGGGCCAGGGCCTGGAGGAAACAGAGGAGCCCCACGGCCATGCACACCCCGGCCCCCACGGACGCGGCAATCCCACCCCCATGCCGGGGCAGGCTTACCCCGGGACCCATCAGGAGATAAGCCACCACCAGCAGGTGCCCCGAAATCGCCAACAGATATACGGTCTGGGGAGGCAGGCAGCGGGTGGCCACCTTGCTCAAAAATCCCCACACCCCCCACAGCCCCAGGGACAGCAAAGAAAAGCCCAGCCAGTTCACCTTCCCCCTCCTGTCTCCTTGCCAGTCAAGTGTCTTTCATTTAATATAGGAAATGGGCCAAAGGCACAAGGGGCTGAAGGCCCGGAGATTTTCCGGCGACTACCCCCTTAATACCGTTTTCGGTTTTCGGTTTTCGGTTCTCAGTTTTCGGTTAAAAGAAATCGGATTATCAATAAGTTAGCCATAGAGTTGGTTGCATCTTAAACTGAACTTGGTATTATGCATTGGGATGGGAAATGAGGCCGGGGTTCGACATCCCAAAGGCCCTTTGGTTATTTATTTTTCGGGTTTCCAAATCACCCTTAATATAATCATAGGGCGGGCCGCGCCCGCCGTATCTCGGCGGCCACAGGCCGCCCTATGAATCGCGATGACCTCTATGGTAAACATCGTGGGACATCGGGGGGCCATGGCTTATGAGCCGGAAAACACCCTGCGCTCCATCCGCCGGGCCCTGGACATGGGCGTGGACGCGGTGGAGGTGGATATCCAGCTCTCCAAAGACGGCCGCCTGGCGGTCATCCATGACGCCACCGTGGACCGCACCACCGGCGGCCGGGGCCGGGTAAAAGACCTGACCTTTAAGGAACTGCGCCGATTGGATGCCGGAGAGGGGGAACAAATCCCCTCCCTGGACGAGGCCCTGGAGATGGTGAAGGGTCGGGCCCAGCTCATCGTGGAACTTAAACAGCCCGACGCCGCGGCCCCGGCCTTGACCTTCTTTCGCCAACAACGGGCCTTTGAGCACGCCACCCTGATCTCCTTCTGGCATCCGGTGGTAAAGGCCCTGAAGGAGCAGGAACCCCGGCTGCGCACCGGAGTCCTCATGGTGGGCTGCCCCGCGGATCCCGGCAGCCTGGGCCGGGCCGCCCTGGCCGATCTCCTGGTCCTCCAGTACCGGTATGTCAATGGGAAACTGGTGGCCGCGGCCCACCAACACGGCCTGCAGGTTTATGTCTGGGCCATCGACGATATCGAGATTTTAAAACCCTACCTGAAGATGAACCTGGACGGCATCGCCAGCAACCGCCCGGATGTTTTGATAAAATACTTGAGAGGAGGACCGGGGGGGTAGTTGTCAGTTACCAGTGGTCAGTTGCCGGTTATTAATAAAATATGAGCAAAAAAGAAGTCACATTCCAATAAAGAACCGGTTGAGAAAAATTCCCCTGCTCTGAATAATAAAGGGATTTGCATCACCCGAAGGCACTGACCACTAACCACTAACTGTAATGACATCTAACGTTAGCATTCGATTATGCACAGCGTCAAAGCAGCTTGGATATGGATTCTCATGGATTATCTTCCTTCACCCAAGCACAATAATGTATGCTAAAAACTATTGTCATTACAACTAACAACTGTTCTTATAAGGAAGACATATGGCAACAACCATTGTTGAGCAGATCATGGAGGCCCATCTGGTCTCCGGGGAGTTGGTCCCCGGCGCCGAGGTAGCCCTGAGAATTGACCATACCCTGACCCAGGACGCCACCGGCACCCTGACCTATCTGGAGTTCGAGGCCATGGGGGTGGACCGAGCCCGGGTTGAGGTGGCGGTGAGTTATGTGGACCACAACCTCTTGCAGGCGGATTTCCGCAACGCTGATGACCACCGGTTTTTAAGGACCGTGGCGGCCCGCTACGGCCTGAATTTTTCCCCGCCGGGAAACGGCATTTCCCACCAGGTACACTTAGAGCGCTTCGGCGCGCCGGGAAAGACCTTGATCGGCTCCGACAGCCACACCCCCACCGCGGGGGGCATCGGCATGTTGGCCTTTGGGGCCGGCGGCCTGGACGTGGCCCTGGCCTTGGCGGGTGAGCCCTTTTATCTCACCATGCCGGAGGTGGTGGGAGTGCGCCTTACCGGACGCCTGCCCGCCTGGGTGGCAGCCAAGGATGTGATTCTGGAACTCCTCCGGCGCCTCACGGTGAAAGGCGGGCGGGGCAAGATCCTGGAATATTTCGGCCCGGCCCTGGCTCATTTGAGCGTCCCGGAGCGGGCCTCCATCGCCAACATGGGCGCGGAGCTGGGGGCCACCACCTCCATCTTTCCGTCGGATGCCCAGACCCGCCGCTTCCTATCTCTCCAGGGCCGGGAGGCTGATTTTGTTCCCCTCAAGGCCCAGGGGCGCCCCCGTTATGCGGAAGTTCTGGAGGTGGACCTGGGGACCCTGGAGCCCCTCATCGCCTGCCCCAGCTCCCCTGATAAGGTAGTGCCCGTAAAAGACTTGGAGGGGACCGAGGTGGAGCAGGTGCTCATCGGCTCCTGCGCCAATTCCTCCTTCCGGGACCTGATGCTGGTGGCCCAGGCCCTCAAGGGGCGGCATATCCACCCCCGGGTGAGCCTGGAGGTCAACCCCGGCTCCCGCCAGGTCCTGGAAAACCTGGTGCTGGCCGGGGGGTTGTTTCCCATTCTGGAGGCCGGGGCCAAGGTCATGCCCCCGGGCTGCTGGGGTTGCATCGGCATCGGCCAGGCCCCGGCCACGGGCGCGGCCTCAGTGCGCACCTTCCCCCGGAATTTTCCGGGGCGCAGCGGCACCCATGGCGATCAGGTCTATCTGGCCGGCCCCGAAGTGGCGGTGGCCGCGGCCATTTTCGGGGAAATCACCGACCCCCGGCGCCTGGGGGATTATCCCCGCCTGGCCCCGCCCCGTTACTATTTGGTGAACGGCCGTAACCTGATACCCCCGCCGCCGCCGGAGGAAAGCGCCCGGGTGGAAGTGCTCCGGGGACCCAACATCGTGCCTTTCCCCAGGCTCTCGCCCCTGCCGGACACCTGGCGTGGGGAGGTGTGGCTGAAAGTGGGGGACAATGTCACCACCGACGATATTCTCCCGGCAGGAAGTCAAATTCTGCCCCTGCGCAGCAACCTGCCCGCCATCAGCCAGTTCGCTTTTACCCGCCTGGATGCCGAATTCCCCAAAAGAGCCCAGGCCAGGGGAGGCGAAGGCGCGGTCATCGGCGGCGACAACTACGGCCAGGGCTCATCCCGGGAACACGCGGCCCTGGCCCCCCGGTATCTGGGGGTGCGCCTCAAGCTGGTGAAATCCTTTGCCCGCATTCACCTGGCCAATCTCATCAATTTCGGCATCCTGCCGTTGCTGTTTGAGAACCCGGCGGATTACGACCTGCTGGAGATGGGGCAAACTCTAGAACTGCCCAATGTCCGTCAACTGCTGCTGGAGGGCGCCAATCGCCTGACCCTGAAGATCTGCGGACCTGCTGCGGAGGACGGCAAATTCGACCAAGTAAATGTCGGGCGCCCACCGCGCACCATTGAAAAAGACCTCTGGGTCCGGGTGGACTTAACCCCCCGCCAGCGGAAGATGCTGGTCGTAGGCGGCGCCTTAAACCTGGCCCGGGGAGAATGAGGGTAAAGACAGTTGCCAGTTGTCATACCAATTCGCATTCAAAAGGTATCAAAATCTAGGGGGGAACCTTGTGTTCGCCCACCAATTTAGGGCGAATACAAGATTCGCCCCTACGAAAAAATTACGTTTAATGGCGAATTGGTATGGCAACTTCTCACTCAATCCAGTAGTCGATCCATCAATTTCTCCACCAGGAAGAGCAGCGATTCCAGGTCCAGATAGGCGGATACTTGGGAGTCGAATAGGAACCCGGCCTGGGCCTCGAAGCCTTCCCCGGCCTCCGCGTCCCAAAAGAGCAGCATCAGGGGAATCCGGGGCAAAGGTCGAAAGATCAGGGCCACATCCGCCTGGGAGGTCTCCGGGGGAGCTTCGCCATTAAGGACCTGCCCCCGGCGGCGCAGATCCGCCTTTCTTCCGGCAAAGGCTGCCGCCAGCTTCTTTTCCAGACGGGTTAAGGTCTTGACCTTGGACACCGAATTGGGCAGCTCCTTGAAGGTGATCCAGCGGCCCGTCAGCGGCTGATTACCCTGAAACGCGATGTAGTTGTACAGCAAAATCGCGTCCCAGGGGTCTTCCGGAGTTCCCGGCGGATATACCGTTTGATCTTTGAAGACCTTTACCGGAGTCCCGAAATAAGGGATCAGCAGAAAGGGCCGGCCATCTTCCACTCCCGCGTCCACGCCCAATCCCGGGGCCAGGGCGGCAAAATTTAGGGACGCGGCCTTGGCGTGCATGACCTCCCCGGCGATGGCCACCGATTCCCGGCGCCGGCCCACCCCCGCGTCTTGCTGCCGCCGCAACTCCTCGGCGATTTCGCAGGCGTCGGCGCTGAGATGCGGGCAGCGGCTGAGGTCCTCCCCTTCCTTGATCACCCGGGTGGCGAAGGCCAGGCAGGTTGCCGCGCCGCAGTCCCGGCAATTGGTGCCCGGGAGGCGTTTAAAGACCTGCAATACCGAAAGGGCCATCCCCCCTCCGTTTCTTGAGATCAGGGTTGCGTTTCATAGATAATATGACTGAATTTTCAGCCGTTTCAACCCCGACCCAGCCGGCATTTCATTGTAGGGGCGGGGTTACCCCGCCCCTACGGATGCCGGAATATATATCAGGTAATACCAAGTTCTGTTTCCAATGCAACCAACTTAAGTTTCAATTTGCTGATAATCCGGGTCTTTTTAACCGAAAACCGAAAACGCTATTAGGAGAAGGCCGGGCCTCGACCGCATCTAAAGACCGGCCCCGGCATACAAAAGCCATTGACAGGGCCGGCCCGTTTTTATATATATTCATTTTGCGGTCCCATCGTCTAGAGGCCTAGGACACCGCCCTCTCACGGCGGAGACACGGGTTCGATTCCCGTTGGGACTACCATTCCCCCATTTAATCTATTTATTTTCCTGCCCAAATATGAGAATGGCATCTTAAGATACCCAAGAACATTCTCTAATACTCGGCGAAATTCTGTTCCTGCTCGCAATAGGCCCATAAGCGCATGGTCAGGTCTATCACTTAGTTCCGGTCTAAAAATTTCTTATAATACCAAGATGCCGTCAAAATGTGATTATTCGTAGCCGCAGGCTTTAGCCTGCGTTGGTTAATTTCATCTGCATACGATTCATTTAGCGCAGGCTAAAACCTGGGTAGTGACCCTCTAATGGTTGATAAATATCTTCATGGACATTAACTCTCTCA
>CAZUBT010000122.1:0-6801 GCA_964618815.1 uncultured Desulfobacterales bacterium | reverse complement strand
CGCGTTTAGCCGTATGCTATCGTGAGATGTCATTACAACTAACAACTAACAACTAACAACTGACCACTGACCCCTAACTACCCTCCCCCAAACGGCACAACCGCCGGAAGTTGTCCCCCAGGATGGCCCGGGTCTCGGGCTCCGGAAGTTTCAGCCTCAGAATCTTATCCAGTTCAATCTGCGGATAGCTGAAGGGATAGTCGCTGCCGAACATGAGACGCGCGCTGCCCCGGCGGCTGAGATAATCTTCGATCTCCCCGAAGTCGGCCACCGCGGAGTCCGCATACACATTGGGCAAGTCCCAGACCCCGGCCTTCTTCAGGGCGGCATAGCCGCCGCTCAAGGCCCCCAGGTGGGGGATGACCACCGGGAGGTCCGGGGCCAATTGCTCCAGAAAGAACAGAGTGTTGGGCAGGGTCTCCTCCAGGAGGATGGGCAGGCCCCGGTCCTTCACCACTTTTAGGAATTCCCGGCAGCGGGGGTCCGTATAGTGATACTCCGGCTCATTGCCGTGGCGGTGCCACTTGACGGCCACATATTCCGGGGCTAAACCTTCCCAGGCGAAGTCGTTCCAGACAAAGAGATAGGGGTAGATTTCCATGGCAGGCGCAGGCGCGCATTTAGGTGTGCGCCCGGTTAAGCCTTGGGGCGGACACGCAGGTCCGCCCCTATGTTCAGCTTCTTTGATGTCCAGCAGATACTGATGCGCCCGGCGGCGGCAAGCCTGCCAGGCGGGATTGTCCTGGAAGTGGTAATTGTGGCGGTCGTAAATATCCTCCACCGGCGCAATGGCCCCGGCGCCCCGGATCCCCGCGGCCAGGAGCAGGGGCCGGATGTTCTCCCAACCCCAGGCGACGTTTTGCACCCCCGCGTGCAGATGGCTGTCGATGATGTGATATTCGGGCATGTCGCCTCTTAGAAAGATTTGGGGAAGGGGAATTGGAGTAATCAGTAATCAGTAATCAGTAAACAGTGAACAGTAAACAGTGATCAGTAATCAGTAATCAGTAAACAGTAAACAGTAAAAAGAGAACGGCCCGTTAGTTTTGTATTTTTGCTGGTCACTGGTCACTGATCACTGATTACTGGCTCTTCCCCCGCCTAACACGTCAGATGCAGGGCCGCGGCCAGGCGGCGTTGGCCCGTTAGTTGATTGATGGTCCGGCAGGCCTCCCGGGTGGGCGCCACGATGAGCTCGATGCCCTGCTCCTTGAGTAGGGCTGTGAGCGCGGGGTCCACGTGCATGCGCCCCGGTTGGCCGGTTCCCACCACCAGCGCCTGGGGTTGGGCCGCCAGGGCCTCGAAAACATCGGCAATCTGCAGGAGATGGGCCTCGCCCCGCCACCAATCGCTCTTGAGGTGTCCCGGCCAGATCAACAGATCTGTGCGGTAGGTCTTCCCGTCAATGACAATTTGGCCGAATTCATAGCTGTCGATATGCATCATCTTCTGCCGCCGGGCCTCCAGGGGTCGAAATAAGGTGGCGTGTACCATTGCTCCATGGCCGGGTCATAATCATACCACTCCCGGGGCACGGGGTAGTACCATTTTTCCCACACGGGGGGGGCAATAAACGCGACCTCCCGGGCCTTGAGCGCCAGCAGGCCGTCCCGGCGGCCTTTGACTTCTCCGGCCACTCTTACCGTGCTTTTGGGCTGGTAGGTCCCGGGGCTGAGCCATTGGTCGCTCTCTACCAGAAAGGTGCCGCCGGAAGCCGGCGCTTTCCTGGAATAAGGCAATTGCTGCATGTCCATTTGGTTTACCGCCATCAGGGTGCCCTGGCCCAGGGGCTGCAGGGTCATGACCTCGCCCCCCAGGATCACCACGCGGCCCTGATACTGGTCCGTATGGGCGTTGAGTTCGGCAAAACTCACCGGCGCCCCGGCCTGCTGCTGGAGGCTGGGGGAAATCGCCGGGGCGCAGCCCAGGAAGGGTATCCATATTAGCAAAATTAGCGCGTATATCATGGTCAGCCTCTCTTTTATCTAGTGGCACAGGCTTTCCAGCCTGTGCGGTGGAACAGGCTGAAGCCTGTTCCACCTAAGAACAACCGGGGGCGGCTGTTCCACATTATCAGTACCGGGACCTTTTGTTCTCGTTCCCAAGCTTCTGCTTGGAAACCAGGATTTAGTCAGTCAACAAGTTATTCTTATCTATTTCATGCCACCCCTTTCATTAAAAATAATCATCACCGGTGGAGATGACAAGGAGTCTCAGGTTCAACCGCAGGACGGTTTATGCTACAGTAAGGACATGAAGAAGCAGGGGAGTTTCCAGGGGCCTTCCCGGGTTTGTTTGGAGCGGGTGGCTGTGGTGTTGTATCGCCCCAGCCTGCCGGAGAATATCGGGGCCGTGGCCCGGGCCGCCTGCAATATGGGGTTGAACCGATTGGTGCTGGTGGCCCCGGAGGATTTGGATTTGGAAAGGATGTTTAGGATGGCCACCGGCGCCGCGGCCCATATCCTGGAGTCCATGCAGGTCCATGACGATCTGGCCCAAGCCCTGGAGCCTTTTCAATATATCGTGGGGGCCACCGCCCGCCTGGGGGGCATCCGAGAGGAACTCCTTAATCCCCGGGAGATGGCGGCCCGTCTGGTGGAGGTGTCCAAGGAGAACGACGTTGCCCTGCTGTTCGGGCCGGAGAATTGGGGTTTGACCAACCGGGAGTTGAGTCTGTGCCATGCCCTGGTGACCATTCCCACCTCGGAATGTTCTTCCCTGAACCTGGCCCAGGCGGTGATGGTGCTGGCTTACGAGGTGTTCAGCGCGGGCCTGGCCAACCCCAGGTTCGAGCCGCGGCTGGCCAATTCTCAGGAACTCCAGCCCATGTACGAAATGCTCCAGGAGACCCTGGTGAAGATCAACTTTATCAGCCACCAGAACCCGGAACACTGGATGTTCAATGTGCGCCGGCTGTTTTCCCGCCACGGCCTCCGGGCCAAGGAGGCCCAGGTGATCAAGGGCATCTGCCGCCAGATCGACTGGTACGTCCGGACCCGGGTGGCAGGCGGGGTAGGGGAATCATCGCCGGGGGGAGAAGAAACGCAAACCTGAAGTGAAAAGGCCCGCCGTCTTTCCAACGGTTCTGCCCCAGTTTTTTTGATGGTCTGGTAATACTCGAGAGGTTTGCTTAATCGAGGCCGCGGTTTTTTTGGTGCGTGGAACGCACCCTACATTACCCACCACCGCCCATGAGCGCTGAATTGACCGGAGTCGGAAAGCGGCTATTTGAATAACCGCGGAATAACCTCTTCCAGCAGCGATTTAAGCATCCTTTAGCAAAATACGAAGTATAATGCAGCATGGCGCCTTCGATAATGTAGCGCCGCCGCCCTCGGCGGTGAAGGAGATGGTGCGCGGTGCGCACCCTACACTTTCGTTCCCAAACATAACTGAGGATCATGCAGATATGCTCCTTACCGCTCTTTTTACCGAAGACCGAAGACCGAAAACTTTTCAAGGTAGGAGGGATGATCATGGCCAAGGTCGCGATCAATGGCATGGGCAGGATTGGGAGAGCCGCACTGAAAATTATCCTGGATACCCCGGGACTGGAGTTGGCCGCGGTGAACGATTTGATGCCCCTGGACAACCTGGTTTATTTACTGAAGTACGACACCGTTTACGGCCGGTATGGGAAAAAGGTGGAAATCAAGGACGGCGCTCTGGCGGTGGACGGGAAGAGCTACCCGTTTTTCAGCCAGAAAGACCCCGCCCAACTGCCCTGGGGGAAATTGGGAGTGGAGGCGGTGTTTGAATGCACCGGCGCGTTTACCCGCAATGAAGATCTCATGAAGCATATTCAGGCGGGGGCCAAATATGCGTTCCTCTCCGCGCCCCCCAAGGGCGAGGACGTGTGCTGCATCGTCCACGGGGTCACCAAACCCGAGGGGTCGGCGCAAGTGATCTCCTGCGCCAGTTGCACCACCAACTGCATCACCCCGGTGGTGGAAATTATGGGGAGACGGATAGGCGTGAAAAAGGCCATTATGACCACCATCCATGCATACACCTCCAGCCAGGCCCTCGTGGACGGTCCGGCCAAGAAATGGCGGCGGGGCCGGGCCGGGGCTGCCAATTTCGTGCCCACCTCCACGGGCGCGGCCATTGCCACCACCAACTGCCTGCCCCAATTCAAGGGCAAATTCGACGGGGTGGGGGTCCGGGGTCCGGTGCCCGCGGGTTCCCTGGCGGACCTGGTGTTCGTCATGGAGAGAGCCACCACGGTGGAAGAAGTCAACAACATCTTTCGGGAAGAAGCCCAAAGCCCCCGTTACCTGGGAATCCTGGGAGTGGCGGAAGACCCCATCGTGTCTTCCGACGTCATCGGCGACCCCCGGGCCTCCATCGTGGACCTGGAGATGACCCTGGTGGTGGACGGCGACCTGGTGAAAATCATGACCTGGTACGACAATGAGTGGGGCTACACCAACCAGATGGTCAAAGAGGCTTTAAGGACCCTAAAGGAAGCCAAGCTGGCTTGAGGCAAAATTACGGGGACACCATCAGAATTACGGGGACATCATACTTAATTCCGGGAAGGTCCATGGAAATCAATTGTAATTCCAGGTAATTAAGTGCGGTGTCCCCATAATGCTCCCGAAGTGCTAATCAACCCAGTTCTAATATTCACCGGATATTCAATATTTTTCAGAAAATCCGATAAGTTCTAGTTTTGGCAAGGTATTGCCAAGACTACCGAATGAAAGGAATTTAAGCTTTGAAGATTTCCTAAATAAATTGACATCTGCGGCCTTCCGCTTTAGAGTTTTCTCAGTTCATGCAAAATATCCAAAAAAATTATGGATTAGTTATGGATGCCCGATAATTTAAGAAGAAGATTGCAGAAGTCTATAAGATCGCCAATGAATTAGGAAGGGCGTTTAATATAGATATATGCACACCAGACGGCCATTTATTGGGCGCCATCGGGCAGATCGCTGCATAAATTGCTTTCAAACTAGAATTTGGGTCACCGAAAGAAGAGCACAATTGTACATGGTCCAAAATCATTTTTTGACTGCAGTAAGCGAAGGCTGTATTTTATAAAAAACTAGGGGACGTATCGAGGGCCGAAACCTTGCAATCTTTTGATATGAAAGGTGTTTCAAGAACCAATTGAAAAACAAGGGAACTTCTTATACAGAAGGAAATAAACTGTATTCACCGTTTTATACAGACTGTATAATCATTGTTATGCAACAAAGTAAGCATCTGCAATGAACAAGAACTTTCTCAGGCGGTATACTGATCTTCCTGCTCTGATATACTTGTTGAGAGAGAAAAAGATTACTATGCTCGACCCGCGGTCTTGGGACGACAGCAACGACTCATATTACCTCTCGCTATATAAGAACCAAAAAAAACTCAAATCCCTTTTGGCGCTTTGCTTTACACAAGGAAGTGAAACCTACCATCATTGGCGAGTCTTCGCACCTGGCTCAAGTGGCGTTTGCATTAAGTTCAAACGAGCCGAACTTATCCAAATATTTGAGAATCAAAGTGGCGTTAGAACCGGCGAGGTTGAATACCTCAAGCTTAAAGAGCTCCGGGAAAAAAAACCAACAGCTGATCAGCTTCCATTTATCAAGAGATATGCATTTGAAGACGAGGCTGAGTTTAGGGTGATTTTCGAGTCCATTAAATCAGATCTGTCCAAGAAACATATTCCTATTCCGCTATCATGCATTGCAAGAATTACCTTGAGTCCATGGGCTCACAAAAGTTTATTAAAGCACGTTAAGCAGGTCCTCAAGACAATCGATGGTTGTGGAAATATCGATATCGTTAGATCGACACTGGTAGGTAATGAAGAGTGGAAAAGAATTGGCGGATCTGTCGCATAACACGCCTGGCAGGAAGACGGTGACACAGAAATGCAGGTGGAGGGGTTTCAACCCAAGGCCGCCCCGGTGCGCAAGGTAGCGCCCGCCTTAACGCCCCTCCAGGGGGAAATCCGGAGGCAACAGGCGAAAATGACCAGGAGGAGGGAAGAACCATGTACATCATCCTGAGGATTATATTATCAGGCGCTCTTCTTATGGTCCTGTCCGCCTGCGGGCAGAGCAGGCCAAGCCCGGAGGAGGCCCGGGGGAAATTGGCCCAGATGAATATCGAGTACAGCGGGGATTCCTTTTTGAAACGAGTCGTAGAAGGCGACCTGGTGGCGGTACAGTTATTTCTGGTTGCCGGAATGGGCGTCGAGGTGAAAGACAACGAAGGCCGGACCGCCTTGATGGGGGCGGCAGCCAAAGGGCATCTCCCGGTGGTCCAGGCCCTCCTGGACAAAGGGGCTGAGGTCAACGGCAAAGACAACGAAGGCCGGACCACCTTGATGTTTGCGGCAGCCAATGGGCATCTCCTGGTGGTCCAGGCCCTCCTGGACAAAGGGGCCGAGGTCAATGCCAAAGACAACAAAGGCACGACCGCCTTGAAATGGGCGGCAGCCAATGGGCATCTCCTGGTGGTCCAGGTCCTCCTGGTCAAAGGGGCCGAGGTCAATGCCAAAGACAACGATGAATGGACCGCCTTGATAGCGGCGGCAATCAAAGGGCATCTCTCGGTGGTCCAGGCCCTCCTGGACAAAGGGGCTGAGGTCAATGCCAAAGACAACAAAGGCACGACCGCCTTGAATTTTGCGGCAAGACAAGGGCATCTCCTGATGGTCCAGGCCCTCCTGGACAAAGGGGCCGAGGTCAATGCCAAAGACAACGATGGCTGGACCGTCTTGATGAGTGCGGCAATCAAAGGGCATCTCTCGGTGGTCCAGGCCCTCCTGGACAAAGGGGTCGAGGTCAATGC
>CAZUBT010000121.1:0-6916 GCA_964618815.1 uncultured Desulfobacterales bacterium | reverse complement strand
GCCTTGGCGGCCACGCCGGCCATGAACTTGTTAACCAGGGGGTAGAAAGCGATGATCGCCAGAATGCCCGCCGCAGCCAGCCCCTTGTACAGGGCGCCCATGACGTATTCGGATTTCCCCAGCCGGACAAAGTAGACGCCGATGACTGAGGCGATGATGGACACGCCGCCGATGACCATGGGGAAGACGATGGCATTCGAGCCGGCGCCGTACACGGTGTGGGCCAGCAGCATGGCGGCCACCACGGTCACGACGTAAGTCTCGTAAAGGTCCGCGGCCATACCGGCGCAGTCACCCACGTTGTCGCCCACTTGGTCGGCGATGACCGCGGGGTTGCGGGGGTCGTCCTCGGGGATACCGGCTTCCACTTTACCCACCAGGTCGGCGCCCACGTCCGCGGCCTTGGTGTAGATGCCGCCGCCCAACCGGGCAAAGACCGACACCAGGGAGCAGCCGAAGCCCAGACCGATCAGGGCGTGCATGGCATGCTGGGGAGCAGCCGCCATCAAGAATTTGTAGTAACCGGCTACGCTCAACAGGGCCAGGCCGACTACCAGCATGCCGGTGACGGAGCCGCCCCGGAAGGATACTTTCAGGGCGTGGGCCATGCTGGTGAAGGCTGCCTGGGCAGTGCGCACATTAGCCCGCACCGACACGTACATGCCGACGTAGCCGGCCAGGGCCGAACCCACCGCGCCGATCACGAAGCCGATGGCGGTGTATTTGCCCAGGGCGAAGAGGAGCACGAAGACCACCGCGCCCACCACGGCTACGGTCTTGTACTGCCGGTTCAAGAAGGCGTTGGCCCCTTCCCGCACCGCCGCAGCGATTTCCTGCATCCGGGGATTACCGGCATCCTGTTTCAGGACCCAGGTGGTGGTGATCAGGCCGTAAACCACACCTATCACGCCGCAAATCAATGCAAAAGTCATAATATCCATACCGTCCGCATCCCTCCTATAATGTAATGATTTCCTTAAGGTTTAAGGTCGTTGCAAATTTTCCGGGAAAACTCCTCACCTCCCGTACCCTATTTGGGCTCATTTAGAGCAGTACATTAGTCGAATGAACATTAATATCCTAGATTACCACCACCTGTAAAGGAAAATTTTCACAAGATATATGTTAATGCGATGGGGGGTCTTCCCCGGATTCCGGGGAATTAAGCCGGGGGCGGGAAGCATCCGGTAAATTTTTTTCTTCCCCAGGGGGCGGGGCTAAGGGGGCGAGGCGTTGGGGGTCCATGACCACGCCGTGGCGCTCCGCCAGGGTGAGGAGGTATTGATACTCCAGGGCCTTTTTCTGGAGGCGGTAGCGCAGCAGCAAGCGCAACGGCAGGTACAGGAGCCCCAGAGCCATAAGGCCCACCAGGACATACGCGCCCGCCAGCCCCAGGGACTTGATCGCCCAGGTAATCAGGCCCAGGGTGGACCTGCCCATAAAGAGAAATACCAGCAATCCCAGCAGGGCCAGCAATCCCAGGAGATACCGGGCCCCGCGCCATTTACCGCCCTGGGCCTGGCGGTCCGAGGCCTCGGGGGTTTCCCGGCAAATCAGGTCGAATCCCTGGACGATGAGCCCGAACAGGAACATCAGGGCAATGGGCGCGGTGAAACTGGCCAGGAGATACTCTTTCCAGGGAAAGGGCACCACCTTCACCGGGCCGCCCAGAACGCCTTCGTCTATCTGCCAGATGAGGGTGAAGACCAGGATAAGCGCCTCCACCAGGGCCGCCACGATGAGGAAGTTATTGAAGATGTAGCGCTTTTCCAGGGGATCGTAAAAATTAAAATATTTGGACATGGCGTCAATTACCGGTTTTCGGTCTTCAGTTATCGGTTCTTATCAACAACGTGATGATCCGCCGGATTTTTCGTAGCCGCAGGCTTTAGCGTGAAAGTCTCCTGATTAAGAGTAAAAAATGTAGCGCCGCCGCCCTCGGCGGTGAAAAATCCAGGTTTTTGCCGACTTTCATCTTCGGGGGTGAGGCAAACTCGTCTCGTGGCGCTTTAGCCTGCGCCAAACCAACCAAAATACGGCGGGCGCGGCCCGCCCTTTGATTATTTTCAGAGCAGTCATTCATGGGCCTTTGGCCCACCCGCAAATTATGAAAAGTCCTGATGGGCATACTCCTAACTTTGAACTTTGAACCTCGAACTTTGAACTTTTCAAGGCATGAGCTTGGGGACGAGAATAAACCGGTGTTATCCTTTTCTCCGATTCCCCGATTCTCCGATTCCCCGTTTCGCCGTTTCCCCCCGCGCCCCTGCCCTTAACTCCCACCAATACAGCCCTGCGGCCCAGGCCACGAAAAAGGCGTCGGTGAGAGCCACTCCCAGGCCCACCTGCCGGGGAAAAAACAGGCCGCAGCCGCAATCAATCTTCAAGCCCCGGGCCATGGTGGCCAGCACGATCACCATGAAGCCCCCGGCCAGCAGTCCCAGGAGGATCAGGCAGCTCCGCCGCTTCAGGCCGATGATCAAAAACAGGCCCGCGGCCATTTCCACCCAGGGGACCCCCGCGGCCACAACCCCCACCAGGCTTTCCGGCAGGAGGCGGTATGCTAACACGGCTTCGGCGAATTCATCAAGGTTCCAATGCTTCAGCAGCCCGGCATAGAAAAAAAGGCCCCCCAGAGCCGCTTCCAGCACCCGGGGTAAAATTTTTTTAATTATCTTCACCACCCGTTACGTCCCATGCATCAATAATTTCGGCTCCCGGAAATGGGGGGAAAGGGGAAAGTGGAAGAGAAAAAAAGGACAAAAGGGGGAAAGGTTGAAAACCCCTAGTCTCAATCTTTATAGTTCATTTCTATTCTCGTTCCCAGGCTCAGCTTGGGAACCGTAAAAAAAGAGCCTTACCAAGCCCTCTCCCCTCTTTCCCTTTTCCCCTTTATGCCCCTTATTTTTTCGTATCCGCGGGGTATCCCGCCTCATCCCAGGTTTTGAAGCCGCCTAAAAAGGCCATGACCTGGGTATATCCCAAGGCTTGCAGTTTTTCCGCCACCTTCAGGCTGTCATGGCAATTGGCCTGACCGCAATAGACCACGATTTGCCGGTCCTTATCAATGCCGGCAAGCAAAGGGGCGACGTCTTTTGCCAAATTTTCCGGGGGCAGGTTGAGGGCTCCGGGGATATGCAGTTCCTCATACTCCTCGGGTTTGCGGGCATCGACGAACAGGGCCCGGCCTTGCTGAAACAGCTCAAGCGCCTGGGCCAAATTAAGGGTCTTCACCCCCTGGAAGCGGGTCTGACGATACCTGGCCCGCTGTTGTTCCAGATGACCGGCCAATTCCCCTCTAAAGGAAATCCGCACCAGGTCCCAGTGCTGCGCCAGTCCGAAGGATAGCGCCACCATCACGATGAACCCGGCCCAGGCCAGGTCCCCCCGCCACAGATGCCGGGTCATCGGGATTTTTTCTCTCCCGGGGGCGGGGCCGGCTCCGCCCCTTTGGGGGCCGGCGCGTCCACTTCCCCGGCGCTGTAGTACTTCTTGCCGCCGAAAAACATGGACAGCGGCAGGAAGCCTTCATCCTCCTTGGAATAACCGCCCTCCCGGGTATGGTGGAAATAGCGCCACATCCGGCCTTCTTTGAGGTCCGCCAGGAACAGGTTTTTACCGTCGGCCACCACCTGGAACCGGGCCCCCTGGGCCAGGGCGCCCGCGCCTTTCAGGTCCGCCCGGCCTTCTTTGCTCACTTCCACGGCCAGGGGCTGAGTCCTTAAGATCTCCGCCACCCGGGGAGCCAGCAGACGGGGCAAAAACGGGCCGTAGAACCAGAAAACGCTGGCCCCCAGGATGCCCACCACTAAAACCACGGTCAGGGTAAAGCCATGCCCACGCGCCATGTGGCACCTCCGTTTGGTGAGAAGCGTTGTTTTAAGGGGGGGCCGGAGACAAAAAACCCTGCCCCCTCCCTCAAACCCATAAAGTTTAAAATAGTTACCCGAAACCCTTTTTCAAAAACTGCGACTGGGGTACTATTAAAACAATTCCGAAAAATCCTTTTTAAGATATGTGAAGAATTGGAAATATAGGGAAAGAAAATGTGTAACCGCCGCCCCCGGGTTGTTCTCGAGCAGACGCAGGCGGCTGCTCCACATTTTCCCAGCCCTTGCCTTGTCTAAGGCAGACAGAGCTTTTTCAAAGCCCTCAATAATCATTCCCCCTAAATTTGCGGCAAGGCTTGCCGCTACTTTTAAAAAAGCTTTTGGCGCAGGCTAAAGCCTGCGGCTACAAAAAATGCGTTCCCCATGAACCATAATTATAACACTTGCAGCAGAAACGCAAATTTCAAACTCTGGTAAAGACGATGACCATGGAACCCCTGTATATCACCGCCATCGCCTTTGACCTGGGAAATGTTCTGGTCAAGGTGGACCACTGGCGCTGCTGCCGGGAACTGGGGAGGTTGGCGAAGATCAGCCCGGAGGCGGTATTTCAGGCCGTATTCGAGACCTCCCTGGAACCCCGCCTGGATACGGGCCAATTGTCTCCGGAAGATTTTTACCAAGGGACCAAGGAGCATTTGCTCCTGGACCTGTCTTACCCGCGTTTCGTCGATTTGTGGAACGAAATCTTCGATCCCATGGAAGGCATAGAAGAGGTGCTGAAGCGCCTGCACTCCCGCTATCCCTTGTTCTTACTGTCCAATACCAATGACCCGCACTTCCAATATATTGCGGCGCGTTTCGGCCACCTCTTACGGTACTTCCAGAGCTTCATCCTGTCTTATCTGGTAGGGAGCCGCAAGCCGGAGCCGGGCATCTATCAGGCCCTGATCAAGGCCACTGGCCGGCCCGCCCATGAGATCCTGTTCATTGACGACAAGCTGCCTTTTGTGGAAGCCGCCCGGGGGCATGGATTGAATGCCTGGCAGTTCACAGACCTGGAGGATTTGCGGAGAAAGCTTACCGAGTCCGGTCTTTGGTAAGGGTTTTTTCGGTTTTCGGTTTTCGGTGGAATCAAATCGCCCGTTCATCTCATATATTATGAAGTCATGAAACCAAACTGAGTCGTTATGCTTTAAAGAAACCTCATGATTATTTAAATTGACCTGGTTACAGTTATCAAATCAAAGGCCGGCCCGGCACTTCCTAACCGAAAACCGAAAACTTAAAACGCCTTGCCCACGGCCTTGTCCAGACGGGCTTCGGTAGTCCGGTAATCATAGAGGGCCTGGACAAACCGCAGTTCCGTCCGGGAGAGCTGCACCTGGGCGTCGGTGACCTCGATGATGGACCCCACCCCCACCTGATAACGCCCCTGGGCCAGACGGAAGTTTTCCCGGGCCGACTCCACCGCCTTTTTGGTGGCCCGGATCAATTCCCAACCCGACTGGAGGTCCAGGTAGGCCTGTTCCACTTCTTTGTTGACGTCCTGGCGCAAGACCTCGGAATTGGCCTGGGTGGCCCGGATGTCGGCATTAGCTTTCTTCACGGAATAGGTGGTGGCCAGGCCTTCGAAAAGAGGAAATTGCACCGCCGCGCCCACCCACCAATCCGCGGACATGGGCAAAGTCCCCTGCCAGCCGTAGGCCGCGGTGGAAGTCAACGCGGGAAAATACCCGGCCTTAGCCACCTTTAAAGCCGCTTCATTAAAGTCCTGCTGGTACTTATTCTTCATAAGCTCCGGACGCTGCCGGAAGGCCTGGGTCTTCAATTCCTCCAGGGACCGGGGGATGGGGGTCACCTCCAGCATGTCCTCCAGGTCTTGGTAGGGCCAGGTTTTCATGCCCAGGGCGGTCATGAGGGTCACCCGGGTCAGGTCCGCGGCGTTTTTGGCCCGGATGAGACTGGCCTCGGCGTCGTAGAGATTGGCCTCGGCCTTGGTGACGTCGATCTTGGCCCGCAACCCCACATTATAGAAGCCCTGGGCCTGTTTTAGCAGGGTCTGGTTCTGGGCCACGTTCTCCTGCTCCACCTTCACCGCCCGCCGGGCCGCCAGGTAGGCGTAATACGCGCTCCGCGCATCCAGCACCACCTTCTGGCGGTTGCCGGCGTAATCCTCCCGGCTCCCGTAAAAAGAGGACCGGGACTCCTGCACCAACCCCGGCGTCTTGCCGAAGTCATAGAGGAGTAAATTCGCGGAAAAACGGTTGATATAAAAGCTCACCGGAGAACTAGTGGGAGTGATGGAAGTGGTAATTCCTCCAGGTGAGGTAACCCCGGTGGCGCCCCGGGCCCCCCGGGCGAACGCGGTGCCGTAGAAGTAGTTGCTGTCAAATATGATCTGGGGATAGTAAGCCGCCTTGGAGACCCCGATCTGAAACTCCGCGGAAAACATGCGCTCCCGGGATTCCTTGATGGCGGGGTGTTGCTTCAGGGCGATCTCAATGGCCTGCTGCAGGGTCAGGCGGCTGTTGCCCTCATCCGCGGCCCGGGCCTTGGCCGGTCCCAGGACCAGGAGGAGAGCCAGGAATAAACCAGTTATCCCGGGTAAGTTAACAGGGTTTGACATCGTGAAAAACCTCAAGATGCTTAATACCGTTTTCGGTTATCGGTTATCGGTTTTCGGTTAAAAAGACCAGGATTATCAGCAATTTGAAACTTAGGTTGGTTGCATTGGCAACAGAACTTGGTATAAAACGTTAAAAAATCAACCACAAGGGCGCCAAGGTACACAAAGAGGCATATTTTCCCGGTTCCCAATCTCAACTTGGGAACCAGCCTTTCACGGGCCTTCGGCCCACCCAAAACCATATAAATGTAGCGCCGCCGCCCTCGGCAGTACCTTAACACCGCTTCCCCATCAAGAGGCATTTTCATAGCAGTTCCTCATGGGCCTTTGCCCCACCCGTAAATTATGAAAAATTCATGTCAGCCCCAACTATTAACTTTGAACCTTGAACTTTGAACTTTGAACTTTGATGAATTCGTAAAAAGTCAATTTAGGTCAATTATCTGAAATAATTTGA
>CAZUBT010000120.1:853-6947 GCA_964618815.1 uncultured Desulfobacterales bacterium | reverse complement strand
CCTCCGGGTGGACCACCCGGACATCGAAAAGTTCATCACCTGTAAGAACGACACCCAGCGCCTCACCAATTTCAATATCTCCGTGGGCTTGACCGACGCCTTCATGGACGCGGTGATGCGGGACCAGGACTTCCCCTTGCTCAATCCCCGCACCGGCCGGGAGGTGCAAAAGGTCAAGGCCGGCAAGCTCTTCGACCTCATCGTCCAGAGCGCCTGGACCACCGGCGAGCCGGGCATCATCTTCCTGGACGCCATCAACCGGGGCAACCCCATCCCCCACCTGGGGGACCTCGAAGCCACCAACCCCTGCGGCGAGCAGCCCCTGTTGCCTTACGAATCCTGCAACCTGGGTTCCCTCAACCTGGCCGCCGCGGCCAAAGACCGGTCCATCGACTATGCCTGCCTGGCCCAGATGGTGCACACCGCGGTGCATTTCCTGGACAACGTCATCGATGCCAACCAATTTCCCCTGGATATTATCCGGGAGCGCACCCTCCAGACCCGCAAGATCGGCTTAGGCGTCATGGGCTTCGCGGACCTGCTGCTTAACCTGGGCGTGCGTTACAACTCCCAGGAGGCCGTGGGGGTGGCGGAACAGGTCATGGGCTTCATCCAGAAGGAATCCAAGGCCGCGTCCGCAGTCCTGGCGGACCTTCGGGGCAATTTCCCCACCTATGCCGGCAGCCGCTACGACGGCAACGGCATGGGCCGCATGAGGCACGCCACCACCACCACCATCGCGCCCACCGGCACCATCAGCATCATCGCGGGCTGCTCCAGCGGCATCGAGCCTCTCTTCGCGGTGTCCTACGTGCGCCGGGTCATGGAAGGCACTGAACTGGTGGAGGTGCATCCCTACTTCGAAGAACAGGCCCGGAGCCGAGGCTTCTACAGCCAGGAGCTCATGCGGCAGATCGCCCAGACCGGCACCATCCGGGATATCAAAGAGATCCCCAAGGAACTGCGCCAGGTCTTCGTCACCGCCCACGAGGTCTCCCCCCATTGGCACATCCGCCTCCAGGCCGCGTTCCAGAAACACACGGACAACGCGGTGTCCAAGACCGTGAATTTCCCCGGCCAGGCCACGCCCGAAGACGTGCGCCAGGTCTATGAAATGGCCTTTGAAATGGGCCTCAAAGGCGTCACCATCTACCGGGACGGCAGCCGGGACCAGCAGGTGCTGAGCTTCGGCAAGACCCCGGCCCAGCCCCAGGAAATGCAGTACATCACCCCCCGGCCCCGGCCGGAGCGCACCTCCGGGGTCACGGAACTCACCGCCACCGGCTGCGGCAAGCTCTATGTCACGGTGAACCGGGATGAGTTAGGGTTCTGCGAGGTCTTCGCCCAGTTGGGGAAAACCGGGGGCTGCGCCTCATCCCAGATCGAATCCACCGGCCGCCTCATCTCCCTGGCCCTGCGCTCCGGGGTGAAGATCGACGCCATCATCAAGCAGATCACCGGCATCCGCTGCCCCAGCCCCATCTGGCAAAACGGCCACCAGGTGCTCTCCTGCCCCGACGCCATCGCCAAGGTCCTGGCCCGGGTGGCCCAGGTGGAGGCCCCGGCCCCCAGCGCCACCATGGCCACCTGCCCCGACTGCGGCAGCGCCGTGGAACACGAAGGCGGGTGTTTGGTATGCCGCTCCTGCGGCTTTTCGAAGTGTAGTTAATTATTGAAAGGAGATTGGAAATGGCCAAAAACGAAAAAACTTCTAAAGAGGTAGCAAGCAAAGCGGCTAAGTTATTAAAGGGTAAAAGCACCCCTAAAAATGTTAAATCCGTTGCTGCAAGTGCCTTGGCTCAAGCCCCTGATAAGAAAAAGAAAAAGTAAGCATCAGTGGAATCGAATTAGCTACCTTTTTAGGGTTATCTTTTGGGCCTTCTGGAGGACCAAATGAAAATAAAGACCCTGGTTTGTAACCAATGTGGCCACGAGCAGAAAATCAAAACCTATAGCCGAGAAGAGGCTGAGCGTATGGGATCCCAACTCGTATCGCCACGGTGTGAGCGGTGTGGTAGCCCAGATGTGAGGCAGTATGATTAATCAGAGGCATTGATGCAGCCGCGGGTTTTTGTAAGTTCTGTCATGGAGGGGTTCGAGGAATTCCGCCAAGCGGCAAAGAAGGGTATTATCGCCGCCGGGGCAGAGCCAGTCCTCGTGGAAGATTTCCCCGCCCTTCCTTTCTCTCCCAGAAATGCATGTCTTGATGGAGTTACCAGTTGCGATATTTATATCGGCATTGTGGGCAACCGGGGAGGCTGGACTTCGCCCTCTGGTAAGTTGGTGGTGGAAGAGGAATATGAAGAAGCACGTCGCCGCAGGCTACGGGTGCTGGCATTCATTCAGGATGTGGATAAAGATACGGGCGCACAACGATTCGTTACCGCTCTATCTGATTATATTGGGGGAGTTCTTCGTCCAACTTTTACAACTCCGGCAGACTTGCAAACAATAGTAGATAGTGCATTGAAACAGCTTATGCACCATTACGTAAACCCGAAGGTAGATAAATCTATGATTCAAGAGAAATTAATAAAGCCTTACGAGTTTAATAACAATGAAGCATGCTTACGTTTTGTCTTGGCTACTGAGCGTATAGAAGAAGTTATTGATCATGTATATATTGGATCGCAAGAATTTATGGACCACCTCTATAGTATAGGTCACTCAGCTCAAGTTTGTTTATTTTCGTATGAACGACGCAAGAAACATGAATTAGGAATCAATGAAATAGTTATCCTACAATCAGATAGGGCCAGAGGAGAAGGTCTGGATGAAGTCCGGTTAGAAATTACGGTCGGGGGTATGATTGTCATTGATGCGAATGTCACGAGCCGTGTTGTAAGACGACCAGACAGCATGGATAGCTCATTTTATATTTATAAAGATGACCTTGTTGCTGTTTTGAAGAAGTGCTTCTTATTTTCAAATGCTTTCTACGCAGCAAAGGACCCCTATATGCGTTATGATCGGCTATTTTACAATGCGTCTCTGGCCGGCGTTGTACATAGAACCCTTGTATCTCAACCCCCTCAAGGAGGTACTTACTATCTCTCTCATCATGCTGAGGAAGTTTTTCCAGCTTTTGACCAACCCAGATTGATTACGAGGATAGAGCTTGCTAGTCCTGATGAAGAGATTGAGAGGGTAAAAAACCTTTTTCAACGGCGCCTCAAAACGCAATAGCTATGCTGATAATTGGAGAAATTGATGCCATGCATATTCTATGGGGGAAAAAAGGAATTGCCACCGAGAAATATATTGGCATTGTATCCACACGGTAAAGTAAGGCAATGTGATTATAAGAAGGAAAGCTTATTATGCGGATTCCGGCTATTATTGGGATTAATATTGGCCAAGGGAAAAACCTAACTGCCTTTGCTGAAGTTCAGGTATGGCGGTCTTATAGTATTCTTCGCCTTAATCGGCTTCAATTAGGGACTCCTTATCCTGACATAGGAGAGATTCTGCTAGAGAGGTTAAGAGTTCTTGCAGAGGACTATGATCTAAAAGTAAGAGTTAACGCCACGGGAATAGGGAAGCCGGTTATAAATTTGCTACATAATAAAGTGGCTGGTATAATAGAGGTTTATCTTACTGGAGGTTACAAAGAAGTAGAAAAAGAAGATGTGTGGATATTACCAAAGGAGCTTATGATTAGCCACTTAAAAGTCTTATTTCAGACCAATCGGATTTCAATGTCTTTCGAGAAGCCAGAACCGCATATGACTTCTGCTGAAAAACAACGGTTTGAATTATTTAAATCCTTGAAAAGCGAAATACTAAATTATGAAACGAGAGTTCAAGTCGATCCAATCCATTGGAATCCGGAAACCAAAACAGGAGAATATGACGATCTTGCAATTGCATTAGGCTTGGCCTGCTGGCCATTAGCATAGGAGGTCCATTTATCTGGTTCCCAAGCTGTCCCGGCCTTTGTTTCTCGTTCCCAAGCTCCCGCTTGGGAACGCATTTTCAGGCGAAGCTCCGCTTCGCCCCCTTAATAGTGGCGCCGGTTTCCAACCGGTGCAGATCGGGGGAAAAGTTGGGACAAAAGCTGACTCAAGTTAACGAGTGAAAATCCCGAAATTAAATGCAGAATGTCCCTGATAGTGATTTTATTATAGGCTGAAGACCTTATGGGAATTGCAATTACCCAGTCAATGATTGATTTCTGCACGATCGATAAGCCGAATGAATCTTATCAACCACTCCCCTCCGTCTGGGATGGAGATGATAATGAGCTATTAGAGCTGATGCTGAACTTTTATCCCAGGACCGAGCCCAAGAGGATCTTAGATGCCACTATTAATCGTGGCCGATTCTGGATAGGCAGTAAGCGGCCCGTCATCGGTCTTGATATTGGCTCACATTATCGCCCCACAGTACTTGGTGATAATATGCAGATGCCTTTTCGCCCGGAATCCTTTGACGTGGTGGTCTACGACCCGCCCCATATACCGAATC
This sequence comes from uncultured Desulfobacterales bacterium, assembly GCA_964618815.1. GTDB lineage: Bacteria > Desulfobacterota > Desulfobaccia > Desulfobaccales > 0-14-0-80-60-11 > CAZUBT01. Next base: position 2,480 of record CAZUBT010000120.1, on the reverse strand, counting down.
AAGGGAAAGACCGCTTAAAAGACTTCAATCTCAGATTCGGCCTGGGATTAAAATCGCCGAAAGAGAATGGCTATAATTTTTCACACCTGTATCCGGCGTTTGTCCAAGAAGCATATCGGGTGTTAGAGCCGGAAGGCATTCTATTATGTAAAATTACTGATTATATACATCATCACCGTTATCAATGGGCGCATGTTGATATAATTTTAGCTGCATCAGAAGTCGGGTTTAAGCCTTGCGACTGCATCATTAAAATCAGAAAGGGGCCGATCATTGACCCCCGTTGGAAAAAAGCACACCATACGAGGCGGCAACATTGCTATTGGCTTATTTTTCGTAAGTCAAAGAAATGTGAATAATTAATCACCTATTTGTATCTCCCAGTTTAATAACAAATCACAATAGTCAAGGGATAATCTGCTTATCTGACATTTCCCATCAGAACCATCAAAATGAACATGAAAGACCTTTCTTTCTTCACGATACACATCAGCTCCTAAGCTTTGACGCTCAGGTAACTTTCCTACTGTAATTAATTTAGCACTTCCGATTAATCTTAATAAATCAATTGGAATATTCACAAGTTGGTAATGAATAACTGGTTTTTCCCAAATAGCCCGCAACATCAAAATATAATCATAACGGGAAAGATGTTGTAAGACACGATTAATAAGAGATTCCGCAGTCCAAGGATATTTTTCTGTGGTTAGTAATTTAGTAATCTGAATAATATTTGGCTTTGTGCCTAAACCAGTTTCGGTTTTCAGTGATAGCCGTATTTCCCCTACTATCAAATCTTCCCTGGGGGCGTTGGACGTTGTCGGTTTAATCCTTGTAAATGGCTGTCTTACTGTCTTAAATGCTTTTTCAACAAGAGCTTCAAAATATCTCCCTTTTGGCGGAATTGTTGGGTAGATTACATGATGATGATCAACAAGCCGCTGAAGTGCTTCAAGAAATCTTTGCGAGAAGATATCAGGAGGTTGCCCAGTTGGCCGCTCGTTCATGGGGGCAACTATAGCGGCCAATTATAAAAAATTCAATCAAACTTTTCCTAACTTTTAAACTTGGTTAAGCCCTATTGGGTCAAGGAGGTGCGCCGGGTTTCTCCTCGTTCCCAAGCTCCAGCTTGGGAACGCCATTTTCAGGCGAAGCTCCGCTTCGCCACCTATTAGCCCCCTTACCTCATGAGAACCCACTATACTATTAAAGACCCGGACTCCCCGTACTTCATCACCTGCACAGTGGTAAAATGGATCCCCATCTTCACCCGGAAACCCTATTTTGACATTCTCATGGACGCCCTCCAATTTTGCCGACAGCATAAGGGCCTGAAAATCTATGCCTATGCCATCCTGGACAACCATCGGCGCCTGGTGGTGGCCGGGCCCGGGCCTAAATTGGCGCGGATATCATCAGGGATTTCATACCGATTCGCATTCAAAAGGTATCAAAATGTAGGGGCGAACCTTGTGTTCGCCAACCGATTTAGGGCGAATACAAGATTCGCCCCTACGAAAAAATTTACGTTTGATGGCGAATCGGTATCAAAAGCTACACCGCCAAGCGCCTTATCGCCCGATTGGAGCGGGATCAAAAGACCTGGGTCCTGAATCAATTCCAGTAT
>CAZUBT010000120.1:0-753 GCA_964618815.1 uncultured Desulfobacterales bacterium | reverse complement strand
TACAAGAGTCCTACCAAGACCGGGAGCGATTATCAGGTCTGGCAGGAGGGGTTTCACCCCCAGCAGATCATCTCCCAAGAGATGCTGCATCAGAAGGTCAATTACCTGCATCACAACCCGGTTCGCACCGGAATGGTGGCGCGGGCGGAAGATTGGGTCTACTCCAGCGCCAGGCATTATGCCGGGGAGAAGGGCATTATGGAGTTGGACGCTTTAGAATAGCGGTGGCAAACCGGAGGTTTGCCGGATAACGGCGTTCCCAAGCTGGAGCTTGGGAACGAGGAGGAAGGTGGTATAGTATATATACTATACCACCATATAGTTATCAAAATCCATAAACGAAACCGTTATATAGTATATATACTATATAATGGAGGAATATTGGGTCCTGAATCAATTCCAGTATTACAAGAGTCCTACCAAGACCGGGAGCGATTATCAGGTCTGGCAGGAGGGGTTTCTTTCCCTCGTTCCCAAGCTCGAGCTTGGGAACGCACTTGGCTGTCAAGCTCCTGCTTGGCGAAAGTCAGGTTGACCTGGGGTTTGCCGGGTTTTGGACAAAGCAGGAGTTTTGTGATAAAAAAGGTTCCTAAGTGGGAGCTTGGGAACCGGTTCAACCGGCCTCTCGCCTGGGCAGTCGCCGCCTGAAGCCAGGCAAGGTTAAGAAGGCAGGATGAACTGCAAAAGTCGAAAAATCGGAGGAGAAAGCTATGGGAGATAAAGGCAAGAAGGATAAAGGTAAGAAGGAAGCCA
>CAZUBT010000119.1:0-6951 GCA_964618815.1 uncultured Desulfobacterales bacterium | reverse complement strand
TCCTGATGGGCATACTCCTAACTTTGAACCTTGAACCTTGAACTTTGAACTTTTCCAAGCAGAGAAGGCTGTAACCCATGTATCCAACCCTAACCGACCGCTTACGAGAGATTGCGCAGGAATCGCCGGATCAGACGGTTATCCTGTGGCGCTTGGAAGATGCTGTTAAGGAATATACCTATGGCCAACTCTACCAGACCTCCCGGCAGGTGGCCTCTTGGCTCTTGGGCATAGGAGTCCGGAAAGGCGACCGGGTAGCCTTGCTCCTGGAGAACCGCCCCGAATGGCCCATGGCTTACTTCGGCATCCTCCTGGCCGGAGGCGTGGGGGTCCCCATTGACCTCCAGTCCCGGCCCGACCTGATCGCTCACATTCTTAACCAGACCCAGGCCCGGGTCCTGATCGCTTCCCCCCAGGCGCCCCTAACGGAGATCCAGGACCTGCCCAGCCTGGAAAAAATTGTGGTGGTGGGTCAGCCTGATGCCGCGCTCCACAAGGCCGTGAGTTTCGAGGACATCCTTAAGGCGCCGGAGACGGAAGAATCCTTCCCCCCGGGCGCGCCTGAAGACCTGGCCTCCATCATCTACACCTCCGGCACCACCGGCCCCCCCAAGGGGGTCATGCTCACCCATAAGAATTTCTACGCCAATTTCCTGAGCCTTATGGGGCTGCAGGTGGTTATGCCGGGGGATAATTTCCTTTCCATCCTGCCGTTGTTCCACGTCCTGCCTTTTACCGCCACCGTGATCGTGCCCCTGCTCTCCAAGAACAAGATCACTTACCTCGGCACCCTGAAAGCCGACATGCTGCTCAAGTGCATCCGGGAACAAAAGGTCACCTTGCTGCCGGTGACCCCCCAGGTGCTTCAGCATTTCTATAACGGTATCAAAAAACGTTTTTCGGAGATGCCCCTGGGGTTGGGGTGGGTGGTTGAGAAATTTTTAAACCTTTCCTGGAAGTTCTCCCGGGTCATGGGATTCAACCCGGCCAGACCGTTGCTCAAAAAGATCAAGGCCTCGCTGGGGCCGCAATTCCGGTATTTCATCTGCGGCGGGGCCAAACTGCCGCTGGAGTTGGCCCAGAATATAAGCAAGGTGGGTCTGGAGGTGGCGGAAGGCTACGGCCTCACGGAGACCTCGCCCGGAGTTGCCATCAACCCCCCCCAGGCCCCCAAGGCCGGTTCCGTAGGCCCGCCGCTAAAGGGGGTGGAGGTCAGGATTCTGGATCCCGACTCCGAGGGCATCGGCGAGATCCTGATCCGGGGCGACAATGTCATGGCGGGTTATTACCAAAATGACGCGGCCACTCGGGAGGCCATCCGGAACGGCTGGTTCCACAGCGGCGACCTGGGCTACCAGGATCAGGCCGGCTACCTCTATATCAAAGAAAGACTGAAAGACATCATTGTCCTTAGCTCCGGCAAGAATATTTCTTCGGAAGAGGTGAGCAACCACTATCTTCAGGCCTCCACCATCAAGGAAATCCACGTGATGGCCGACCCCCGGGAGGAGAAACTGGTGGCGGTGGTGGTGCCGGACTTCGAACATTTTCGCGCCACCGGGGAGGCGGATATTTACGGCGAAGTGAAGTGGGAACTGGAATTCTACTCGCAACAATTAGAATCCTACAAGCGGGTGCGGGACTTTGTCCTGATCAACCACGAACTGCCCAAAACCCGGTTGGGCAAGGTCAAACGCCATGAGGCCGCGGCCCTCTACCGGGAGAAGGCCGGAAAACGCTACGGCAAGCGGAAGTTGGCCCGGGAAGAGGAGCTGTCCGAGGCTGGCCGGGCCATGGTGGAAATTATGGCCCGGCAAGTGGGATCGGACCAGATCGCCCTGGAGGACCACCTGGAATTGGACCTGGGCCTGGACTCCCTGGGCATGGTGGAGCTCATCGCGGCCCTGGAGGAACGGCTGAACATTACCATCCAGGATGGGGAATTTTCCGAAGTCTTCACCCTGGGGGAACTCATCCGGGCGGTGGAAGCCAAGCAGCCGGAGGTGGGGGCCTCGGAGGAGAAGGCGCGGTCCTGGACGGAGATTCTCCAGGAGCCCCCCTCCCCTGCCCTGCTCAATAAGATCAGCCTGAAAAAAGGCATCGGGGCTCATTGCTTTACCACGGCATGGTCCTGGTTTGTGGGGTTGATCTTCGGGATGTTCTTCCGACCCAAGGTTTACGGGCGGGAAGGTCTGGGGGACCAGGGCTATATCCTTTGTCCCAACCACGTCAGCTTCCTGGACGGCTTTCTGCTGTTTCGGGCCGCGCCCAAAGCCTTGCGGCATCACCTGTTTTTCATGGGCTACAGCAAGTACTTCGAAGCGCCGTTGGCGCGGAGTCTGGTGAGAATGAAGGTCATCCCGGTGAATTCCGCCCGGTTCCTGGTGGACTCCATGCTGGCCTCGGCTTATGTGCTGCGCCGGGGCGGCGTCATGGCCATCTTTCCCGAAGGCTCCCGGAGCGTCAGCGGTGAGCTCATGGAATTCAAAAAGGGCGTGGCCATCCTGGCTAAAGAGCTGGACATCAAGCTGGTCCCGGTTTTTATCGACGGCACCTATGAAGCCTGGCCGCCTGCGGCGCGCTTTCCCCGGCCCCATCCCACCCGGATCATCTTCGGCCGAGAGTTCTCCGCGGCGGAGCTCAAGGAAATCGGCTTGACCGTCAAACCCGAGGCCCAGGACTATGAGGCCATTACCTTGGGGTTAAGGGAGGAGGTTTTGCGGCTGGGGAAAGAGCTGGAAGATGAGGCGGGCGGTAAGTCAGGGTAAGGTTTATCATGCTTGACATGACACTGATTACACTAACGAGGCGAAAGTTATGACGGCAGAAAAATTATCCCCCGTTCATCCGGGGGAAATCTTGCTGGAAGAATTTCTTCAGCCTCTGGGCCTCAGCCAGAATCGCCTCAGTCGGGACCTGGCCGTGCCCGCCCAAAGGATCAACGAAATCGTCCGTGAGAAGCGCGCCATTACCGTGGACACTGCCCTGCGCCTGGCCAGGTATTTCCATACCACGCCCCGGTTCTGGCTCAACCTGCAGATGCGTTATGACCTGGAAATGGCCCGGGCGACCCGCCTGGTGGACCGCATTAACCGGGATGTGAGGGAGAGGAAGCGGGACCTAACAGTTTGATAACCTTCCCCTCATTCTTCAGTATTTTGGTATGACATAACAGTTAGATTTTTTTTGTAATTTAGGCTTTTTCAGTTTGAAGGTCATGGCTGACCTGGGAGGTCTGCGGGGGAAGGAGAAAGGTCTTCAGGGCTTCTTCCACCCTTTCCAGGTCCACCAGGGTGTCGAAACAGGGGCCGTGGGGGCGATGGTTCAGCACCCCGAAGACCGGCAAGGGGTAGCTGTCCTGAATGCCGCTGCTCAGGTCCCGCTCGCAGGCCACGGCAATGATTAGTTTGGGCCGCCGCTCCACCACGATGCGCCGGGCCAGGGTGCCGCCGGTGGCCACCGCCAATCCCACCTCGTACTTCTCCGACAGTTCCACCAGGCCCTTGATGGGGCATTTGCCGCATTTTTTGCAGTGTACGATGCTGCCGGTGATGCGGAATTGGCATTCATGGAACTGGAGGCAGTGGGGCATGAGGAGCAGCAGCTTATCGGGAGTGGCCCGGGGATGCTGGGCCAGCACCAGTTGATTGTTGATTTCGATGAAGGAGCGCTGCACCTGATCCCGGGACACCCCGCAGAGCTTGCCCACCACGCTCATCAGGGGCAGGAGCAGCTTGGTGACTACCCCCCGGAGCCGCCGGGAGAAAAACAGGTCCCGGCCCAGCAACACCGTCAAGGCCAGGATGGTGACCACCAAAAACACCAGAAACAGCAGCAGGAAAAAGCCGGCGCCCAAGATCAGGGGCAGCCGGGGGTGCAGATTGATGAGGCCCACGTAGGGGACATACCAGAAGACGCTTAGGATGATGGTGAACAGGACGCAGGTGACCACCAGCAGGCCCAGGAAGATGCGCTTCTGGGGCCGGATGGAGTTGCCGCCGTCCATGATCTTGGGGGTCTCGTCCATGGTTAATACGGTTTTCGGTTTTTAGTCTTCAGTTTTCGGTAAAAAACATCTAAGGATTACCCATAGATAAACCTTGGGAAAACCTTTGAAAAAGAACCGCCGAGGGCGGCTGTGCTATATTTTCCTTCTTTTGGTGAGGTTATCAGGCAACCCCGCCCCCTTAATTGAACAGTATTGGATTTAGGGGGAGTTTCACAATAAAATCTCTTTGAGCAAAGCATGTCCTCGGAGGAATTCCGCCGCGGGCAGACGTTTATGGCCTGCCGACTGCAGCTCCTGCACCACCACGCTGCCCTGGCCGCAGGCGATCTCCAGGCCCTGGGGATGCAAGCGCACCGCGGTGCCGGGGGGCGCCACCTTACCCTGGGACCTCTTGACCCTGGCCCCGAAAAGTCTTAACAACTGACCTCGCCATAGGGTGTAAGCCCCCGGTCGGGGGTCCAGCCCCCGGATCCAGCCGGCCGCTTCCCAAGCGGGGAGCTGCCAGTTGAGGCGACGCATCTCCGGGCTGATTAGCGGGGCGAAAGTCACCTCTCCTTCGTCCTGAATTATTCGCACGGCCTCGCCCCGCCGGAGCATCTCCAGGGACTTGATCAGCAGGACCGCGCCCCGCTCCGCCAATTTCTGCGACAAGGAGCCGGCGTTGTCTTCCTCTAAAATGGGGACCCGTTCCTGAAGGAAGATTTCCCCGGTGTCCACCTCATATTTGACCCACTGAATGGTGACCCCGGTCTCCTTATCACCCCGGATCAAGGCCCAATTGATGGGGGCCGCGCCCCGGTATCGGGGCAAAAGCGAGGCGTGCACATTCAAGAACCCCACCGAGGGCAGGGCCAGCATCTCGTGGGTGAGGATGCGCCCGTAAGCCACCACGATCATCAGTTCCGGCCGGTAAGCCGCCAGTTCGGCCATGAGGGCTGGGTCTTTCAAGCGCCGGGGCTGAAGGACCGGCAGGTTCCAGGCCAGGGCCAGATCCTTCACCGGGGACGGGCTGATCTTTTGGCCCCGGCCCCGGGGGCGGTCAGGCTGGGTAACCACCGCGGCCACCTCTTCCCCCGCGGCCAGCAGGGCCTCCAGGGAAGGCAGGGCGAACCGGGGCGTACCCAGAAAAATGATGCGCCAGGGCCCTTGCTTCACTTGGCCGCCTCCTTTTTCTTGAGCCGCCGCAAATAGAGGCTTCGCTTCAACCGGCTCAGGTGGTCAATGAACAGGATGCCGTCCAAATGATCCAATTCGTGTTGCAGCACCACCGCCAGCAGCCCGTCGCCGGTAAGTTCAACGGGCTTGCCTTCCCGGTCCAGGCCCTTGACCGTCACCCGGGCGTGGCGCCGCACCTCCGCGGAAAAATCAGCCACCGACAGGCAGCCTTCTTCCCGGATGGCCTCTCCTTCAGTCGCAGTGATGCAGGGATTGATAACCACCTGCAGGTCTCGGGGGCCCCCCTCCCGATGGGACACGTCAAAGACCACGAGCCTTTTCAGCACCCCCACCTGGTTGGCGGCCAGCCCCAAACCGGGGGCCGCGTACATGGTCTGGGCCATGTCGTCGATGAGACACTGGAGCTCCTGGTTGATCTCCGTCACCTCCCGGGCCGGCTCCCGGAGCGCTGGATCAGGCAATTGCTTTATAGGTAAGATAGCCATCTCGGTCGGAATAATGAAAAGGGCAATAATTGGGTGAATTGATAGATATTAAAGTATTCCCAGAGGATTTTCAAGAATCTTGCCGACTAATCATTTTCCCGTAGGAGCGCACCCAAGGTTGGCCCTACGATAAATGGGCAAAAAAAGTCATGGAAGGGGGGGGAGGAAAGTCAGGGGAGGCCCTCAGGAGTCGGAAGCGCCCCCCTGGAGTGGCGGAAAGGGGAGGGAAACGCCACGCCAGGGGGGGAAGGGTTCATTTGAGGTTTTATAATCCCGGGCCGTCCATGCCGCCAGGACCCATGCCGCCGCCCATGCCCATGCCGCAGCCGCCGCCCATGCCCATGCCGCCCATCTTGCCGCCCATGGGACAGATCTTCTTGCATTCCAGCCGGAAGGCCATGGCCTTCTCCTGCATTTGGTCTCTCAAGGCGCTGAGCTCTTTCTGCTTGGCCCTGATGTTGTTCTGGTCCGGGGTCTCAGCCCGCCACAGGGGCGCCATCTCGGCGCGCTTCATTACCATCTGCTTGCGCAGGGCCGCGGTGTCGTTCATGAATTTCTGCTTCAGGTCGAACATCTGGCCCGCCTGCTCCGGGGTGACGTTCATCATGCCCATGCCATGAGGGCCGCAGCCACCCATGCCCATGCGGGCATACGAGGCGGAGGCCAGGCCCAGGCTCAACACCAGGGCCAGGACCAGCATTACCGGTATCCGTGCTCTTTTCATACAACTGTCTCCTTAAGATTCAATGTGGAATGTCCGTTCATTTTTCCTGCCTTTACTCCATAAAACCCCAAAACACCCCCTATCCGGCGCGGTTTTTTTTGGGTTTTGGGTTTTGGGTTTTCGGTTCTCGGTTTTCGGTGGTTGGAAATTGGCGGCGGGCCGAAAAGATGGTGCGCAGTGCGCACCCTACGCGAAAAATCAGCGGGCCTCCGTGCCCGCTATTACCCTTCTTTGCCAAGCCGGCTTGGTACGGCGCTACAAAAGCTTTTCCAAGAAGAAGCTGGGGCACGAGCCGACCTCCCTCGCTTGCAAAAGAACAGCCGGGGGCGGCTGTTCCACATTTTTTCAGGTTTTCAGACAGGAGCCGAGGAACGACAATTAAGCCGGCCCCTGCCCTGCCCTCTTCTCATCTGCTCCTTTTTTCCTTCCCCCCCCTCCCCCTCTCCCCCTCTCCCCCTGCCCCCCCCTCCCCCCCCCCCCCCCCCTCCCCCCCTCCCCCCTTCCCCCCCCCCCCCCCCCCCCCCCCCCCCCCCCCCCCCCCAACCCCCCCCCCCCCC
>CAZUBT010000118.1:0-7169 GCA_964618815.1 uncultured Desulfobacterales bacterium | reverse complement strand
AGCAGCCATTATCTGCTGGCGAAAAATTGGAGTTATTTACGGATAAGCTCTAAATCTTGAAACCTTTTCTCCCATGACTTCTGGACCTGCTCCCGGGTTGGGGTGAGCGCGGATGCCGGAGGGGAGCCACTTGTCAGAATAATAACCGCAAAAGATAGAATAACCATAAGGTTACTGATCTTGTTCACTTTTGTCTTTCTCCCTGTTGGTAGCGTGCGGTCCAATGCTAATTTTAGGATAAAAATTTGTTTTACAATATCAGATTTTTAAAGATTCGATTAGCAATTACTGATGGTTCTGCCCACCAACTTTCCTTGTCGTTGAAATAATCGTGATCTGCCTTTTACCGATATTTTTTGATGCCCAAAAAAATTGCGATCTGCCGTCGTTATCTTTATGCTGAAAATCGCGGCGAGCATAATTTTTTAGGGCTATGATTGACTTGGTAGTCTGAATAAGCCGAAGTTTTTGGTATATTAACCTATCGTCGGCTCGAATCTCGGCCGCTGCACATTATCAGCTCAGAAAGTTTGTGGACATGCGCGTTAAACAGATTCTCCGTGAACTCATCACTGCGGCCGCGCTCCAGGCCCGGGAGGCCGGGGCCCTGGCGTTTGCCGAGCTTCCCGCGTTTGAGGTGGACGCCCCCAAGCTTCCGGAACACGGCGACCTGGCCGTTAACCTGGCCATGATCCTGGCGTCCCAGGCCAAACAGCCGCCCCGCCGGATCGCGGAAATTCTCCTGAAGAGCCTGTCGCCCCCGCCAGGTTTGCTGCGTAAAGCGGAAATCGCCGGGCCGGGTTTTATCAATTTTTTCCTGGACGACGCCTTCTGGTATCAGGTGATTCCCGAAATTCACCGCTTAGGGCCGGCTTACGGCAACAGCGACCTGGGCCGGGACTTGAAGGTGCAGGTGGAGTTCGTCAGCGCCAACCCCACCGGCCCTCTGCACATCGGCCACGGCCGGGGGGCCGCCTTAGGAGACGCCCTGGCCAACCTGCTCACCGCCACCGGGCATCAGGTGGTGCGGGAATACTACATCAACGACGTGGGCAACCAGATCCTCACCCTGGGAAAATCCCTGTATTACCGCATTCTCGAGGTTCAGGGCCAGGCAGTGTCATTCCCGGAGGACGGCTATCAAGGCGATTATATGAAGGACCTGGCCCGGGATTACCTGGCCCAGGGCGGGGTCTCTTTCGGACCCGAGCCCCGTGAGCAGGATTTTCTGGTCCTGGGGCGCTACGCCGCGGACCTCATTCTGGACGGCATCAAGCAAGACCTGAATGATTTCGGGGTGCGCTTCGACACCTGGTTCAGCGAAACCGAACTCTACCGCCGGGGATTGGTGGAGCAGGGCTTTCAGCTCCTCCGGGAAAACGGTTATCTCTATGAGCAGGACGGCGCCCTGTGGTTTAAGGCCACCGAATTCGGCGACGAGAAAGACCGGGTGGTGCAGCGCAGCAACGGGGCCACCACTTATTTCGCCTCGGACATCGCCTACCACCTCTACAAATTTCACCAGGGCTACGACCTGGTGGTGGACCTGTGGGGCGCGGACCACCACGGTTATGTGCCTCGGCTGCAGGCCGCCACAGAGGCATTGGGCTACAAAGGACGCCTGAAGACCATCCTGGTGCAGCTGGTGAGCCTTCTGCGCCACGGCGAGCCGGTGGCCATGACCACCCGGGGGGGCACCTTCGTCACCCTGGAAGAGGTGGTGGAGGAAGTGGGCAAGGACGCGGCCCGCTTTATCTTCCTCACCCGCCGGTCCGACGCCCAACTGGACTTTGACCTGGAAGCGGCCAAAGCCCAGAGCATTGAAAACCCCGTCTATTACGTGCAGTACGCCCATGCCCGGCTGGCCGGCGTCTTTCGCCAGGCCGCGGCCCAGGGCATTGAGGCGCAAGCGCCGGACCCGGCCCGCTTCCCCCGGTTGAACCTGCCCGAGGAAATGACTCTCCTCAAGATGCTGGCCGCCTACCCGGAACTGGTGGAGGCCGCGGCTCGAGTTTTGGAGCCCCACCGCATCACATATTTCTTGACGGAACTGGCCGGACAGTTGCATAGTTACTACTATAAAAACCGGTTTATCACCGAAGACGCGGACCTGACCCAGGCCCGCCTGTGGCTGGTGGGGTGTGTAAGGACCGTCCTGGCCCACGGCCTGGGAATCTTGGGAGTGGAGGCTCCAGAGGCGATGTAGGCAGGGGTCAGTTAAAAGTTCAAGGTTCAAGGTTCAAGGTTTAAGGTTTAAGGTTTAGTAATTTGGCATGGGGAACAGTTCCTAACGACTGATACCAAGATGCATTCAAAAAGGCGTTTTTCATCACGTAGGGGCGAATCTTGTGTTCGCCCACAACAGGGCTTTGAACTTTGAACTTGGAACCTTGAACTGGCAACTAACCGGGAGGACTCATGGAACCGAGCCGGGGAAAGAAGGGTAAGAAGTCCCAGTGGCAGATGAGTCTGGGGGTGAAGGAGATCGCGTTCGCGGTGCTGGGGATTGCCGGGCTGATGATGTTCAGTTTTGCCCTGGGCGCCCTGGCCGGACGGGGAGACATCTACCGGGCGGCCTCCACCTGGGGGTTGATGAGTCCTGAACCCGGCAAACCGGCCCAGTATGCGCCGGCCCCCGCCGCGGTGGCCGCCGCGGCTCCCGGCTCCGCCACCACTCCCACGGCCGCGGCTCCCGGGGCCACGGCCTCAGCCGGTCCGGCTCCCGCCGCGCCGGTAGCCGGCAACATCGCCGGGCTCCCCGCGCCCGCCAAGGCGGATAAAAAGGCGAAAAGCAGCGGTTTGCATAAGGACCAAAAGGCCAAAGACGAAGAACTGCGCAAGCTCAAGCAGGAAGTGGCCCGGAAGCTGAAATTCCAGAACAGCTTTGACACCGCAACCAAGTCCAAGGCGCCGAAATCCAAGACCAAGGAGAAGGCCGCGGCGGCCAAGCCCCAGACCACCCAGGTGAAGGTGGCCTCCTTCCGGGACGAAAAATCCGCCAAGGCCAGGGTCGCGGAACTGCAAAAGAAAGGCATTAAAGCCAGCGTCAAGCAGGGTAAAGACCAGAAAGGCGCGGTGTACACCGTCTATAAAGAGGTCGCGGCGGCCCCGGCCCCGGACAGCGACCGGGTGGCTCAAAAATCCCCCAAGCCCCCGGAAAAGAAGACCAAATCGCAGTAGGTCGGTAAATCAATAACATTGAGAGCGTCCCGGTCTTTCTCATCGGCACTCCCAACGGATTGATCGCAACATTATGCGGCGAATGACTCCGCTGAAAGGCCCCACCACCCTCCAATAGCGCCGAAAGCTCTTTAAGCTTTTGGGGTCCCCGCACCGGATGCGGGTTTCCGTCGTCAGCAAGGTTTGCCGGTCGTTCAGCTTCCGGACTGCAAAGTTGAATGCCGCCCGAGCCCATCCGGGTTCCAACGGTTCCCGGAAACGGACCGCGTCCGTATGCCTCAACTCGCCGGTGGTGGTCCAGAAACGTCCCTCCAGACCGATTAACAGCTCTCTTCCCGGATCTTCCGCCAGTGCATGGAAGCCATAATTCAGGAAGGTGTTCAGCGTCAATTTCTGCCCACCAAGAAGGCGGTTAAGGGGGAGATTGCGGCCTTTGCCCAGCCAGCCGGGCAGGCCCCGGAGCAAGAAAAGGATTTTGATGATCCACGATCTGCCGAAATCCGCGGTGCGAAACGCCCCATAGACCCTGTCAGGCAACGCCGCCATGATGGTATGGTGACTTTTCGATATATCGTAATGGGGAAGGAACTCATCTATCAGCATAACCGCAATTCCGCATATCTTTGGGAAACGCCCGCGACCGGTATCTCCGCACCGGATAGCGCCGCGACGTGATGCCGGCTATTCAATCTCCCCCGTATCTTCGCCCTTTTCTCCCCTCTCCCCCTCCATGGCCTCTTCCACCATCTGATCTACTTCCCCGGGGAAGTCTTCGCCCATTTCCTGGCCGAATTTTTTCAGCATCCGGGCCACGGTCTTGGGGTCGTTCTCATCCACCCCGGACCATAGGCCCGGGTCCGCCAGGCGCTCCATTCGGGTGTCTTCCGAGAGGCGCACGTTTACCCTGGACAGGATGCGCTCCAGGGCCCCGCTGCCGCATTTTTCGCAAACCGGGGTGAAAGGCTGGTTCAGATTGAGGATCAAGAAGCTGGAGACCCGCCGGCAGTCCCGGCAGCGATATTCATAGATGGGCATGGAAGAACCCTTCAGGAAAGATTTCGGAGATTCTTCGCTCCGCTGAGTATGACAGGGAGGATCGGATATTCTGTTGATTATACAAGGTTACTGGGCAGGCAGGAAATATTTTTGGTTCGTTAAGGAAAAGAGTCAAGGGCACGGGCGCACCCTAAAAAATGCTTCACCCCTCAGGGTCGCACCTTGACGCGCATCTTCTCCATCCGGGCCACCTGACGCCGGCCTTCTGCGGCCCGGGCGTCCCCCGCGGGCAAGTTTTCCAGGGCTTTGCGGAAATGGAACAGGGCCGTGGGGTAATCCCTGGCTTTCAGGCTGTGCAGCCCCAGATAATAGTGGGCCGGGCCCAGTTGTTTTTTCTCCCCGTACAGGGTACCCAGGTTGTGATAGACCTCGGTGAAGGTGGGATTTATGACGAGCACCTTTTCAAACAGGGGCAGGGCCTTGTCCACCTGGCGCCGTTCCTGGTAAATCTTCCCCAGGTAATAAAGAATCACCTCATCATAGGGATTGGCCCGGGACAATTCATCGAACATTTTCTCCGCTTCCACATAGCGGTTGCGGCTGAAGTAAACGGTGGCCAGGTCCCGTTGCACCAGGGGATTGCCGGGGGAAAGCCGCAGGGCCTCCTGGAAGGCGGCGATGGCCCCGTCGGCCTGCTCCAGTTTAGCCAGGGCCAGACCCTTGCCGTAATAAGAGGCCGGGTTCTTGGGATCCCGGACCAGGTCTTGATTCACCCGCCGCAACAGTTGATTGGGATTGCCGCAAGCGGCATCCACCTTGAAGGCAAAGTAGGAGAACTCCGGGCTGTTCTTTTCCTTGGGGATACTATCTTTATGGACGTTCAGCTGGTGGGAGAGATCCGCCAGCCGGTTGTCCACTTCGGGATGGGTGCTGAGATATACCGGAATTTGAGAGCCCTCAAACCAGCGCTGCTTGCCCATCTTTTTGAAGATGCTCAGCATGTCCCGGGGATTGTAGCCGGCTTTGAGCATCCACTTGAAGCCCAGGCTGTCCGCCTCCCTCTCGTGATCCCGGCTGTATTTGAGCATAGCGCTGGCCCCGGCCGCAGCCGTGCCCATCATCAGGGGTTGGGCCAGGGCGCCCCCCAGGAACACCGAGGCCAGGGCCCCGATAAGGGTGGCGATGTTGGTGAGCTTGGCATTTTCCATCTGCCGGGCAATGTGCCGGCCATAGATGTGAGAAATTTCGTGGGCCAGGACCCCGGCCAATTCCCCCTCCCGGTCCATGGCCCGGATCATGCCGGTGGTGACAAAGACATAGCCTCCCGGCACCGCAAAGGCATTCATGGAAGGGTCGTTAATCACGAAAAACCGGTACTTGTACGGCTGGGGACCCAATTGGGCCACCATCTTCTGACCCAGGCGATTGACATAGGAGGAGATGAAGGGGTCCTCCAGGATGGGAACCACCTGCACCAATTGGAGGAAAAACTCCTCCCCCAACTGCTTTTCTTTCTCCACGGTGAGGGGTCCGGAAAAAATATCCATGAAAGCCCAGGCGGGCCTCAGGGGCAGAATAGTCAAGCAGGCCGCCAAGAGCAGCCAAAACGCCGGGCGCCGGCACAGAGAATCAGCCATGATGGGTCTGATCAGGATCGGTGGCAGGTTGCAGGTCGGCAGTGGCGGAGGAAACCGCGGCCGCGACCCCCGGGTCTTTGATATCCGGGGTAATCCGGGGCGCTTCGGACCACAGGCCTTCCAGATTATAAAATTCCCGAAGAGCTTCGCTAAAGAGATGAATCACCACGTCATTGTAATCCAGCAAGACCCAGACGCCTTCCTGGATGCCCTCCTCCCCCAGGGGCTTGACGCCGGCCAGGGCCAGGGCTTCCTCCAGTTGATGGGCCAGGGCCTGGACCTGACGCCGGGATGTGCCCGAAGCAACGATAAAATAATCGGCAAAAGAACAGAGTTCCTTAACCTCCAGGACCACCAAATCCAGGGTTTTGCCGGCCATCAAGGTCCTGACGGCCAGCTCCACCAGAGCTTGCGAGGTGAGCGGGGGTCTAATGATCGCGGTGCAGTCCTCCATTTATGCCGTTTTCTGTTTCCTGTCGATTTGTGCAAACATTATATGATGTTATGAACTTGATCGGTCGCATCGCCAAGGAAATATTATTAAAGATAAAGCTTATGATTAATTATATATCCTCTTACCGCTTCCGGCAAGAGGTAGCGGAGGGACCCCCCCTTGTTTACCAGGCGGCGGATGAGTGTGGCGGAAATGTCCAGCAGGGTGGTGGCCAGCGTCAGGACTTGATGCCCCGAAGGATGCCGGAAACCCGCGCCCTCCGGCAGGGGGCGAAATTGCGGGTTGACTTCCTGAAGCAGGACCTTTTCCAGGCGGCTCCGGTCATAGCCGGGGCGGTCCAGCACCACAATGTGGCTCAAGGTGAAGAGCTCCCGGAAATCCTTCCAGGTGGGAATTTCCAGGATGGCGTCCAGACCCAGGATGAAGTAGAGTTCCCAGGCCGGCCCCAACTCCTCCCGGAGTTGCCGCAGGGTCTCGATGGAATATGATTTCCCCGGACGGCGGCCTTCAATGTCCGAGACCTCCATCACGGGGTGGTCCCCCAGCGCCAGGCGGGTCATCTCCAGACGCACGGCAAAGGGGGTGACCTCCCGGGCCTTGTGGGGCGGCTGGGCCGCGGGCATGAACCACAGGCGGGTCAAATCCAGGGCCTGGCACACTTCCTCCCCGGCCCTCAGGTGGCCGTAATGGATGGGGTTGAAGGTCCCCCCGAAAAGTCCCAGGCGTTTGAGTCGGGTTTCGTTCAAGGATTCACCATGTTGAGGTTGAGGGGAGGGAATTCATAAGGGGTAAATGAACAAAAGGGTAAAAGGTTTTGGTTGCCTAAGTGACATAAATTTTCTCCGTTTCCCCATGTCTCCGATTCTCCGTGTCTCCGTGTCCCCGTGTCCCCGTGTCCCCCC
>CAZUBT010000117.1:0-7177 GCA_964618815.1 uncultured Desulfobacterales bacterium | reverse complement strand
ACGGAAAAGCCGGAACCAAAAGGTTTTTAGCTAATTTTTTGCCAGAAAAAGCACGGATCCTAGAAATAAGTTCCTAATCCGGGGAGGCATTTTCTTTAAAGTGGCGCTTGTTCCAAAAAGCATATATTCACGGTGGGGCGGACCCCAGTGCCCGCGTTTAGAAGTTTGAGATCTAAGAGAAATCCTTTTTAGACAAGTTCAACCTATTATCGCGTCCCAGAAATACCTTGCATAAAGGAATAGGCTTTTTCCCTCCCCCTTGAGGGGGGAGGGTCAGGGTGGGGGTGATATTTAAATTTAGAACATATTGAAACGACTAATTTTATCACCCTCCCCCTAACCCCCTCCCCTCAAGGGAGGGGGAATTAAATGACTAAGAACTTAATAAAGGTCTTCATGGGACGCGATACTATGCGCAAAGAAAATGTGAACCAGCCGCCCTGGGCGGTTCTTTGGCGGCACAGGCTTTCCAGCCTGTGCTTGAGCAGGCGGGGGGGGCTGCTCCACACTTATACCGTTTTCGGTTTTCGGTTAAAAAGACCAGGATTATCATCAAGTTGAAACTTAAGTTGGTTGCATTGGAAACAGAACTTGAGAGCTCTGCGAAAAAGAGCCGGTACGCAGGCAAACAAAACCCAGGAAGAAATTCTGGTGGCACAGGCTTCCAGCCTGTGCAAAAAACTCTGATTTACCAAAGAGTTACCCACAGGCTGGAAGCCTGTGCCACTGGTTCTTTTCCTTTGAAGGTGATTTGTCATCGCTCAAGCCATTTTCGCAGAGGTCTCAACTTGGTATTATCCATCTCTTGCCCGGTATTAGGAAGCCAAACCGAATTCTTTCAGAGGGTTCGATACTTGAAATTAACCATTTTTCCCCAAAAAAAGTAGGGGCGGGGTTACCCCGCCCCTACGGCTTAGCGTCCATCATTTTTAGCTTTTATCAATAAGTTACCCGAAGTTATCCGAGTTTAAAAATCCACGTACGGACCCCGTTGCATCTCCCGCAGGTGGCAGTTATCGTTGACCGTGACAATGTGCCAGGTGTCGCCCGCCAGGCGGAAGCGATTGATGGCCGTGGTGTCCTGGCCGATGCGCCAGAAGTGGGAATTGTCCAGGCCGATGAAGGCCGCAATCAGCACCTTGTTCACCACCCGGTGGGCCGCCAGGACCACGGTTTGCCCCGGATGGCGCTTAACCACTTCCTCCACCGCGGCCCAGGCCCGGGCCCGGCATTCCTCCAGGGTCTCCCCGTTAGGGAACCGCACCGTGTGGGGCGCGCTCTCCCACCGTCGGTACAGGTCGGCCCATCTCACCTTGACCTCCGCCAGGGGCACCTTCTGCCAGTCGCCGTAGTTCAGGTCAATAATCCCCGGCAGGTCCTGCACCGAGATCCCGTGGTGGCGGGCAATGGCCTCCGCCGTATCCCTGGCCCGGGACAGAGGCGAGCAGTAAGCCGCGTGGATGGTCTCCCCTTTGAGCCATTCCCCGGCCAGGCGGGCCTCTTCCCGGCCCACCTCATCATGGGGCACATCCACCGTCCCCCGAAAAATCTTGTCTTTGTTCCACGGCGTCCGCCCATGGCGCACCAGGATGATTTGGGTCATGGCAGGTCCTCGAGTCTATTTTTATTGCAGAATCATGATTCTGTATGGAAATTGCGCGGTTCTATAGTATCTCGCGCCTTTGGGGCGTATTGCGGTGGTACGTGCGGAACATCGCGGCCTGGGACTACTCGGTGCGGGGCGGCGTTGGGGAAAACCCGGTCATAAAACCCCATAAGCAATGCAGGGTGCGCAGTGCGCACCCTGCATTTACCGCAGTTACGCGCTATTTCTTAGATCGGTGACTTAGTCAGGGTGACTTTGGGAGCGCAGTTCCAAACACTACCCTCGACGGTACCCCCAAGTTTCATAGTGAGGCTGAGGGAAATGGGTTGCCCGGTGTTGTCCTTCTTAAGAGTGCCGCTGGCATCAAGGTAAACCAAGCCGACGGGGTTGAGGGAGTCATCGAAAAAGGAACCTACTCCTATGGCCAGAACCTTATCGCTCTTGCTCTTGGTCACTTCGGTTCGGATGGTCTCCATATCATCGATGCCGATTCTAGTCGTTACACCAGACTCGATGAATTTCATGTAGTATCCTTCCTGGTTTGGGGTAGGGCCATTGACGCCGATATACATTTCCACCATTCCGGATTTTGTTTTGGATTGGGTGACAAATTTCTTGTTACCGGGGGGGCCGTCCTCCATTGTACTTTTCACGGTAAATGAGCATGTTCCCGACCATGTGTCATAATCTACAAGAGCGTTGGCCTGGGAACTCCCCAAGGCGGCGACCAGCAAAAGACAAGCTGCCATCAGCAACAGCCTTCTTTGAAACATGGGAAACCTCCAAATTTTTGATGTTAACTTTCCCATCTTTTACATCAAACGGGAAGGCGTATCAAGAAAAGATATCAATATTGGGAAAATGGGGACAGACACTATTTCTCTATTCTTCCCCTGACAGGTAAAAAATAGTGTCTGCCCCCATTTACATGCATTTACCGTAATTACGCGCTATTTCTTAGATCGGTGACTTAGTCAGGGTAACTTTGGGAGCGCAGTTCCAAACCTCAGCTCTGTCGTTACCGCCGGCAAGTTTCATAGTGAGGCTGAGGGAAGTGGGTTGCCCGGTGTTGTCCTTCTTAAGAGTGCCGCTGGCATCAAGGTAAACCAAGCCGTTGGGGTCGGTGGAACCTGGATCGAAAAAGGGTCCTATTCCTATAGCCAGAACCTTATCGCTCTTGCTCTTGGTCACGTCGGTTCGGATGGTCTTCATCTCATCGATGCCGAGTCTAGTTTCACCAGACTGGATGAATTTCAAGTAGTATCCTTCCGACGATTTGGTGGGGCCGTCCGAGCCGATATACATTTCCACCGTTCCGGATTCTGTCCCTGATTTGGTGACAAATTTCTGATTACCGGGGGGGCCTTCCTCGTGTGTAGTTTTCACGGTAAATGAGCATGTTCCCGACCATGTGTCATATTGAGCGTTGGCCTGGGAACTCCCAAAGGCGGCGACCAGCAAAAGACAAGCTGCCATCAGCAACAGCCTTCTTTGAAACATGGAAAACCTCCAAAATTTTGATGTTAACTTTCCCATCTTTTACATCAAACGGGAAGGCGTATCAAGATAAAATATCAATATTAATAGCTTATAATATATTTTAATAAAGTTCTTCACATCTTTCAAAACCTTTAACCACTATCATCCAGGACCCAGCAAGAAAAATGGGGACAGGCACAATTTTCTATTCTTCCCCTGACAGGTTTAAAATAGTGTCTGTCCCCATTTAACTAAGCAAGAAAAAAGCGGCCAGTGAGTCACCTGAAGGATGCAAATTAGAATCGGCTCATGGCTGACCGGACGAGGTCACGGCCCAAAGCAGGTGGCTAGCCCCCCACAATCTCCCGGAGAGCGATTGAGAGCGCCCAGGATGAACGCTTAGGGTCCCCCCCTCCGCCTACCCCCTGGTCGGGCGGCCTTGGCTTTGTCCGCCTCCGCCTTATGTTTGATTTTCTCTTCGAGCTTAAAAATCCGGACCTCGTAGATTTTCTTGTCAACATAGGGAGGGTCCAGGGTCAGGTACTTTCTCAGACTTTTAATGGCCTCGGCATACTTTTCCGCATTTTCCTGGGCATAGGCCAGTTGGTCATAAATATCCGGCCACGTTGGGGCCAGGCCGGCCGCCTTTTCAAAAATCCGGATGGCCTCCTCGTAGTCCTGGGGGGACTTGGCCCGCTCCGCGATGGCCTGCCCCTGACCCATATACCGCTTGGCCGCCTCGGGCACGACCTCCGGCCCCGGCTCTTGCACTTCTTCCTCTTGCACCACCGGTTTCTTCTTTTTGGCCGCCTGGGCGGACCCGGCAAACCCCAGCGCCAAAAGCACGCATAAGCTTACCATCAATACCAGATGTTTTTTCATGTAACTTCCTCCCTCCGGAAGACCAGGGTTTTACGGCCGAAAACCCACCACCCTCACTTCCGCACGCCGTCCATTGATAAAATAGGGCGCGCGGGCCGCCCTATGATTGCTGAATGAGAGCGAAATGGATTATCCGCCTCATTTATTTCCTAATAAGTGTGGTAGTGAACCCCCCGAACTTTAAAGTTAAGGTCCTGCCATCCGGGCTCAGGTTGATTTCGGAATTAAGGGGCGTTTGGTGTGCATGTGGGGAATTCTGATGCCATTGGCTTGTGCCAATCAAGCGGTTTTTCTTGACCACCGCATCAAATTTTATCATTGGGTTAATAATAGTGTCAGCATGATAAACAAATAAGCTTCCCCGGACTTTTGCGCCAGTCGCCTCAATTTCCATTTGGACAACTCCGGAATGATCCGGAGATGTCCAAGTTCCCGCCAGTTGCTGGGCGAGTTTTACATCGGGGCCCGGACCTGCCATGTATTTAATTTTGTCTTCGAGCTTAAAAATCCGGACCTCGTAGTTTTTTTTGTCAACATAGGAAGGGGCCAGGGTCAGGTACTTTCTCAGACTTTTAACGGCCTCGGCATACTTTTCCGCATTTTCCTGGGCATAGGCCAGGTCGTCATAAATATCCGGCCACGTTGGGGCCAGGCCGGCCGCCTTTTCAAAAGCCCGGATGGCCTCCTCGTAGTCCTGGGGAGACTTGGCCCGCTCCATGATGGCCTTCCCCTGACCCATATAGCGCTTGGCCTCCTCTGGCACTGCCTCCTGCGCCACCGGCTTCTTCTTGGCCGCCAGGGCGAACCCGGCAAACCCCAGCGCAAAAATTACGCATAAGCTTACCATCAGTACCAGGTGTTTTTTGATGTGATTTCCTCCACCGGAAGCCCAGGGTTTTACGGCCGAAACCCCACAGCCCTCACTTCCAGACGCCGTCCATGGATAAAGTAGGGCGCGCGGGCCGCCCTATGATTACTGAATGAGAGCGAAATGGATTATCCGCTTCCTTCTTTTAAGAAATGTTCCGTGGTTTTAAGAAATGTGCCGCGCCTACCCGAAAAATGCCCGGCCTGAAGAGGGGCAAACGTTAAGGACCTGCCATCCGGGCTCAGATTGAATCCCCAATTCATGGGTATTAGCGTCTGATCCGCCAGCATAGCCCCCAGATTGTATTTCCCAGAGTGGAATGTGCCAATCAAGCGGCTTTTCACGACCTCTGCATCAAATATAAACGCTGCGTCCTCATACACACCTTTCCGCATACTACTATTAGGATCATGAATATAATACTGCTTTCCCCGGACTTTTGCGCCAGTGGCCTCAATTTCCCAGTAACAGCTTTGTGTATAGTCAACCCAAGTTCCCACCAGTTTCTGGGCCAGTCTTTCATCCCCTCCCGACCCCGCCGTGTATTTCATTTTCTCTTCGAGCTTATAAATCCGGACCTCGTAGAATTTCACGTCAGTATTGGAAGGGACCAGGGTCAGGTACTTTCTCAGACTTTTAACGGCCTCGGCATACTTTTCCGCATTTTCCTGGGCATAGGCCAGGTCGTCATAAATATCCGGCCACGTTGGGGCCAGGCCGGCCGCCTTTTCAAAAGCCCGGATGGCCTCCTCGTAGTCCTGGGGAGACTTGGCCCGCTCCATGATGGCCTTCCCCTGACCCAGATAGCGCTTGGCCTCCTCTGGCACGACCTCCTGCGCCACTGCCTTCTTCTTGGCCGCCAGGGCGAACCCGGCAAACCCCAGCGCCAAAATTACACTTAAGCTTACCATCCCAGGTGTTTTTTCATGTTATCTATCCCTCTTAGCCGGGTTTCACGGCTTGCTCTCTCTGGTTAATCGCTCAGCCTATTCCTCGGTTTCAGGCTCCGGTTTCCTTTTCTTCTCTTTGACTTTTTTCAACCCTTTCTCGCTAATCAAGGGTATGGTCTCACCCGCGGCTATACCCGCGACTGCACCCGTGACTTTGACCTGATAGCTTTTTCCCATAATGTCGCTTGCGTTCTTGATCACTTCGTCCAAATACTCGCGCTGGAGCTTGTCAGTCGTGGTCTTCTTGAGGGCTTCCGCGGTTTTGATTTTTTCTAGGGCTGCTTTGAAGGCCAGGTTTCTTTCGGCCAAAAGTGACGTTGTGACTCCCTCGGCCCCCTTCCCCACGAGGAAGCCGCCCGCCTCGAGCATGACATTTTTAACCATGGCGGTTTTGGCTTCCGGTGACCACATGGCGTTCCAGGCGATGCGCGTACCGCTGTTGCCCAGTTTGGGATCGAGAATAGCCTTCGCAGTACTGGCCATCTCCTCGCTGGTACCCGGCGGCAGCGGCTGGTTCTCCCTCACCGCCTGGACCACCTTTGAAAAACCCGGGGCCGTCTTCTTATCCTTGAGCCACAGTAGCGCCTGGTCATAGACCTTGCCCTTTTTGACCAGGTACACGTCCGCGGCGTCCTCCATGGCGATGAATGTCCTGCCGGTAACCAACAGCACTGTAGGAAGCGCGGTGAACCCCTTCCCGGCAACGCGCAGAGCCTTACTCTCCGCTACGGCCACACCGATATCCGTACCCTGAAGAATTAGTTTGCTCTTCCAGTCTTCGGGCTGAAGCTGGACCGGAAATTGATCGGCTGACAGGGGGGGCGGCACCTTAATGGCCCGAATATCACTCCTGAGTTTATCGATCTGCGGGGTCGTTACTGCGGGTGTCAACTGCGTGGTGCCTGTTTCACCCTTAATTGACGACGACGCCGGCTGGGTGGCCTGGGGGGGTGGCCCGGTTGGCCCCGCTATCTGGCGTGGCTGTCCCTGTGTCGGCGGTGCTGGGGGCGATTTGCCGGTTTCCCGGTCACGATCCTGGGTTGCCGGCAATGGGTCCACCACCATGGGTGGCGGTTTCGTATGCAGACTCTTGTACTCTTTAGGGACATAAGCGTCCCGATTACCAGGAGTCACTACACCTCTTTCTGGAATTTGCGGCGGCGAAACATATGTAGGCTTGCTCCCATCAAAGGTCGCCGGGGCATCTTTCTTGGCATCTTTTAAGTCTTGGTATGCTTTTCCCTGCTGCTGCTGTTGCTGCTGGTCTTTCTTCTGTTGGGCCTGCTGCTGCTGCCCCTGCTTTGCCTGCTGGGCCTTAAGCTGCTGGTCTTTCTGTTCCTGGGCCTTCCGTTGTTGCTCAGCCTGTTGTTGCTGCTTCTTTGTCTGCTGCTG
>CAZUBT010000116.1:0-7328 GCA_964618815.1 uncultured Desulfobacterales bacterium | reverse complement strand
GGCGGGCACGGAGGCCCGCCCCACGAACTTGAAACTTGAAACTCGGAACTTTTCCCAGCAGTCATTCATGGGCCTTTGGCCCACCCATAAATTATGAAAAATTCATGTCAGCCCCAACTATTCACTATTAACTTTGAACCTTGAACTTTGAACTTTTCAAGGCAGAGGAGGACACATGGCTGGAGGGGTGAATCGGGTGATTCTGGTGGGGAATCTGGGGGCTGATCCCGAGATGCGCTACACCGCGGATGGAACCGCGATTGCCAGATTTAACGTGGCCACCGGCGAGTCCTTTGTTGATAAGCAGGGCACTCGCCAGGAGCGCACCGAGTGGCACCGGGTGGTGGCCTGGCGCAAACTGGCGGAAATCTGCGGCCAATACCTTTCCAAAGGGAAGTTGGTCTATATCGAGGGCAAGATCCGCACCAACGCCTGGGAACAGGAAGGCGTCAAAAAATATTCCACGGAGATCGTGGCGGACACCATGCGCATGTTGGGCCCCAAGGGCGGCGAACGGGAGTCGGAGCCGCCCTTTGCTCCTCCTGAAGGCGGAGCCCCCGAGGACGATATCCCCTTCTAGGCGGGTCGTCAAAACGCTATGGGGGAACCTCAACGGGAGTCCATCAAGAGCCGCCGGGGCCTCAGGGAGCAGATCATCACCTTGCTGCGGCGGGGGGATTTTCCGTCCCTGGTGGAACTGGCCGGCCGGGAGACCGGGGTGGCGGCGCAACTGCTCCTGTTTCTCTATGACCCCCACGACCTGCTCCAATGGCGGGCCGTGGAAGGCCTGGGCCACGTGGCTGGCGCTTATCCCAAGCAGGTGCAGAAACTCATCGGCCGTCTTCTGTGGCTGATGAACGAGGATTCCGGCAGTTTCGGCTGGGGGGCCGCCGCGGCCCTGGGAGAAATCGGCCGGCATAACCTGTCCGTGGTGGCGGATATTGTCCCCATGTTTTGCGGGTTCCTCTGGGAAGAGTTCTCCCGAGAACCCATGCTTTGGGGCTTAGGGAGGTTGGGCGAAGTCCACCCCCAGGCCCTGGAGGAAGTGGCCCCCGAGGTGGCGGCGTTATTGGACCGGCCTGACCCCCAGATCCGGGCCCTGGCGGCTTGGTGCCTGGGAAAGATGCGGTATCGGGCCGCAGCGGCCCAACTTCGGGACTTACTGACGGATGCGCGGCCGGTGGAATTTTATGACCTGGGAGAGTTTCGCCGGGCCACCGTGGCTCAGGTGGCCGGGGAAGCCCTGGCAGCCCTGGAATCGGGATAAGGCAAGCTCCGCCCCAGCCGGCCCGGACCGATAATCACCTTCTCTGTGCGGCGCGCCACAGATTAATCTTGTATATGAGAGGAAAAGAAAGATGTTCTTGCTTATTGTAGTTTTTGCGGCAGGTGTGTTCGTGGGCTATAAATTTCCCGCCCAGGTGGACCAGGCGGTGGATTTTACCAAGAAAACGGCCTCTGATCTGAAAGACAAGGTCTTCAAAAAAACCCCGCCCAGCAACTCTTAACCCGGAGCTTTTTCATTGAGGCAGTGTTCTGGGGGAGAAGGCCAGGGGCAGACAGGTCCCTGCCTCCTCCCCCAGACCCCCTCACCCCAACCCCTTACAGGGGGTGAAGAGGGGGGGGGTGAGGGGAGGGCGGCAAAAAGTAAACAGTTAACAGTGAGCAGTAAGCAGTGAGCGGTTAGAAGCAAAATCGGAATGCGCCGGGACGACTCGTTGCCTGCTGCTCACGGCTCATTGCCTGCTACTTACTATTTACTGTTCACTGCTCACTCTCTTCCCCCCGGTCCTCCCCTCAAAATACTTTTCCTACCTGCTGACTATCCGGTTTAAGGCCAATGACGGCCCCCTGGCGGCCGGTGGTCCCATCCCGGCGGTAGGAGAAAAATTCCTCTTCCCGGCACCGGGTGCAGACCCCGACGGTTTCCGCCCGCTCCGGCTTCAAGCCGGCTGCCGCGAGTTGATCCCGGCTGAGGCGCCAGAGATCGAAATAAGCGGGCCGCACCTGGTAGGTCCAGAGGTGGGAGGGGAATTCCTGCTGAAAGTGGCGGAATTCCGCGCAGCAGGGTCCCAGGCCGGGGCCGATGACCGCATATAGGTCCTGGGGATTGCAGCCGCACTGTTCCCGGAGGAGGCCCACCGCTTCCTCCAGAATATTTTGCACCTGCCCCCGCCAGCCGCAGTGAATATTGGCCGCAATCCGGCGTACCGGGTCATAGAGCATCACCGCCTGGCAGTCCGCCTGTTTGATGAGCAGGCCCACCCCGGCCTGTCGGGTAATGAGGATATCAACTTCGGGGACTTCCGCTTCCGCCTCCCGGGAGTGGCCGATAATCGCGTAATTCCCTCCATGAACTTGCAGGGCGCCGGCCAGGGCCTCCAGTTTTAGGGCCTGCTGCACCGAGGCGCGGTTGGCGGCCACCTGTTCCGGCAGGTCCCCCACCGTAAAGCTGAGGTTCAGGCTCCGGTAAGGTCCAAGGCTGGCGCCGCCCCGGCGGGTGAAAAACCCGTGGACCACTTCGGGAAATTGCTCCAACAGGGAACTGCGGTAACAGGAAAGACCGTTCAGTGCGGTGAAATAGACGGACATGCGCATCAACCCCGGAAAGAAGTTCAGGAATACCAAGTTCTGTTTCCAATGCAACCAACTTAAGTTTCAATTTGCTGGTAATTCTGGTCTTTTTAACCGAAAACCGATAACCGAAAACCGAAAACGGTAAAAAAGAGCCGTACCGAGTTTTCCCCGCCCCGGCCCTCAAAGTTTACCCCCGTTGCCATTTGAAAAGCTATGATATATTGGGAAAATAATCGATTATCAGGCAGGGGGAAATTAATTGATCCCAGGAGCGGGAGACGGAATACCCCCCCGGGGGGAGATTCGACGGATGGCCTCTGGCGGGTGCCGGAAAATCACTTTCAATTTCTCAACTGATTGACAATGTTAATTTAAATAATATGATAAACAATACTTTAATAATCATTCAGCACATGGATTGGGAAGGTCCCGGCCGGCATCTCCTGGCCGCCCTGGAGGAATCCGGGATGGGTTATCGCCTGGTGGAGGCCTGGCATGAGCCGATGCCGGGGGTCCATGAGACCGCCGGCCTCATAGTGCTGGGGGGCTCCCCCAATGTGGATGAGGAAGAAGCCTTTCCCTACCTCAAGCCCCTCAAGAGCCTTATCCGGGGGGTGATCGACTCCGGTGGGCCGTACCTGGGGTTTTGCCTGGGTCACCAACTGCTGGGCCATGTGTTGGGCTGCCGGGTGGGGCCGCTGCCCAGAAAATCCGTGGGCTTCATTACCGGGGAGTTGACCCCCGAGGGCCAGGGTCATCCGGCGTTTGAGGGTTTGCCCCGGGAATTGCCCATGTTTAAATGGCACGGACAGGGGGTCTTGCCGCCCCTGCCCCGGGGGGTGACGCGGCTGGCCTGCTCCGCCGCGGCCCCGGTGGAAGCCCTGGGGCTGGCCCACAATCCCAGGGTAGTGGGGCTGCAATTCGATAATCATGCCGGGGTCCGGGATGTGGAGAAATGGCTGCAACATGACGGCCAATGGGCCCTGAACGGGTCCAATGCCGACCCCCAGGCCATGGTGGCCGCGGCCAAAGCCCAGGAGGCTTCCATGGGCCAGGAATTTCGCCGCTTCATGGCCAATTTTCTACGCCTGGCGGAGATGGCCTAAGAGGCCGATGAAACCCGGTAACCGCTGCCACCGGCGGTAACCCTGGGTAACGGCGGAATTATTAATAGGTGCGCAAACTGATTGCCTGCCGGGGGCTTATGTAACGATGCCCCGGGCGCGCCGGCGGAGACTCACTTTTTAGCAGTTTTCTATCAAAGCTTTTTGCCGAAAACCGATTTCATATAACCTGCCCGGGGCCACAGAAAACTTTTCCGCATGGAAACCGGCAAAAATGCCCCGGTTCTTTCTCCTGGTAGGCATGAAATTTGAAGTAACTGGAGAAAAGACCAAAGTAAGGGCATATAGATGAAACGGAACAAGAAAACGGTGGTGGTGGCCAAGAAGCAGTTAACTCCCCTTACCGAGCGTATCCTGGAGCAAATGGGTCCGGAGGGCTCAACTATCCGGAAACGCCTGGAGGATTTTTACCGGGAGCGGCTCAAAGACGAGGTTTCCCAGAAGCAAAGGGATAGCTGAGTTCCGCTGGGGGGCCTTAGAGTATCGGCTTTTCCCGGGGTAAGGCGGCCGGAGCAGTTTTAAGTAAAAAGGGAACCGGGCCGGGTGCGGCGCCGGTTTCGGGCCTTTTCCGTAAGGGCTGAAGCCGGGGAGGGGCCGTCCGGACCTCCCTTGGGGCTTCGCTAACCTGGATTACAAGTATATACTTAAATTCTCCAAGTCGTTACCTTCGCATAAAGGTCTCTTTCACAACGATCCCCACCTTTTGCCCATTTGGGGCATTTCGGAAACCTGGTAATTTTTTCCTTCTCCATAGGGGCACGACTTGCTGCCCGCCGGCGCTCGGGTCGCTCCCCAGGGTTGCCCTATCCTCCGGCGAGACATCCTCAGGGTGAGGGGAAGCATCAACAAACTCAACCGGACATTTTATGTGCTATGAAAGCCGGACATCTGTATGTGCTATTGACAGCCTGCGAAATGTATATTGACACCGGGGCGGAAGGATGGCATAAGATAATCATAAGGCGCAAACGGGGAGGATGCATCATGAAGAAGCAATGGCGGCTGAAACTGGCGGCGGCGCTGGTGGCCCTGTTATTCACCGCGGCCTGCATAGAGACCGTGCTCATCGGCCTGGGTGCCTCAGCAGCCCTGGGGGGCTATAAGTGGATGGAAGGCACCATGGAGAAGGATTATCCCAAACCCATGCAGGAGACCTATAATGCTGCCCTGGCTGCGGCCAAGACCTTGAACCTGAAGGTGAGCGCCGCGGCTTATAATCCCTTGGATTCCCGCATTGAGGCCTCCCAGCCCGACGGCACCTCGGTGAAGGTGCAGTTGCTGGCCCGGCCCAACCAGATCACCACCGTGAAGGTGCGCTTCGGGGTCATGGGCAACATTGATTATTCCGCGTTCTATCACCGCCAGATCATGCGCAACCTGGGGATGCCGGAAAGTCCTTAACAGCCGGTCCCTTCCGACATGACAGGCCGGTAGGCCATGGCCGGCTATGCCGGCGGCAGGGCTAAGGCGTTCCTAAGTTAGAATGCGCCATAGAGGTCGGGAGCCGGGCTTCCGGCCTTTATTTTTAAACTGCGCCCTGACCGCCGATTAATACCGTTTTCGGTTATCGGTTTTCGGTTAAAAAGACCAGGATTATCAGCAAGTTGAAATTTAAGTTGGTTGCATCGGAAACAGAACTTAGTATAACGGGTTTTCAGTTTTGGGTTTTAGGCTAAAAAAACCGGACTATCAATAAGAGACCTCTGCGAAAATGGCTGGAGCAATGACAAATCAGCTTCAAAGGAAAAGAAACCAGTGACATGGGCTTCCAGCCTGTGGGTAACTCTTTGCTAAATCAAGGGTTTTTGCATATGCTGGAAGCCTGTGCCACCAGAGGTTTCCCCTGGGTTTTATTTCCCTGTGTACCGGCTGATTTTTCCAGGGGCCTCAACCTGGTATTTGGCGTCTGGTCGGAACCATTTGAAATCCAACCTCATATAAGCACCCGGTTGTAGGTGAAGGAGAGGCCATGAGTGTGATGATGCCTGACCTGGAAGGGTATTTCCGGGGTTTTGTGCCCCCACGGGACGAATTACTCCTGGAGTTGGAGAGGGAAGCCGGGCGGGAAGGCATCCCCATCGTGGGCCCGGTGGTGGGGGAACTCCTGTTTATCCTGGCCCGGGCCGCGGGTGCCGGAAATATTCTGGAGCTAGGGACGGCCACGGGTTATTCCACCATCTACCTGGGAAGGGCCTGCTCCCCGGAGGGCCGGGTCATCACCCTGGAAAGAGATGCGGCCCTGGCCGCCCGGGCGCGAGACACTTTCGTCCGGGCCGGGCTGGATGAGCGCATTGAAATTCGCCTTGGGGAGGCCCAGGAAATCCTGACGGACCTGACCGGGCCGTTTGATTTTATCTTTATGGATATTGACAAAGAGGGCTATCTCCCGGCCTTCTTAAAATGCCGGGGGCTCCTGAAAGTGGGAGGCTTGCTGGTCGCGGATAACGTGGGGTTCGCGGGGGCCGGGGATTATAATCGGGAGGTCTTTGATCACCCCCAATTCCGGACGGTGCATCTCCTGGCTCACCTGCCCTGTCATTCCCCGGAAAAGGACGGCCTGTCCCTGGCGGTGCGGGTAAAATAACGGTCAGCGGTCAGGTTTCCGGTTTCAGCAAAAATGCGGTTTTATCGGTAGCCGCAAGGTTTACCGGCGCTTGAGGAGAGGAGCGGCATCCCCGCGCCGGGCGCCGCGGCAAGCTGTCTCCAAACCTGGCTGCGCAGCGACCTGCTTTACTGAATACTGATTCAGAAAAGGACGAGAAGCCCAAGAAATAACCAACATCGGCCTGCAAATATCAGAGGGATGGATCGGAACCTTTCCCTGCCCACAAAGACACAATCCCGCCCTTTTCCCCCCGATATTTCGCCCCATGATTGTAAATAGGGTTGGCAATAGTTTCAAGGGCAAAAGAAAAGGGGCTAACTCTTTGAGTTAACCCCTTGATTTTCCATGGTAGCGGGGAGAGGAAACTGCCTAAGAACCCTCAGGAAAGGCAATAAGGGGTGAGGCAAAGGTTTATCCATTACCAAGTTAAGCAGGAATCCCTCGGACACAGACCCTCTTTTTACCCCCAAAATCAGCAGACGTGCACAGGAAATGCAAAGGGCTAAAAAGAAGGGTTAGACCGATTAAGCTAACCACTTGAAATCAATGGCGCGCCTGGCAGGATTCGAACCTGCGACCCACGGATTAGAAGTCCGTTGCTCTGTCCAACTGAGCTACAGGCGCTTGGTGAGTTTACGGGTCTGAGAAGTTCCCTGGTGTCATTATAGGTGTTATTGCGTCAGATTTTCTCCCCTAGCGGGCTTTCAATTCTTCCTTGCTCACGGTGTTATATCGCTTGAAAACGGTCATGGTTTTGTGGCCGGTAGCCGCCATTATACGAAAGTAGTCATGCCCCTGCAACCGCCAGTTATTAATCGCCGTATGCCGCAGGTCGTGAAAGGTGAAGTTCTCTATCCCCGGTGGCGCACAGGCCGGTTTAAAAGCCGTCTTTACGGCTCCGATTTGCCGCCTTGCATAGGCGAACACCTGCACCGCCGGAAGTCCCCTGGGCATGGCCTTGAACATTTCCACCAGTTCACGGGTAAGGGGCACAAGGCGGGGAGCACTCGTTTTTGTGTCCC
>CAZUBT010000115.1:0-7500 GCA_964618815.1 uncultured Desulfobacterales bacterium | reverse complement strand
AGGGCCGGGGGCAAGCCATTCCCCCGCCCTCCCCTCAAGCTCCCCTCCCAACCCCCTGTATGATTGGGTTGGGGGAGAGGGCAAGGGGCCGGTAAGCCCACCGTTGTGGGCCTCTGCCGGATCCACCGCAAAAAAAGGGGCCGGGCTTTGGGCCCGGCCGCTCCATGGTTCCGATGTAATGTTGGAAAAATCAGGGTATTAGTGATCGCGTGATACTCCAGCCGCCCCCGCCGCCGCCAATTCCCGGGATACTGATGGACCAGGTGCCGCTGCCGTATGCCACGCCGTCTCGAGCCAGGATAAAGGAGCCGGTCCACGAGACGGAGGCTCCCGGGACCCCGATGTTGCCCCCTACCTTGAAGGAGGCGCCGCCGCCGGAACTGATTTTGATGGCGCCGGAGGCGGGCCCGTCGGCGTACAGGGAGTCATACTCAGTGAAGACCGTCCCCTGCCCCTTTGCATCCAGACAGAAATCCACACTGGCGCTGGCTCCTACGGTAACGGGTCCCTCGGGGGTTTGAACGGTGATACTGCCCCACGCGGTCCCGGTGTAGCACCCTTGATAATCCGCGGTCGTGGTCTTGCCCCCGGGTTTGTCCCCGTAATTATACAAGCCCCGCTTGTATTCCACGCCGTTAACGTTCACAACCACGAACGCGCCTCCCTGATTCGGGCCCATTATTACACTGAACTTGCCGGTGCAGGGATCGCCTATGATAGTCGGTTCAACCGGAGTGTAACCGAGACCATAGGCGGTGCTTACCAGCTCCACCGTAACGCAGTTATTGGCGCAGCAATTCGGGGGCAGGCCGGAGATGACGTAGTCGATGCGGTCCCCCGGATTATGGAAACCCGCAGAGGGAGGAGTCTGGGCCAAAGTTACGATGCCTGCGCCGAGTTTGGCCGCGGTCTTGGCGATGGTGGCATCGGTCTTGGCTACAGCTTGTTGGGCTTTTTTCAGTTCGCCTAGCACCTTATCCAGAGATTTCTTTGGGTCGTTAAGGGCAGTGGAGGATTTTGCCAAGGCGGCAAAGTCCTTGTTGACGGCGCCGGAAAGCGATTTGGCGGTCTTGGAGTCGATCTCTGCCGCCATCACCCCCGTAGTAATCAGGTCTAATACTTCACCCTGGTTGTCCAGGGCTGCTCCTATCTTCGTAATGGCAGCCGCTCGGTTTCCGTTGGAGAGATCTTCGAGAGATAGAATAATGGGGTCTCTGAGATAAACATCTCTCATCTGCCCCAAATCCCCAAAAAAACTGGCCACATCAGCATTCACAGGAATGGCGAAGCTCATCACCATTGCCAGGGACAAAATGACCAGGAGACTCATCCGTTGATTTTTCTTCATGGCTTTACTCCTTGTGCCCAGGTTGGTTTGGAGGACTTGGGCAACGCGTTGCAATCGCTATGAAAAGCTGTTGAGCATTAAATTAAAAAATGCCGCGCTTAGATGCGCTCAAGGAAAAGGTGACATTGTTCCGGAATTTTTGATATTAAAATATTTCCTAGAAAAATATTAAATAATTTTTCTGTAAAACGCAAGGGAAAATATTCCGGGAAGTTCCTGCAGGGTGCGCATCGCGCCCCGTAACCAGGCGCATTTTTCCTAAAAATGACGTTTGCTTCTGTTTTGAAAAGTTAGTTTGAGGGGAGGGCCGGGGGAAAGCCATTCCCCCGGCCTCCCTGGGCCGGGCGGCAGGCGGCCTTTGGAGATATCAGTTCCTTAGCGGTATGGGGGTGCCGCCGTACATGGTGGTGAGGAAGATAACGCCTTGGGACGGCAGGTTTACCTCTACGCCGTTTACCAGGTCGACGTTGCTCAAGGTGTGCTTTACCGCCGGGAATCCTTGGCCATCCACCGGGCGGTCTTGGTCAAAGTAGTTGAACTGCTTCAAAGTGGCCGTGCTTCCAGCCCTGGGAACCTTTAGGGTTATGGTCCTGGCCGAATCGGAATTGTTCACTATCATAAAGGTCAAATCGTAATCGGGGCCGTGGGATTTTTTCATGGCTACGGTTCTGAAGCCGGCTAATTCGGCATGCTTGGTGGAAACGATTTGTGAGCCCCGGGGGAACAGGCGGGTCATGAGGGACCAGGTATAGAACCAGGGCCTGAGGGTCATCCCGCCATAGGTCTCATCCCCCGAGTTCCAGAAGCCCCACAATCTGTATTTTTTATTTGGGTCAGGGGGGGTGCACCGGCTGCCATACATGGCGTCGTCCAGGTCCCAGGCGGAGGCGCCGGACATGCCGGCTCTCATCACCTGAGCACCATAGTCCGCCATCCACACCCCATACCGGAATTTGGTGACATTGGGCTGCATGTCGCAGTTGTTGTCCCGGTCATCAAATAACCCGGTTTCGCCTATGAAAAAATCCTTACTCCTGCCCTGGGGGTCCAGGCCGTTGATCAATGTCCTTTTCTTCTTCATCAATTTTTCCACGCCCCCTTTTATCAAGTCGGTGGAAAGGGGGTACCAGTGGACATCGTAACTTCCCATTTGCCTGGAAAGCTTCGCCGCGCTCAATTTCATCCATTTCATGCTTTCATAAAAAGAGGACGGGCCGGAGATCTTCACTTTGCCGCCCACCCCGAGGTTATCCAATTCCGCCTTCAATTGTTTGATTCCGGTTTCGTAAGACAAGAAGTTTTTATTGTTGGACCAGGAACCGTCCGGTTCGTTACCGTAGTTGAAATATTGGATGCAGGTGTAACCCTTGACATTAATCAGATGGTGTAAACACCCGGCGATAATCTGGGCCCAACGAGGGTCGTCGTAATCTATCAAATCACCGAAATTGTTCATCCAATCGCCCCAGATTACCTGGATATCGTGGGCCTGGCAATAATCCAAGATCCAATAAGCGATCTTCATTTCATTGCTGTCAAAGTCATAGTAGGGCTTTCCGTCAATGAACCAAGGGTTGCCTTCAAAATCGGACCTGGTGTACCAATACGATTCAACCATGCACCTGATAAACTGCGGCTGTAAGTAAGCTATGCGAGACATAACCGTATCGTAATTTTCTCCCGGCCAATAAGGAGACCATTGCACTCCCATGCCTTTTAAGTCAGGGTTGACCACCGACCGGGTGTTAACCGTGACAACCGTGTCTACTGTTGCTGTTTGTGGAATTATCGGACCTGTAAATGCCAAAGTAATGATTGACATAATAGACGCTATAAGTAGCTTTACTGATAGTGTCCGGATTTTCATGGCAGCCTCTCTTCAAAACGGGGGGATCGCGAACCAGGTCCAGCAAAGACATATCCTTATAACATACCTGCATTTTCATAAAGTAAAAAAAGCCCGGTCCGTGGGGACCGGGCTTGGGTGGTTTATGGAAGTTTGGATTTGGTGCGTAAGACGCACCCTACATGATCTTGGGGCGCAGGGCACGCGGTTCCGGTTAGACGTTATCGCATTTTCCGTTTCAGATGTTAGCAACCCTGCGGCTAACTTATTGACAAGACGGTTTCTTTAAACAGAAAACAGAAAACCGAAAACCGTCTTAATCCACTTTGGGCCGGGGCAGGAGGCCTGCGGCTTCGATGGTCTCCGTGGCCCTCTGTTTACCAGAGAGCCTCTACGCCGCCAAACCGGATGATCCTTTCGTCCGCGGTCACCAGCGGCATTCCCAACACCCGGGAGGTGGCCACAATTATCTGGTCCGCGGGGTCCCAATGAAATCCCTGGAGATCGGCGCTCTCCACCGCAATTTCGGGAGTCAGGTCGGCGATGCGGATATTATTTTCGTTTAAGGATCGACGCATCCAGGTCAGGGTGGGAATGGTGAAGCCGATTCGCTGTTTCTCCACCAACTTGGCTAATTCCCAACAGGAAATGGCCGAAATCCATTTGGGGTTTCCCCCGGTAATTGACTGCTGGGCCTTGACGGAAAGGGCTGACAAATCCCCGATGCTCAACCAAATCCAGACGTGGGTATCCAGCAGGATGGGCTTCACTGGAGAACCTCCCAATCCTCAGCCGCCACCGGAGAAATGATATCTCCCACAAAAGCCACCGTGTCTTTGAGCGGCGCCTGCTCTGTTTGCCCTTCATAGGGAATCACTTCGGCGATGGGCTTGCCCCGTTTAGTAATGATCACCCGCTGCTTCGATTTGGCCACCTGGTCCACCACCGCCAAGCAGGTCGCTTTGAATTTCGAAACCGATAATGAATCCATGGCCTATTCCCCAAAATAATTAATCAAACCATGGTCACATGACCATGGTCACAATATAATAGCTACTTGCATCCTTGTCAACCCCACGTTACGAAGTATCCATAAAAAAAAGCCCGATCCGGATGGACGGGCTTTGGGGATGGCGGGCACGGAGGTCCGCGCCACCGTCTTTTCATAGTTTTGGGTGTTCCGCAGGAACATAAGTTACTGCTTGGGAACCAGAGACAAGATTATTCAATATATCTGCCATTATTCTTATCTTTTGATCCACGCTTAAAAAAGATGAGCCTGACAGCCTTGCCTAACAAGGCGATTCCTAAAATAATCGCCAAAATCACCCCAATTACAATGGCAAGATAAATACTTACCTTAAATAGGAGTACCAGTAGCGGAACCACAATTATGGCTACAGCTATTACCAGGCATCCCGTGATGAAATCTTTCGGCCCCAATTTGTTGATGTCGTTTGCCACTGGTTTTTACCCCTATGATATTCAGCAAGTTAATGGTGAGCCCGACCACTTCTTTCCTGCCCATCCGGACTTGCCCGCAGGGGCCAGGGAGCCCCGCTCGTCAGGGCGGCTATCCAGGTCTGCATCCACCGGCAGGGGGAGGACGCCCACCCTACCTCTCTTTTGCCTCCCACCTTACTACAACTCGCCCCATAAAAAAAGCCCGGCCATTTGAGGCCGAGCTTTTTGGTGAGGCGGCGGGCGGGACGCCCGCCCTACGATTTATAAATTGCGGAGGGCACGAAGGCCCGCCCTACCTGTTATGGCTTAGTCCGCTTCCACTTTGGGCCGGGGCAGGAGGCCTGCGGCTTCCATGATCTCCGGGACCCTTTCTTCCCATTCGATGGCCATGAGGTGGATGCCGGCGATGCCCTTCATCTCCAGGCATTCGTGGATCTGTTCCACCGCGATCTTGATGCCTTCCGCGGCCTGTTTGTCTTTGGGCACGCCCCGGAGGCGGGTGATGTAATAATCGGGCACCGAGAGGCCGGGCACGAATTTCTTCATGTAGTTGGCCATACCCACGGATTTTAAGGGGGTGATGCCCGCCATGATGTAGGCTTTTTCAGTCAGCCCCATGTCGTTGGCCATTTCCATGAACAGGCGCCAGCGGTCCATGTCGTAAATGCACTGGGTCTGGATGAACTGGGCCCCGGCATTGATCTTTTTGGCCATGCGCACCACCCGGAACTCCTGGGGGTCCGCGAAGGGGTTGGCCGCGCAGCCGATGAACATCTGGGGCCGACCCACCACCGGGGTGCCGCTGATCATCTTGCCTTCGTCCCGCATCATCCGGACGGTGTTGGCCAGCAGGATGGAGTCCAGGTCATGGACGTTCTTGGCCTGGGGATGGTCGCCGAAGGACTGGTGGTCGCCGGTGAGGCACAGCAGGTTCTTGATCCCCATGGCCGCGGCGCCCAGGATGTTGCTCTGGAGGCCGATGCGGTTCATGTCCCGGGTGACCATCTGCATCACCGGCTCCATGCCCATTTCCAGGAGGATCTTGGACGCGGCCATGGAACAGAAACGCACCACCGCGGTCTGATTATCGGTGACGTTCACCGCGTCGACGACGTCTTTCAAATAATTCGCCTTGTGCCTGAAATGGTCGGCGTCCGCGCCCCGGGGCGGGCCGCATTCGCCGGTCACTGCCTTCTGGCCGCTTTTGAAGATTTTTTCCAGTCTGCTCCCCGCGGAGTATTCGGCGGTCATTGTTTCAACTCCTCTCGTACCGTAGTGCGCAGGCCGCCGTCGCGGCTGGTGGACCAGTCTTTATAGAGATATAACTCCGTCATCTTGTGGAGTTGGCCGAGGTTCTTCAGCCGGTCATAGATGAGGTGCCAGATGCAGGGGATGGTTCCCTTGCCCACTTCGCAAAGGCCCTCGGAGGAGCCGCCGCAAGGGCCGTTCATCAACTGTTTGGCGCAGCGGGCCACGGGACAGAGGCTGCCGAAATTGCCGATGATGCAGTTGCCGCAGGCCTGGCAGAATTCTTTCCACATCCCGTGCTCCGTGGCGCCCCCGATGCTCATGGTGTTGAGGCCGGGGAAAACGGGCAGATAGGGATAACGCCCCGCCACATATTGGGGTCCCACACTGCAGGCAATGGAGACCACGGCGTCGGCGTCGGCCACCAGGTCATCCAGAGGCTCGATGTATTCGGGATCGCACTGCCTTTCACAGGTATATTCTTTGACCTCCAGATCGTGGCCGGCGGCCTTGCGGGCGATCTTCAGTTCCGAGGCCAGGATGGCCACCTCTTTTTCCCCGCCCGCGTTACATACGGTGACGCAGCCTTTGCATCCGGCCACCACCACTTTATTGAAATCCTTAATCATCTCCAGGATTTCCGCTAGGGGTTTTGATTCCCCGATGACCATAAGGTTCCTCCTCCTCCTCCGTTGATCCGGAACAATTCAAAATATGCTGCCCAGACCCGCACCGGCGTCCCCGGGGGGGCATGGGTCAAAACTGGACGGCCATTAAATACCCCACCGGCAGAAGTGGGGGGGATTTCCAGCACTTATCAGCAGGCCGGATGGGTAATTTTGCCCGCTGGAAGCGCTTTTGTACATCTGTTCACATAGCATTTTACGAAGAAAGGCAAATGATGTCAAATATAAAACCCTAAGAATTTTAGGGCATAGAGGTGAGGAGACTAAAAAATTTATTGACAAACCGAGTGAAGCTCGTATAAATGGGGGACTATGTGAAAAAAAGTATGAGCCCTGGCGGGAGCTAGCCCAAGGACCGGCCCCCGAGGGGTTAGTTTTGGCTTAGTAACTCCCCCGGATGGTTTGGACATCCAGGGAATTATCGTGCAATTACAAAACCTTAAGGAGGCTTTGATTTATGGCGAAGTATGATCCGGTAAAACAGAAAGACTGGCAGATTGCCGAAATTGCCGAAGCGGAGATGATCCCATTTGAAGCGATGTGCGATAAGCTGGAAATCCCCAAAGAAGAGCGCATCCCTCATGGCCAGAAGATCGGCCGCGTCGACTACATTAAATGCCTGGAACGCCTGAAGAGCAAACCCGACGGCTTCTACATCGACGTCACCGCCATCACCCCCACTCCCCTGGGAGAAGGCAAATCCACCACCTCCATGGGCTTGATCGAGGGCCTGGGCAAGCGGGGCGTGAATGTGGGCGGCGCTCTCCGCCAGCCTTCCGGCGGCCCCACCATGAACGTCAAAGGCACCGCGGCGGGCGGCGGCATCTCCTTGCTGATCCCCATGACCGAGTTTTCCCTGGGCCTCACCGGCGACATCAACAACATCATGAACGCCCACAACCTGGCCA
>CAZUBT010000114.1:0-7607 GCA_964618815.1 uncultured Desulfobacterales bacterium | reverse complement strand
AGGCGGGCGGCGGCGGAGCAGTTATCCTTTAGCTTTTTGCGGTTAGCTATTAGCTAATAGCTAACTGCTAACCGCTCTCTCGTTCCCCGCCCCTAACCTATTACCCGAATGGTCAAATTAAAGGAGTCCCATGGACAAACTGGAAGCCATCATCAAGAACGCCATCGCCCAAGAAGAGCTGTCTAATGAGTTTTACCGGCGCATGGCCGATCTGGTGTCCCACCGGGAGACCAAAGAAACTTTCGAATACCTGGCCAAGGAGGAACTGGAGCACAAGGAATTTCTGTTGGGCTGCTTCACTCCCCAGGGCTGCAAACTGGCCGGCGCGCCCCAAGACGTGCACCTGGCGGAACTCCTGGAAGGTCCGGCCTTCAGCGAAGCCTTATCTCCCAAGGAAGCCCTGGTGGTTGCCATGAAAAAGGAAGCAGGCGCGTACAAGTTTTATAAGGCCCTGGCCGACCTACAACCCCCCGGAGACATCAGGGCCTTCCTGGAGAAAATGGCCCTGATGGAGTTGGCCCACAAGGATAAGGTTGAATATCTCTACACTAATGCGGCCTTTCCGGAAGTGTGGTAACATAGCCCCCCATGAAGCGGGGGTTTCTCATAGTCCTGGAAGGGGTGGACGGCTCCGGTAAGACCACCCAGGCCATGCTGCTGGCCGCGGCCCTTAAGGACCGGGGGCTTAAGGCGGTCTTGACCCGGGAGCCCACCCACGGCCCTCATGGGGAAAAGCTGCGGCGCTATCTGGCGGGCCCCGCCCGCCACCTCAGCGCCGCCGCGGAACTGGAGCTGTTTACCGCGGACCGCCGGGACCACGTCCGGCAGGTCATCTCTCCTGGCCTGGCCGCGGGTCTCATCGTCATCAGCGACCGCTATTATTATTCTTCCGTGGCCTACCAAGGGGCCCTGGGGCTGGATCCCGGGGCCATCCTGGCCTTGAACCAGGCGTTTGCCCCACCCCCGGATTTGGTGTTCATCCTCACCCTGCCCATCTCCCGGGCTATCGCGCGCCTTTGTGCGACTCCCGGACGGGTGCGCCAGGTCAGCGAGGTGGCGGATTACCTGGAGAAGGTGGCCGCGATTTACGCCGGCCTGCAGGGACCCCGGATACATCACCTGGACGCCGCCCTGAACCAGGAAGTAATGCATGACCACATCATGGCCTTGACCCTGGCGGCATTAAAGGAATGACTCGGACCATCAAATGATGGTTTCGCAAAAAGTCCCTTTATGGATAACTATTCGAATTAATATTAATAATTGTCCTTTTTTCGGTTCATCCGGTTTTCGCGTACTTTTTGACAGGAGATTGTTTTTATCCTCGTTCCCAAGCTCCCGCTTGGGCAACACCTCTAAAACCCTGCGATACATCGACCTCCAACACTCCCGACAGTCCCTTCCTCCGCCATTCCCAAGATGTTAGAGCCGCTTGCCTCAGCTCCTCTTTGCGGGAGCTTAAACCTGTAAATATTGGAAAGCAGGAGCTTTCCACCCAAGTGCGTTCCCAAGCGGGAGCTTGGGAACGAGAGAAGGAGATGCCTTCACGAAACCAGGTACGCTTTAGTCGGATGAACCCTCTTTTCTTGCCGGACCGGCTCGCGGCCCACGAAGGATTCTTGATTAATAACCCAACGGCAGGCCGTAAAAACGGGTCCGGTTAATAAAGATGATGGAAATGTTCCCCTCGAAGCCCATGTCCTTTAGATAGTCATGGGCCCTTTGTTCTTCCACCCCTAAATCCTGGGCGATATCTTGCAGCTGCAACGATTTTCTTTTTTGTTGCAGCAGGTTAATGACCCGGGCTCGAAAGAATTCCTCCGTGAGGATGTCCGTCAAGGTCTTGTCGTAGGCCGCGGGGTTGGGCATGTGCATGGGATAGGTGGTTTCCCAGGGCCGCCTGAGGCTGACTCCCAAAACCCAGCGCACCCGGAAAACTTGGAGGGCATCATAAAGAGCCTGGAGCTTGCTTTGGGTGTCAGCATCCCGCTTAATGGGGCCCAATCCGTCTATGGTTTTTATGAAGCTCTCCACGGTGCGCACATATTGGTCCGGCTTGATAATATCGCTATGCGCCAGGGCGATGCGTTCCCGCTCCAGGCCGCACAGGCCCAGCAGCTTCTTCATGATCCAAACCCGGCTCCAGGTATGGTCAACCCCGTAACTATGGTGACATTCTTCGGGGTTGCAGCCGATGAGCAGCAGCCCGTTAGCTCCTTCCAGGAAGGCCCGGCCCATGACCACCGGGTCGATCTGCCCCAGGCAGCGCACCGGCAGGAGGTAAAACCGCGGGTTGGACTTTAATCCTCGTAGACCGGCCTGGTCTGCCGCGGCCGCGCCGCTCCATTGGCACCCGAAACCCGCAACTTCATCCGGCGAGAGACTTCGGACCAGGGCGGTCATCCGGGCTTCGTGTTGGGCCGTGGTGCAGTTCTGCAAGGTCAGGGCCATTTCCGGGCAGGAGGCGGCGCAGGTTCCCTCGCCCGTGCAGAGCATGGGGTCCACCATCCGGGGGACATCGTGGCCCAGGCCTTCCACCGGGCCGCTCACCGGCTGGATGGCCAGACAGTCGCAAATTTCCCGGCAGAGGGTACACACCGAACACTTGCTCTGGTCTACCACCGAAATAATCCGCGGCGCATACAATTCACCGGCCTGGGCCTTCTTGACCAGGGCGGCGATTTTTTTCGCCACCCGGCGCCCCTGGCCCAAGGCGCCCCGCAGGTCGCAGGGCTGACACGCGGACCCCACCATGAGTTTCTCACCCAGCACCACCTGGTCCGGGCGCACCATCTGGGGAAACCTCTCCAGGAACTCTTCTGCTTTAACTTCCAGTCCCAGGATTTTAGCCGTACGCAGGGCCTCACCTCCAGGAAGGCGCCGGGGCGAGAGAACCAGGAGATCCCAGCCCAGGTCTTGTTCGGTTTGCACATTCATCCGATTGAAAGATATATATTCACTCTTTACCAGGGGACGGACATTGGGGTCGTAGGGGATCAAAGCGATGCCCAGCTCCCGGGCCCTGGCCCGATCGAAGGTGCCGAAAGGAATGGCGGTTTTGCCGTTATACAGGATGGCCACCCGGGTCTCGGGGAAGCTTCCCCGAAGATGCGCGGCCATGTTCCAGGCCCCTTCCAGGGAAAGGTGCGCGGCAAACGATTGCCCGGCCTCCAGATCGTTGACCCAGAAAACCACGCGTCCGCCCAAGGGATGACCGGACCTGATAAACTCGTTCATCTCGATCTGGCAAATGACGCGATCCCCATTGTGGCCGAACTCCGGGAGTTGATGGGCGACCTCCCAATCCAGGGCCGCGATGATGGCCCCGGCTTTGATCTCCAAATTTTCCTGCCCCTCCTGCCCCTCCGGGGGGGAGAAGGTTACGGTGTAATCGCCGAACCTGCCGGAGACCTCACGCAGTTCCCCGGTCCGGACCTTTTGGATCAGGGGATCGGCAGCCACTCCCTGGATGATGCGCCCCAGGCGGTCAAAGCAGTGGTCATCCCCCGGGTAGATACTATGCGCCCTTTGAATTTCCTCCTCCGGGTCGCGCAGGAGGGCGATCATGGTGGCTATTCCCAGTCCGGCCAGTTCCTGAGCCGCGCCGTAGCCGGCGACGCCGTCGCCCAACACCATGACCGGACCCTGGAAATCTATGCGGATCCTGGGAGCGGCCTCCAGGCTCTGGAGCCAGGCCTGGGAGGCCCCGATGAGTTTGGCCCCTTTTCTAGCCAGATCGGCCGGCTTGCCGCTATGGACCTGAGCCACATGGTCACGGAGATTGACCAGGTCAATCTGCCCTTCCTCCACCCCTAAGGGTTCCAGGGCCTGCTCAAATTTCTTATGGAGAATACGGCTCTCGCAGCCGGCCACGATGACGCGGTTGAGCCCTTTTAAGGCCACCACCTCCTTAATCCTGTCCAACCCGGGGGTGAGGCACGGGAACGGCAAAGTCTCCACATGTTCCACGTCGGGGCCTTCATTGAGCATTTGGGCCAACGCGGCCAAATCAACCTTGGCAGCAATCCGGGGCCCGCACTCGCAGAGGAAGACCCCTAACCTGCTGTTCACCGCTTTCTTTTTGACGGCTTGCCCTTGGGTCATGACTTTTCCCCTCCCTCAGTGTGCGAAGCCGCGGCCGGTGCGGCGGGCCAGATCGCCTCGCACCGTGTCCAACCGCGCCTGCAAGGCGCCGGTGGGACAGACCGAGACGCAACAGCCGCAACCCACGCAGGCGTTGTTAGGGACGCGGTAAGGGGTTTCCAGTTGCTTTTTTACCCCCCGGGACCCAAAGGTGAGGGCCTGCACCCCCACCACCTCATTGCACACCGCCACGCAGAGGCCGCACCGCAGACACTCTTCCTCGGGGTCCGTGATGGCAAAACGGGTGGAGGCGACGCCATACTCAGCGGCCAGCTTTTTGATTTCTCGGGAAGCCGGGCACTCTGCCAGGAGCATCTCCAGGACCCAACGCCGGACGTTGCGCACCCGCTCCGAGTCGGTGAACACCTCCAACTCCTCTATGGGCGGGTTGAGACAGGAAGGCATCACCTTTCCTCTTTTGCCGTGCCCCACCTCAACCACGCACAGGCGACAGGCTCCCCAGGGCTTGACCGCGGGGTGGAAGCACAGGGTGGGGATGTGGATGCGGTGATGCCGGGCCGTCTCCAGGATGGTCCAGCCGGCCCTGGCCTGAACCATGCGGCCGTCGATGCTGAAGTTGATCAGGCCGTCCTTGGGATCAACGATAGAGTTCATGCTTTCACCTCCTAGGCCACGATCACGGCGTTCACCGGGCACACGTCCATGCAAGCCCCACAGCGGATACAGGCAGAACTTTCGATGGCATGGGGCTTCTTTTTCTTGCCGGTGATGCAAAGTTGGGGACAGGTGCGGGCGCACAGGGCGCAGCCATTGCAGATCTCCGGGGCTATGCGGTAGGTGATCAGATCCCGGCAGACCCCCGCCGGGCACTTGTGGTCCGTGATATGAGCCAGATACTCGTCCCGGAAGTAGTGGATGCTGGTCAACACCGGGTTGGGGGCGCTGCGGCCCAAGCCGCACAGGGACCCGTCCACCAGGGCCCTACCTAAGCTCTCCAGGGCGTCGATGTCTTCCGGGGCGCCCTGGCCCCGGGAGAATTTTGTCAAGAACTCCTGCATCCCCTTGAGGCCCAATCGGCAGGGCAGACACTTACCGCAAGATTCCTCCTCCAGAAAGCGCAGGAAGTACCGGGCCACATCCACCACGCAATCCCGGTCGTCCATGACGATCATGCCGCCGGATCCCATGATGGAACCGACCTGAACCAGGGAATCGAAGTCCACCGGCAGGTTTTTTAGCTCCACCGGCAAATAACCCCGGGGCTGGAGGCCCACCCGGTCCAATTTGATTTCTTCCGGGGGCAGTTCTTTGAATTCGTAAGGGATAACCCCCCCCGAGGGGCCGCCGGTCTGCACCGCCTTGAACCGCCCCTGGCCGGGAACCCCGCCGCCGATTTC
Source organism: uncultured Desulfobacterales bacterium (assembly GCA_964618815.1). GTDB lineage: Bacteria > Desulfobacterota > Desulfobaccia > Desulfobaccales > 0-14-0-80-60-11 > CAZUBT01. Next base: position 2,106 of record CAZUBT010000114.1, on the reverse strand, counting down.
TTCCACAATGGCCCCCAGGGTTATGCCCATGGGCACTTCCACCAGGCCGCTGTTTTTTACTTTGCCCACCAGGGAAAAGATCTTGGTCCCGGTGCTGTGCGGCACGCCCAGGTTGGCATACCACGGAGCGCCCTGGTAAATGATGTGAGGGACGTTGGCCCAGGTCTCCACGTTGTTGATGACCGTGGGGCGGCCCCATAAACCCTGTTCCACCGGATAGGGGGGGCGGATTATGGGCTCACCGACGCGGCCCTCGATGGAAGCCAACAGCGCGGTCTCTTCCCCACAGACAAAGGCGCCGGCGCCGCGGTTGATTTGAATATCGAAATTAAAATCCGTGCCCAGGATGTTACGGCCCAAGAGACCCAGGCCGCGAGCCTGCTCAATGGCAAGGTTGAGAGTCTGCACCGCAAAGGGGTACTCAGCCCGGACATAGACGTAGCCCTGCTCTGCTCCCAAGGCATAGGCGCCGATGGCCATGCCTTCCAACACCGCATGGGGGTCTCCTTCCATAATGGACCGGTCCATGAAAGCCCCCGGGTCCCCTTCGTCTCCATTGCCGATGATATAGACCGGCCCCGGATTTTCCTGGGCATGGTCCAGGGCCCGGCGCCACTTGTAGCCGGTGGGGAAGCCGCCCCCGCCCCGGCCCCGCAAACCGGAAATCTTCACGGTCTCGATGATCTCCCCCGCCGACATGCCCATGGCCTTGGCCAAAGAACGATAGGCCCCGGCCATCAGCGCATCTTTGATATCCAACGGGTCGATGAGCCCCACGTTCTTAAGGATGATCTTCTGCTGCAACTTATAGAAGGGAATTTCCTCGGCGGACTTGTACCGGGCGCCGTTGTCCCCGTACAGCAGGCGTTCCACCACCTTCCCTTTGCCCAGGGTGTGGTTCACGATGTCGGGCACGTCCTCGGGCTTCACCCCGACGTAGAGAAGGTTAAAAGGGGAAAGGTTAACCAACGTCCCCTGGCTGCAAAATCCATGGCAGCCGGTTTCTTTTAAGAGGGGCTTGACCTCCGCCTGGAACCTTTTGGCCTTTATGGCGGCCTTGAAGGCTCGGGAAACCTTATGGGCTCCCTGGGCCAAGCAACCCGGCCCCAGGCAAACCCTGACCACCGGCCGGTTGGGGTCCTCCGCGGCCAGCAGGCTTTGTCGCAAGCTTTTTAGCTCCTCAAGGCTTTTGAGCCTGTCCATGTTCTCCTCCTGAATTTCGGCCGGGGATTAGAGTTTTTGCAGGCGCTTCTTCAAAGAGCGGAGGTTCGCCCCTCCCAGGTAATCATCGTCAATCATGACCACCGGGGCCAAGGCGCAGGAGCCGAGGCAATTTACGGTTTCCAGGGTGAAACGCAGGTCATCGGTGGTGTGCCCCCGGGGCACCCCCAGATCCCGTTCACACGCCTCCACCAGGCGTTCGCCGCCCTTCAGATGACAGGTGGTCCCCAGACACACCTTGACGCCGTGTTCTCCCCGGGGCTCCAAACTGAAGGATTTATAGAAAGTGGCCACCGACCATGCCTGGGTTAACGGCACCCCCACGTGATCGCAGATTAAGGCCAGGTGATCGGAGGAGATGTAACTGTAAAGAGTCTGGACATCGAGTAGCAGATTGATGAGGTGTTGGGGATGAGGGGGGTATTTTTCCAAAAGACTATCAATATCTTGCCTGACCTTTTTCATCCCGATCCTCCTATAAATTCGAAGAATTTTAGTCAATAAAAGGGCAAGTTATGTGCCATTAGGTAAGTATCTAAATTTACTTAAAAACCTTCTTTAGGAAATTAATTGATGTATCTAGGGTGGAACGCAGTGAAACAATTAACTATCTGTATTTATGGGTAAATTAAAGATATAAATTATTAATTGAAACGAAAATGAAACAATCGCAGAGATGGGATAGGGATAAAAAGGAAGTAAGATCGGGAGGATAGCTTATATGTAACGACTAAGATTTAAGCTGACAACCATCAAATCGAGATCAGATTAAATCTGGTTCATCCGACTAAAGCGTACCTGGTTTCCTGAAGACATCCCCCTCTCTCGTTCCCAAGCTCCCGCTTGGGAACGCACTTGGGTGGAAAGCTCCTGCTTTCCAATATT
>CAZUBT010000113.1:0-8002 GCA_964618815.1 uncultured Desulfobacterales bacterium | reverse complement strand
CCTCCTTCACCAAGCATATTAATGTATGTTAATGGCTAATGTCAATACAGCTAACAGCTAATCGCTGTAAGCTGTCAGCTAACCACCAAACCGCTATCAGGAATTTCGCGATTACAGCACCTTTTCTTTCACTAAAAACTCCATGGCCCGTTGGGCGTAAGTGGCCATGATGGTAACCATCCAGGTGAAATGTTGCTGCATATCCTGGAACATGCCTGCGTCCGCCATGCCTATAAGGCCGGTCATCACCGTGCGCAGGCGGATCATTTCCGGGTCGCTGATCTGAATCTGGGCCAGGTTGATCTCGTGCTCCAGGCCCTTGAGAAAATCCAGGAACACCAGGCGGCCGCCTTCCCGGGCCTCCCCCTGCAATTGGTTCAGGATGACCAGCAGGCGGGAAGCCAGGAGGAGTTCCGCCTTGATGCGGTCGGCGTAATGAAAGATAATGACGGCTTCACGCCGGTTAGCGGGAGAGTCTGCGGGCATGGACGGTCCTCCTGAAAGGTTTTGGCCAACTTACCATATTTGCCGGGGCCTCACAACTATCAACTATCAGCGATCAGCTATTAGCTGTTAGCAGTTAGCAAAAGAAACCAAAAACCAAAAACCGCTCACTGTCTTGAAAAGTTCAAAGTTCAAGGTTCAAAGTTAGGAGTATTCCTATCAGGACTTTTCATAATTTGCGGGTGGGCCACAGGCCCATGCGCGACTGCCTAAGAAAAGGTCAGAAATTTCTCTTCAGGTCTGCGGGGTCTGTCAGGATGCGCTGTTTTTTCATCTTTTCGATGAGGGTGGTGCGATTGAGCTTCAGGAGTTCCGCAGCCCGGCTTTTCACCCCATTGGCCCTCTCCAGGGCTTTGACGATCAGGGTTTGTTCCATCTTCTGGATCACCGCGGAGAAATCGATGCCTTGATCGGGAAAATCCGCGGCCTCGGGCAGGTGGGCCAGGGGACGGGGATGGAATTTTTCCGGGAGGTCGGGCACCTCCACGGTCTCCCCTTCGGTGAGGATAACCAGGCGCTCCACCAGATTCTCCAGTTCCCGGACATTTCCCGGCCAGGGATATTGCTTTAGGACCTCTATGACCCCGGGGCTGAAGTGTTTGAGAGGTTTTTTTCTTTTACTGCTGTATTCCTGGAGGAAGTGCAGGGCCAATAAGGGGATATCCGTGGCCCGGTCCCTAAGGGGCGGGACTTTGATGGGGATGACATTGAGCCGGTAAAACAGGTCCTCCCGGAAACGCCCGGCTTGCACCAAATCCTCCAGGTTCTGGTTGGTCGCGGCGATCACCCGGATATCCACCCGGATGGTCTTGACCCCGCCGATGCGTTCAAAGGCGCGGTCTTGCAAGACCCGGAGGATCTTCACCTGGAGGCCGGGGCTCATTTCCGCAATTTCATCCAGAAAGATGGTGCCGCCGGTGGCCAGTTCAAAGCGGCCGATGCGGGTCCGCACCGCATGGGTGAAGGAACCCCGTTCATGCCCGAACAGCTCGCTTTCCAGCAGCTCTTCGGGGATGGCGGCGCAGTTTACCGGAATGAGTGGCCCATCCTTGCGATGACTGTTATAATGAATGGCCCGGGCGATCAATTCTTTACCGGTCCCCGATTCCCCCTGGATCAACACGGTGCTGTCGGTTTCCGCGACCTTGCGGATCAGGTCGAACACCTGGGTGATGGCGTCGCTGTGGCCGACAATATTGGCAAACCCGTAGCGCCGGTGGAGTTGTTTTTTGAGCCGGAGATTTTCCTTTTTAAGACGCCGGTGGTCCAGGGCCCGGGCTACCACCAGGAGCAGTTCCGTGGCATCCACCGGCTTGGTGAGATAATCATAGGCCCCTAAACGCATGGCGGCCACGGAATTCTTGATGGTGCCGAAGCCGGTGATAATGATGCAGGGACAATCCGGCAGGTGCTGCACTATAAATTCCAGGATCTCCATGCCCCCCAGCCCTGGGAGGGTGAGGTCGGAGAGCGCCAGGTCAAAGGGATGCTCCTGAAGCCGGGCCAGCCCCTGTTCACCATCCGGGGCAGTTTCCACCTCATAGCCCTCGGCCTCCAGAATCTCCTGGAGTCCCTGGCGCACCAGAGGATCGTCGTCTATGACCAGAATACCGGCGGGACTAGGTTTCATCAGGCTCTCCCAAGCTGAAGAAAATCATAACCCCAATTGCCCTTTCTGTCAATAAAATGACGCCCTCCCTATCCCGCATGGGGCGCGGCAGGGAGGAAATGGGTTGACTTGGGGAAATATATCCTGATATTTTGGGGCAACCTCCAAAAGATTATAAGGCAATAATGGTTTTCCCTACCGTCGCGATTATTCTCTGGGCTTACGGGCTGTATGCCTTCTGCACCGCTTGGCCACGACGCCAGGCTCGGGTGGTGAGGGGCCGGAGCCGTGGGCGGGGGGCCCGCCTGGCCCTGGGGGGCGGCCTAGTTGTGGTCCTGGGGGCCTTGATCTGGGTTTCGCTTCATTCTTCTCAGCCCGACCGGAATCTGAATCTGGCAGGTTTCTTGGGACTGGGCTGGCGGGACGTCGGCGCGGCAGAGCCGGATCGCCGGGTGGAACCTATGCCGGTGAAGGGGCAGGGAGCCGGGGAACACCCCGGTTATGCCTATCTCCATCCCGGCGCGCCCTCAGGTCAGGTGGCCCCGGAGAAGAAGGTTGCAGCCCCCAAGCCCCTTCCCAAGCCCAAGGCCAGCAGCGCTCCCAAGGCCCAGGCTAAGGGCGGCAAGGTGGGCGCCATTGCCTTGAAAAAGGAAAAGGCCGCAGCGAAAACTCTACCCAAGAAAAAGAAGCCGCAGACGCCCCCCACCCCCAAGGCCACAGGCGGGTAATATCGTTCTCTGTCTTGAAAAGTTCAAAGTTCAAGGTTCAAAGTTCAAAGTTAGGAGTATGCCCATCAGGACTTTTCATAATTTACGGGTGGGCCAAAGGCCCATGCGCGACTGTTTTCGGTTTTCTGGAAAAAGACCGAAAAGGAGCATATCTGCATAAATCCAGGCTTGGTTGGGGAACGGATTATGTAGAGTTGGTCCTGCTCCACCTTATTGATAATCCAATTTCTTAATTTCAGAAAACCGAAAACCGTATAATATGCCTCCTCCATCCTTTTAGTCCCTTCAGGTTTGCCGATTGAGCCAGCCTTCTCACCAACACACCGAAAAGATCGCCAAAGCCGCGGGAACCGTGAGCATCGCGGTGTTTGCCAGCCGCCTCCTGGGGCTGGTGCGGGAGCAGGTGTTCGCCGGATTCTTCGGGGCCGGTTATGCTTTTGACGCTTTTGTGGTGGCCTTTCGCATTCCCAATCTGCTCCGGGACCTGGTTGCGGAAGGAGCCTTGAGTGCGGCCTTTGTCACCGTGTTCACCGACTCTCAGCAGCGCCTGGGGCCGGAGCGCACCTGGCGGCTGACCAACAATGTCATCGTCTGCCTCTCCCTGGCGGTGGGCCTCCTGGTCCTGGCCGGTATAGCCTTTTCCCCGGATATCGTCGGCCTCATGGTCCCGGACTTCGCTACGGTCCCGGGCAAGCTGGACCTCACCGCGCTGATGACCCGCATCATGTTCCCCTTTTTACTATGCGTGTCCCTGGCGGCCGTGGCCATGGGCATCCTCAACACCCAGGGGAGATTTTTCATTCCCTCCCTGGCTTCCTGTTTCTTCAACCTGGGGACCATTGTGGCGGGGTTGGCTCTGAGTCTGGCGGCCCCCCGGTTCGGATTTCATCCTATTGCCGGCATGGCCGTGGGCGTCTTGCTGGGCGGCGCCTTGCAATTGGCCGTGCAACTGCCCCTCTTGTGGCGGGTGGGATTTAAGCCCCGGTGGGTAATGGATTTCCGGGATCCGGGCCTGCATCGCATTTTGAGGCTGATGCTGCCCGCGGTGGTGGGGTTGTCCGCCACCCAGATCAACATCTTCATCAACACCTTTTACGCCGCGGGGTGCGTCCAGGGCAGCCTCTCCTGGCTGAATTACGCCTACCGCCTGGTGCACCTGCCCCTGGGACTGTTCGGCGTGGCCTTGATGGTGGCCACCCTGCCGGTGGTTTCCCGACATGCCGCCACCAGGGATATGGAGGGCTTGAAGGGCGCCTTCCAATCCTCCCTGGCCCTGGCCTTCCTGGTCACTTTGCCCGCCACCTGCGGCCTCATCGCCCTGGCCCAGCCCATCGTCGCCTTGATCTACCAACACGGCCGCTTCACCCCCTTTGACACCCAGCAGACCGCCGCGGCCCTGGCCTATTACTCCCTGGGGCTTATGGCCTTCGCGGGGGTCAAGATCATGGTGCCGGTGTTTTACGCCCTGGATGACACCCGGGTGCCGGTCATCGGCTCCTTTCTGACGGTGGGAGCCAACCTGCTGTTCATCAACCTAACCGTGGCCCCCATGCAGCACCTGGCCATTGCCCTGTCCACCGCGCTCAGTATGGTCCTGAACTTCGTCTTTCTCGCGGCCATGCTGTATCGCAAGGTGGGCGGCTTTCGGCTGGATAATCTTTTCCGCACCCTAATGAAAGTGACCGGGGCTTCCCTGATAATGGGACTGGCGGTGGCGGGACTCTATCCCCTGATCATGGGCCTGCTGGGGCAGGGACTGGCAGCCCGGCTCCTGGGCCTCCTGGGGGTGATCGCCATCGGCATGGGAGTGTATGGAGGGTTGGTGTCCTTCTTAAAGATTCCGGAACTCGGGGAATTGCTGGCCTTGGTGAAACGATTCCGGGGGAAAGGGACTCCCTGAGCCCCTGAACCACGTGCAAGGGCATGGTCATGGGTGGATAGCTCACAGCTTATACCATTTTCGCATTGAAAAACGACAAACGCCGTAGGGGCGAACCTTGTGTTCGCCCTTTGATGAGGCCGAAATCTGGGACGGCCCCAGGTATTTGTTTCATCTCAATACGAAAACGGTATTATAGCTCACTGCTCAACCCCCCAAGAATTTTCTGTAATGGTTAAAACTTGACCATACAACCCTCCACCAGAGTTTAATATCATCCGACCGGCTTTCTTTTGAGTTTTGCAGTATTGGCCCCCCACCAAAGCCCCATTCCGCTATCCGGATCATATCGGTAGTTATTTGAAAATTTTTAGAAGTTCCTAGTTTGGCAAGTGATGTGGCATTCGGCAAAGCTTAATTATGTTGATCGAGGGGGCCTTTTAGGAGAGAGACTCATGTTCAGTTCTGGAAGAGCCTCGGGGTGAGATTCCCCTATGCTACTCGACTCGGTCATGTTGCTTTTTGGTCTCTGACCAGCAGAGGTTACATGATTTCAGCTTAACGGTGGAGCTCAGCCGCCGGCGACGGCCGAAGGCCGTTGCAGGTCGGCTGCAGCGACGGGTTCGGCCCCTTTCTTGAACTCATTCTTCCCGATGAAAAATCCCTTTCACTAAAGCATCGTCGGAGGACGCGTGATCTTTCCGTCGTCACCGATGAACCTGCTGGGGGCGATTATCACGTCATAGTGCGGTGGGCCAGCGACCGCGCTTACAATTCCCACCCAATCTATTCCCCAGGGCCGAAACGCGAATACCGGACCACCGCTTGTGCCAGGCAACTCGAAACTCGATAGCGAAGGCACGGCAGTGCTGCGGAATTTGTTAGGCGGATTACCCGGTATACGAATCGTGAGTCCGGCCGCTCCCACAATTGCGGACCCCTGCATGTAAACAATCCCGATAGTGTTGTAGGGCCTTTCAGCAATACGTAAGTCTTTTGGGTACCCACAGAGCGCGAGACGGTCGCCGGTCGACACTTCCGATCGTGGGTAAGGCGGCTGTCGGAAAAATGCTTTCTCATCCAGCTTGAGATTCTCAATGCCGGGACCGGTCAATACTGCGAGATCCAAGTCTTGGTCTACTGACACAGGCTCTACTCCGAAGATGGGAATCGCATGATCTCGATCTAGGTAGAAAATGGAAACAGCGGCCAGGTCGCTCTAGTATCCGATCACGAAACGCGGCCCAAACGTGATGAGCAGTTACGAGGAATTTCGCGCGATCAGAGTGCCACAAGAACGCTGACCCGCCGCAAAGTTTGAAATCGGCCTCGCTCGGCTGCTCTGCCCCATCTGGGTACTCCACGCACCAGAGCGCGATACAATACCGCCGGAGGATCTGCATAATCGCCGGCCGGGGCATTTCCTTCCAATCAGCCATGTTGATTCCCAAGGAATCGTTGCAGAACCGTCGTCAAAAAACTCTTCTTCTTTTGCCGAACATTATAAATTAAACAGATTCTACTTTTTCCCGGAACTTTTTCACATGGACATATTTATGCGTTCAGGTTGGCAATGAAGCCGGTGGAATTTGCACGCCCTCAGTCTATAATTTTCCCGGGAATTCCCGGCTTGGCCCACTGATAAAAAAGAAAGCGGGCATGAAGGGGAAATAACCGGATACAGCCGTGTGATGCGGGATATCCAGGAACTATTCCTTCATGAATGAAATAGTCCTTGCCAATATGCAATGCATGATCCATGGGCGCCTGTTCATATTTACTGGAGAAATGAACTTGATCCATATTGATTATCACGAATTTTTTTATAGGCATCCATTTGAAGGTTCCGGAAGAAATGGGAAAACAGTATTTTAAGTTTCCCGATTCATATAGGCCGAGATATTGCTGGCGGAGATCTATCAGAATGTACTTTTCATGATTGGCCGCACCTGGCAAAAATTCCGGCAGAATTTTCGGCTCGATCGAATAGTCGAGGGGCACGAACATTTTGTCCTTATCGGTGCTGATGTTACCGGACCCATGCACGACCAATAGATAGTGCGTTCTATTAAGGAGAGCAATCCTGTCCTGAACCATAAGAGACTTTTTCTTTAAAAAAGGTATGGAATGGACAAATGTCATTATGCTTTCACCACTATTCAGCATAACTTCTACGCATGGTACTCCATAAACAATAGTTATCTGTCCTGTCGTCATCCTTCCCTGTTCAGCCAATTCGTCATAAATAGGATTATTTTGCTCCATGCCTTGAGCTCGAACTAAAGGACTCCAAAGTAACAATGAAATTACTGCACCAGTCAATAAAAGTATTGCTTTCATAAGTTTCCGCTTATTTTGTATTAGTGCTAATATGAACTTGTTGCAATAATCGCAAACGCTGGGTCACCCTGTTAAGGCTGCGAAATCCGGCCTTCTCTTGGGCGAACGCCGTTTAGGAACCATGACCCCAACAGGAGAAGTTGACCAATGATAGATGGCTTGTACCATCCATTATATCATCTGTGCTGCTCATGACGAAACTCTCAATCAAATGCTGATTGTATCACCGAATGGTTTTTTGGGTTAAATTCTGAGGCAAAAATAATATGGGCGTTGCTAACTGCTATATCTGCGCGATTTCAATCAAAATAATACCTATTTGATATGGTTATCATAACTGCATTTAAGATCATGCCTTTTTTTAAATTTTGCTCTTAATGTCAGATTTACCGTGAAAGTCTGGGTGTAGGGGCGGGTTTTAAACCCGCCCCTACAGAGGCTTTCATTGTTGGGGGGTGGCCCAAATCGGGCCATGGACGTTTAATCTGATCTCGATGTGAGGGTTGTCAGCTTAAATCTTAGTCATTACAAATTATCCATCCTCTGTAGGGGCACAGCGGGCTGTGCCTTAAAACGAGGATTTCAAGGGCCGTAGGGCCGTAGGGCGGGAAAGTGAAACGCATCCCGCCTTTCGAATCAATCCAGGTCAAGACGCCTAACATTCTCATCTGCCGCCCAACCACTGACCGCTGCCCCCTTGACAGGCCCCTGGCTACCACAGGGTAGAGGCTGACGACGCAAAATCTATGCGTGTGAAGTAGTAGCGCGCAACCGCAGACCAAGCGCCCGCACAACCTTAAGGACTGTAGCGAATTCTGGGTTGCCTTCGGGCGACAACGCTTTATAAAGGCTCTCGCGCCCGAGACCCGTTTCTTGGGCGATTTGCGCCATCCCCTTGGCGCGAGCGATATCCCCCAATGCGGCTGCCACCAGCGCCGGGTC
>CAZUBT010000112.1:0-8291 GCA_964618815.1 uncultured Desulfobacterales bacterium | reverse complement strand
GGCATGGACCTGGTGGCCCTGGTCATCGCCGCGGACGAAGGGGTCATGCCCCAGACCCGGGAACACCTGGAAATCTGCCAACTTCTGAAGGTCAAGCAGGGTCTGGTGGTCCTGACCAAAGTGGACCTGGTGGAGCCGGACTGGCTGGAACTGGTGGAGGAAGAGGTCCGGGAGGCCTTGCAAGGCACTTTCCTGGCGGGCGCGCCCATAGTGACCTTTTCTGCGGTCACCGGGGAGGGCACAGACCGGCTCCTGGCCACCCTGGCGGAGCTGGCCGGCAAGGCGCCGCCCAAGCCGCCCACGGGCATCTTCCGGCTCCCTATTGACCGGGTCTTCACCATCAAAGGCTTCGGCACCGTGGCCACCGGCACCGCCATCTCCGGGAGGATACGGGTGGGAGATGCGGTCATGATCTATCCCCCGGGGTTCAAGGCCCGGGTCCGGGGCCTCCAGGTGCACAGCGCTTCGGTGGAAGAAGCCCTGGCCGGCAACCGCACCGCGGTGAACCTCCAGGGCCTGGAAAAAGAGGAGTTGGAGCGGGGCATGGTGGTGGCCCCCGGAGGGGCGTTGATTTCCAGCCGCCGCCTGGACGCCTACCTGGAGATTTTGGAGAGCGCCCCCCGGGCCTTGAAACACCGCCAGGCGGTGCGCTTCCACACCGGCACCAGCGAACGGGTGGGCATGCCGCTGCTCCTGGACGCGGAAGAACTGACGCCGGGGGCTTCGGGGTACGTGCAGTTCTTTCTCCGGGAGCCCCTGGCCCTGAAGCCCGGGGACCGCTTCGTGATCCGCAGCTTTTCCCCGGCCTTCACCTGGGGCGGCGGGATCATCCTGCACGTCAACCCCCCCCGGCACAAGCGGCGCCAGGCCGCGGTCCTGGAAGGTCTCAAGGTTTTGGAACAGGGCTCGCCGGAGGACCAGTTGAGCTTTTACCTGGCGGAAGCCGGGCCCGCGGGGCGCTCCCGGGGCGAACTGGAAGCCCTCCTGCCCTGGGACGCCGGAGAGTTAAAAAGGCTCCTGGATAAGCTGGCCTCCCAGGGGCGTCTCCTCCTTTTTGATCCGGAGAATCAGCGTTATCTCCTCACCGCCACGGCCCAGGAACTGGAGGCGCAAATCCGGGACCAGCTCACCTCCTATCACCGACAGAACCCCTTGAAGCCGGGGCTTTCCAAGGAGGAACTGCGCCGCAAGCTGCCTGCCGCCATGGAAGTGCGCCTGTTCAATTATCTGCTCGCCGGCCTGACCAACAAAAAGCAGGTGGCGGTGGAAAAGGACCTGGTGCGCCTCATGAGCCACAAGATCACCCTGGCCGTGGACCAGGAGGACGTCACCCGCCGCCTGGATGAGATGTACCTCCGGGGCCGGCTCTCCCCTCCCACCTTGAAGGAAGCCCAGGCCGCGCTCAATACCGCGCCGCCCCAATTGCAGCAACTGATGATGGTGCTGGTGAACCAGGGCCGCCTGGTGAAAGTCAAGGAAGACCTTTTCTTCCACCAGGAGGCCGTGGCCCAACTCAAGGCCCAACTGGTGGAGTTCCTCAAGCAGCACAAGGAAATCACCGTCCTGCAGTTCAAAGACCTGACCCAGACCTCCCGGAAGTTCAGCATCCCGCTGTTGGAATACTTCGACGTAAACCGGGTTACTGTGAGAGTGGGGGAAGCTAGACGATTGAGGGAGATGGGTTAGTTGCCGGTTTTCTGTTTTCTGTTTTTAATACAATTTTATTTTATATCATTTTCAGTTGGTAAAAGTCGGCCCCTATTTGCTTGATCCTGTAACCTTCAACAACTGATCCCATCTCCCCCTCTCCCCATCCCCCCTCACATAACCCCCCCAGAATTTTCCCTTCACACCCTCCGGAGCTATAGTTTATGAGTTAACCTTGGGGGAAGAACTCAGGTTTGCGACAAGACCTCTGATACCAATTCGCCATCAAACGTTTATTTTTTGTAGGGGCGAACCTTGTGTTCGCCCGCTTTGGGCGCACATATAGGTGCGCCACTACGATAGCGTTTTGTAATTCTTTGATTGCACCTGAGTATGATACTGTTTTCGGTTTTGGGCTGTTAGCTGATAGCTGTAAGCTGTAAGCCGCTTACAACGGAGCGGCAGGGGCAGAGGCGAGGACCAAAAGCCTGGGCTCGCCGCTGATAGGCAGCTTGTAAGGGTGCAGTTGCGGCCCCTTAAGCCCCAGACGTTCTATGAGGCCAGAGGCCGCGGCCAGCTCTTCGGGGGATAACCCGGGGCCTTTCAGGGCCAGGGCCTTGCCTCCCGGAAGCAGCAAGGGCGCGGCCAGGCCCAGAAACTTATCCAGGGAAAACGCGGCCCGGGAGACCACCGCGGCAAACCGGGGCCCCCATTTCCGGGCCAGGGTAGGGGTGAGGTGGACCTGGAGCGCTTCCACTCCGGCAAGACCCAGGTGCGAGGCCAGATAATCCAGGAACGCGGCTTTTTTCCGCCGGGCCTCTATTAGAGTGAGGGTCATTTCCGGCCGGGCCAGTTTGAGGACTAATCCCGGAAATCCCGCGCCGCTCCCCAGGTCCGCCAGGGAGGCCGCGTCCCCTAAAAACGGCAGGATCGCCAGGGAATCCAGGAAGTGCTTGATAATGATGTCACGCTCGGTCTTCAGCGCGGTGAGATTGATCCGGGCGTTCCAGAGTCGGAGCTGTTCCAGATATATCCGAAATTGCTCCAGGGTATGGCCGGACAACTCCAGCCCCAGGGCCGCGGCGCCTTCCCGGAGAAGGTTGAGGGGGTCGGATATGGGTATAGGGTCGAGCATCAAGGGTTTTCTGTTTAAAGAACCGACGCAGGGTATCATTTGCATATCATATTGAGACTTTTGCCAAAAGAGTTATCTTACCCGTTAAGGCATTTGTTTCTGAGGCATTGGCCGCCGCAGGTCGATGAAAGTTCTGTCGCTGCCGGGGATGGCGGCGCTACATTTTCCTACGAGACTTTTCGGAACCCGCCATGGCCTAATCTCCCCGGTTTTTCCGCATCAGCCGGATCCCGAGGGTGATTTTTCCGGGCCCATCTCTTGAAACCCTGCCGCCCTTGGATTATATTAAACATAGGTTCATAAGCCTGCCTGGCATATTCCGAAAAAGCATGACCCGGAAACCTTCAGCTAACTCTGAAATGAGCACAAAATGAAGAGAAGGCGCATTCTCTCGGGGATTTTCATGGCAATATTGATCTTGAACGTAACCGCGGCTTTCGCCCAAAAAGCCGTGGATATCCAGCAGCACCCAAATTGTAAATATTGCGGCATGGACCGGGAGAAGTTCGCCAACAGCCGCATGTTCATCACCTATGAGGACGGTTCGGCCACCGGGACCTGCAGCATCCACTGCCTGGCCCTGGACCTGTCTCTAAGTATCGACAAGACCCCCAAAGCCATCCAGGTGGGAGATTTTAACACCCGGAGTCTCACCGACGCGGAGAAGGCCTTCTGGGTCATAGGGGGGAAAAAGCCGGGCGTCATGACCAAGCAGGCCAAGTGGGCCTTTGAAAAGAAAACCGACGCGGAGGGCTTCATCAAAGAAAACCAGGGGAAATCGGCCGGCTTTGATGACGCCATTAAGGCCTCCTATGAAGACATGTACACAGACACCAAAATGATCCGGGAAAGACGGGCCAAGAAGCGCATGATGCAACAGGAGAAAAAAAACTAAGCCACTAATCGGGCCGACGGGTTCAACCAAACAACGGGTTGAAGGTTAGCCGCCGGCCCGAATTATTGGGCGCGGCCGAAAATAATTACCGGAGGGGTCATGCATTATGGAAGGATAGTCGCGGCGATTATCTTGCTCACCGCGTCTTTCTCACTGGCCGCGGCAGGTCAGCCGGTCAAGGTGGCCCCGGCGGACAAGTGTCCGGTGTGCGGTATGTTTGTGGCTAAATATCCCGATTTCGTCGCCCAGATCATCTTCCAGGACGAGTCTTATGCGGTATTTGACGGCGTCAAGGACATGATGAAATATTACTTTAATCTCCCCAAGTACAATCCTGCTAAAACCGTTTCTGAAATCGCCCGGATCTTTGTTACCGACTATTACAGCCTCAAACTCATCGATGGCTCCAAAGCCTTTTACGTCATCGGCAGCAATGTTTACGGGCCTATGGGACGCGAGTTGATACCTTTTAGCGATGAGGCCGGCGCCAAAGAATTCATGAACGACCATCAAGGCAAGTCCCTGGTCCGATTTAACCAGATCTCGCCGGAGATGGTGGCAGGTCTTGACTGATAAACCGGCTTTAGACTGCATTTATTTTTGCCGCGGAGACCCGGGGAACACAGAAAAACAAAAAATATCTCTGTGACCTTTGTGTCTCTGTGGTCGCATAAACTGTATATAACGCCTATGGTTACAAGGAAGAGCTGGAGTTTATGAGAAAGTCCGATATCTTCCGGCGATTCATCCTGGTCAACCTGGCACTCCTGGGGCTCGTCTTTATCCATGCCGCGGTAAATTCCCAAGACCATCTCTCCCGGCTCAAGCGCCTGGGGGAGATGGTGGAGCAACTGAAGCTCACCGATTTGTGCCTGACTACCGAGGCCCGGCATACCCGGAATCCGTCCCAAGCCGACTGGCATACGCCTTTTCAAACCCATCCCCTGGCCCTGGAGCATTTCCCCTCCGGGGCCGTGGTCCGGCCTCCTGAATCGTTGAGAAAATCTTATGAAAAGATGGATTGAAAAGCAGCGATGCCTTTTGGACTTCACCCTCTCTTCCCTGTTCCGGCGGAAGGGGAAGAATATCGCTTTGGTGTTGGTGTACACTCTGGTGGTCTTCACCCTGGCCTCGGTAATGATGTTCACCCAGGCCCTAAAAAAAGAAGCCTCCCTGATTCTCCGGGAGACCCCCGAAATCGTCCTCCAGAAACTGGTGGCCGGGAGACATGACCTCATCCCCCTAAGTTATGCCTCCCGCATCAGCCAAATCCGCGGGGTGGCGTCGGTCAAGGAACGCCTCTGGGGATACTATTTCGATCCCATTGTGGGGGCCAACTATACCGTGATGGTATCGGAGGACCCCTCCCTGGATGAAGGAGAAATTATCGTGGGCCAGGGCATCTCCCGGCTCCGCCAGGTTTACAAGAGAAACATCTTATCTTTTCGCGCCTGCGATGGGAACTATCTCACCTTCAAGATTAAGGGGACCTTCGAAGCGGAATCGGAACTCATTGCCAGCGACCTGGTATTGATTTCAGAAGGCGACTTCCGGCGTCTGTTCGGCGCGCTGGAGGGCTATGCCACCGACCTGACCGTGAAGGTCCGGAACCGGAAAGAGATTCCCACCATCGCCGCCAAGATCCTGCAAATCCTGCCGGACACCCGGCCCATCATGCGGGATGAGATTTTGCGAACTTACGACGCGGTCTTCGACTGGCGGGGCGGCATCATCATGGCGGTGTTGGCAGGCGCGATCCTGGCTTTCATCATTTTCGCCTGGGACCGGGCCGCGGGCCTAAGCGCCGAAGAACGGCGGGAGATCGGCATTTTAAAGGCCATCGGGTGGGAGACCGGCGATGTTCTGCAGATGAAATTCTGGGAAGGGTTTGTTATTTCCCTGTCCTCTTTCCTTTTAGGGGTCCTCCTGGCTTACTGGCACATCCATTTCACCTCCGCGGCGCTCTTTGAGCCGGTGCTCAAGGGCTGGTCGGTGCTCTATCCCAAGTTCAAGCTCATTCCCCAGGTTGACGGCTATCAAATGGCTACCCTGTTCCTCCTCACGGTCATGCCGTACACCGTGGCCACCATAGTTCCTTCCTGGCGGGCGGCCACCATCGACCCGGATTCCGTGATGCGCTCTTGAGGCTCCTGTGATCGAACTCCACAATATCCGAAAAGTCTTCAACGCCGGCAAATCCAATGAGCTTACGGCCGTGGACGGGGTCAACCTGGCCATCGCAGACGGCCAGATAACGGTGTTGAAAGGCCCCAGCGGGTCCGGGAAGACCACGCTGCTCAGCGTGGTGGGCTGCATGACCCGGCCCACCGCGGGGCGGGTCATCCTCCGGGACCGGGAGATCACCAGTCTCCCCGAGCGGTTCCTCACCAGTATCCGGCGGCGCTGTTTCGGCTTCATCTTTCAGCAATTCAACCTGCTCAAAGGGATCAGCGTCCTGGAAAACGTCATGCTGCCGGCTTACCCCAACGGGGAAAGTTACACCCGGTTGCGGGAGCACGCGGCCTCGCTGCTGGCCATGTTCAACCTGGAGGACAGAGCGGAAGCCCCGGTGGAATGGCTTTCCGGGGGGGAAGCCCAGAGGGTGGCCATTGCCCGGGCCTTGGTGAACAACCCCGCGGTCATCATCGCCGATGAGCCCACGGCCCACCTGGATTCCCGGCTGTCCCGGGAATTCATGGACATTATGCAAAGTTTCAAGACCCGGGGGAAAACCGTGATTATCGCCAGCCATGACCCCATCGTCTATGAATCCGCGGCTGTGGACCGCATCGTGGAAATGCGGGACGGCCGGCTGATTGCCGCCGGGTCCGCCTGAAAACTTAGGAGCCTTGGGCTCACCCAAAAATCATGAAATGCAGCAAATACTGATGGCGCGTGGAACGCACCCTACATTGGCGGGCACAGAGGCCCGCCCCACGAACTTGAAACTTGAAACCTGGAAACTCTAAATTTTTCGTAACAGTCGCGCATGGGCCTTTGGCCCACCCGTAAATCATGAAAAGTCCTGATGGGCATACTCCTAACTTTGAACTTTGAACCTTGAACTTTGAACTTTTCAAGGCAGACTAAGATGATTTTCAAACCCGCGATCCTGTCCCTCTTCCTGGGCTCCCTGCTGATCATCGGCATGCTGCTGTACGCCGATTACTTCGGGGTGCGGATTCTAAAGAGCTGGGACCTGCACAGCGGCAGCGAAACCCAGTTAAGTTTGGAGCGGCGAACCTATCTCATATCCACGATCATAGTCTATGTCTTCGCTTTCCAGCTGATCTCCCTGATCCTGTTTATTTCCACCGCCGACCGCCTACACCCGTTTTTCACGGGGGCCATGTGCGCCGCGGGTTCCCTCAATGCCAACCCCTGGGGTTATCCCGCGGCGGTCTTAAAGGTGGTCAACTTTCTCCTGGCGGGTTCCTGGCTGGCGCTTAATTATGTGGACAACCAGGGTTATGATTATCCCTTGATTAAAAAGAAGTACCTGGCGCTGCTGGCCATCACCCCCCTGATCCTGGCAGAAACGGTCATCCAGGGGAAATATTTCCTGGGCCTCACCCCCGAGGTGATCACCTCCTGCTGTGGGACTACGTTCGCCTCAGAGGCCGCGGGGGTGGCGGCCGCGTTGGTCTCCTTACCGCGGCAGCCCCTGGAGATCGCCCTGGCGGGTAGCCTGGCCGGCGCCGTTATTCTAGGGATGAGCTTTTATCGAAGGGGAAAGGGGGGATATGAGTTTGCCGCGGTGAGTTTCCTGACCTTTCTGATCTCCATGGCTTCCTTAATTTCATTCATATCCTTGTATATCTATGAACTGCCCACGCACCACTGCCCCTTTTGCATCCTGCAACGGGAATACGGCTATATCGGCTATCCCCTCCATCTCAGCCTGCTGATGGGAGGGCTGGCGGGTTTAGGGGTGGGGGTCCTGCATCCGTTCCGAAAGATCCCGAGTCTGCAAACCGCCCTGCCCTCGGTGCAACGGAAACTAATAATAGTTGCCCTGGGTTCCTATGGGTTATTTGCGGCAATCGTGGGATATTACCTGATTTTTTCGAATCTAAAGATGTAAGGGATTGAAGATCAAAGGGATTATTGTCTTATCCAAGATTAAGCCCATTGAAAACCTGCAATTAAGCAAAGCCCAGCCAACCCGACTTTTTTGAGTCATGCCAAAATTGGTGGGGCGGGCCTCCGTGCCCGCCTAAAATAACATTTCCCAGGGCGCCAAGTTTAAGCGGGCCCGGAGGCCCGCCCCATGAACTTGAAACTTGAAACTTTTCAGGACAGTCACTCATGAGCCATTGGCTCTTCAAAAAGCATGGAAAGGGGCGCGCTCCTAACTTTGAACTTTTCGTAACAGAAACGAAAAAGGGGTCACGGCCTATAACCGTAACCCCTTGAATTTGCTGGTAGGCGGTACTGGATTTGAACCAGTGGCTTCCACCGTGTGAGGATGGCACTCTACCGCTGAGTTAACCGCCCGTTGCTGTGGTGACAATTTTATAATCCAGAAATGATTTTTTGACAACCCCTGATGTCCCAGGTTGTCAATAGCACATACAGATGTCCGGTTTTCATAGCACATAAAATGTCCGGTTG
>CAZUBT010000111.1:0-8449 GCA_964618815.1 uncultured Desulfobacterales bacterium | reverse complement strand
CTGCATGGCCACCTGCCACAAACAGGGGATCTATGTGGCCGGGTTCACCCCGGAACAACTTGGAGCCCAGGTGGAGGCCGCGCTGGGGATCGGGTAACGTAGGCTGCGTTTCACGCACCGTGATGTCAGGTGCGTATCCGCACCGAAAAATAAAAAGGAAATGGTGCGTAGAACGCACCCTACATAAACCGGAGAGGAATCATGAGCGACGAGTACGAACCCTTATTCATCGCGTTCTGCTGCAACTGGTGCTCTTACGCCGGGGCCGACCTGGCGGGGGTTTCCAGGATTCAGTATCCCCCCAACGGGCGGGTCATCCGGGTCATGTGCTCCGGCATGGTACACCCCAACCTGGTCATCGACGCCCTGACCAAGGGGGCCGACGGCGTCCTGATCTGCGGGTGACACCTGGGCGAATGTCATTACCTGGAAGGTAATAAAAAAGCGCAGGGTCGGGGAGAAGCTTTGGAGATGATGCTGGAAGACTTCGGTCTGGAGCCGGAGCGGTTCCGCATCGAGTGGATCGCGTCATCGGAAGCCCAAAAATTCGCGGACACCATGCGGGAGATGACCGAGACCTTAAAAGCCCTGGGGCCCAGCCCGTATAGCACCAGGGGGTGAATAGCCGCAAGGGCGGTTTCCGAACCGCCCCCACAGCGTCTTTTCAGAGTATAAGGAGGAAAATCAATATCATGGCCATTTCCCAGTCCAGGAAAATAGCCGGCAGAAAGTTCATGTGGGACGGGCAGACCTATGTGACTCGGGATGATGCCCGGCAGGCCATGGAGGCTTATAAGCAGGAAGGCTTCGAGGTGCACCTGTTTTTGGAGGACGACAGGTACCTGGTGTATTCCCGGAGAGTGGCCGCGGCGCAAGCCGCAAGTTGAAGGAGCTATCGGCTATCAGCTTGGAGAAATCTTAACCACCGAAGGAAAGCTGACCGTTAATAACAAAGGAGGGAGAGCGATGCCGGTGAAAGTAGTGGAAGATTGGTTGAACGCCTGCTCCGGTTGCGAGATTTCCATTCTCAATATCGGAGACCCACTGTTGGACATCTTGCCTCTATTAGATTTCGTTCACTTTACGGCCCTGATAGATCATAAGTTCTATGGTCAGCTCGGCGACGGGACGGCCATGGATATCCCGGAGGCCGTGGTGGGGATCGTCTCGGGTGGGGTTCGCAACGAAGAACAGAAACATGAATTGCAGGAGATCCGGAAGAAAGTCAAATTTCTCATTTCCCTGGGCAGTTGCGCTTGCTATGGTGGGGTGCCGGCCCAGGCCAACATGTGGAAAAATGATGAGGTCTTTGAAAAAGTTTTTCGCAACTGCGTTTCCTCCGACCCCGCTCCGAACCCGGAAAATCCCAATGTTCCCCAATGGACCCCCACCTGTGCCGCGCTGGATGAAGTCGTCAAAGTGGACATTGCTATCCCCGGTTGCCCTCCTCACCCCGATTGGATTGTCGATGCCATCAGCGCCCTCCTCCAGGGCAAAACTTCCTGGAGCCTCCCGGAGCGCAGTGTGTGCGACACCTGCCCGGTGATTCGGGAGCAGAAATCTGGCGGCGGTCCAGTCAAGCGCTGGCTGCAGAACATGGAATTCAACCCGGAAGAGGGCCTGGAGAAGATGCGCTGCATCAACGAGCAGGGTTTCCTCTGCATGGGTACGGTTACTCTGGCGGGCTGCGCGGGCAAAACCGGGGTGCCCCGGTGCATTCAGGCCCGGACGCCGTGCCGGGGCTGCTTCGGCCCCATCCGCAAGGGGGCCCGGCCCATGGTGGACATGATGGGGGCCCTGACCTCGGTGGGGCTGGATCCCAAATCCCTGGTAGATCGGCGGGCCATGATGAACCGTTATATCGGCGGGCATGGTGTTCTGACGGTAATCCCGGCCCGGCCGGCGAAATGAGGAGGTGAGGAGCATGGGCAAAGTCATCAATATTCAGCCGGTAACCCGGATCGAAGGCCATGCCAAAGTGGTCATAACCTTGGATGACGCCGGCAACGTCGCTGATACCAAGCTGCACGTCCAAACGCTGCGCGGATTTGAAAAATTTTGCGAAGGCCGGCCCGTGGAGGAAATGCCCCGGACGGTCTGCCACATCTGCGGCATCTGCCCCTGGGCCCATCACCTGGCCTCCAGTAAGGCGGCGGACGCCTGTTTCGGGGTAACCCCGCCCCCGGCCGCGGTGAAACTGCGCCGCCTGATGCAGAACATCGCTTACGTGAGCGATAAAATCCTGAACTTTTACTTTCTGGCGGCCCCCGACTTTGTCATCGGTCCCGATGCCGACTATTCGGTGCGCAATGTGGTAGGCATCATCCAGGCGGCGCCGGACATTGCCAAGCAGGTGGTGCACATGCGCCATCTGGGGGCCCAAATCCTGGAAGGCTTCGCGGGGCGGGCCATCCATCCCACCTTCTCCCTCCCGGGCGGGGTGAGCAAGCCCATGACCGAAGCGGAGCGCCAGAAGATGCTGCCCTCGGCCAAGGAATTGCTGGAGTTCTCCAAGTTCTCCATGAAGTTCGCCAAGGAAAACGTCTTCCCCAAATACCTGGATGCCATTAAGACCATCGGCGTCATCGAGGTGGGCTACATGGGCATGGTCACCGATGACGGGGCTCTCGATTTCTATGACGGCAAGCTCAGGCTGATGAAGCCCGACGGCTCCTATGACGATTTCGCCTGCGAGCAGTACGTGGACTACATCGGGGAGTGGGTGGAGCCCTGGTCTTACCAGAAGTTCCCCTATGCCAAAAAATGGGGCAAACTCAACATGTCCCTGGATAACCCGGTGGGCGTTTACCGTGTCAACTGCCTGGCCCGCATCAATGTGGCCGACAAAATGGCCACCCCCCTGGCCCAGGCGGAACTGGAGGAGTTCCGGGCGGCGTTCGGCCGGCCGGCGCATTATACCCTCCTGTACCACTACGCCCGTCTCATCGAACTCTTGCAGGCGGCGGAGACCGCGGTGCAGCTCCTGGAAGATCCGGAAATCACCAGCACCGATATCCGGGCGCCGATTACGCCCAGAGCGGCCCGGGGCATCGGCTGCGTGGAAGCCCCCCGGGGGACCCTGATCCACGACTACACTTGCGATGAGAACGGCCTGATCACCAGCGTCAACCTCATTGTCGGCACCACCCACAATAATGCCGCCATGAATCTCTCGGTGGAACAGGCGGCCAAGACGCTCATCAAGGATGGCGTCTATGACCAGGGGATCCTGAACAAGGTGGAAATGGCCATACGCGCCTACGACCCGTGACTGAGCTGCGCCACTCACCGCCTGGATGGCGGTATTGCGGTGGAAGTCACCATTCTGGATCAGCACGGGCAGGTGGTGGAGAAGTTGAGCAATTAGGCTGTCAGCTTTCAGCTTTCAGCCGGACGATTTTGGGGCCGCAGGATATATCACACCCTGCGGCCCCAGTTTTTCCTACTTACTGATGGTATCAAGCTATTTCTTCAAAGATCTAATGGTGGGTGCGACCGTAATGAATGCCCCGCTCGACTTCAACGATGGCCTGGTTTATCAGGTTAATGGCGTTGCCCCGGTGGCCGCCCTTATTGTGGCTGGAAGCCTGCAGCTCGGCTCTGGCGGCCTGCAAGTTCGACAAGGCCCGGTGCATGTGGGGTTGATCTCCATAGGCTAAGGGCAGCAGCGCCCAGCAAGATATGGCTATCAGGGCCAAACCGGCCAATCCGAGTTTCCAGATACTCTTGATCGTCGCCACTTTCATTAGGGAATCCTCCTCAGTCCGTCTCTTGACCCCCAAGGGGAGTTTAATAACTATAACAAAAGTTGCAGGGCCGGGGAGATATGCTTCCCCCAAAATTTTTTCCAGTATGAGGTCAATTAATCGGAAAAATTAGGTGTTGGCCCACCTCCGGCCGGATAATTTTATATTTTACTGCTAATCATCAGACTCTTCCCACCCTGGGAAGGTTATTTTAAAATATCCACCCAGCAGGATTTTCAAGGAATTTTATGATAAATTGACTTCGATATGTTTTCTCTGGATGAATTCCGCGCCGGGCAGTATGGGGTGCCCTTTTCCGAGGGGGATGAGATGCCCCGGTGCTGCGACCGGTGCGTGTATCTGATGGCCCAGGAATCCGACGGGTGCTTTTGCGGTTCGCCGTTTTATTATTATTGCGCGTATAACTGGCCGGATAAACTGACCCAGACCGTGCCGCCTTGCTTAGAGGAGTAAGGTTTGGTGCGCAGGACGCACCCTACATGTCTTTCGTGGGGCAGGCCTCCGCTCTCGCCGTCCACGCCGGAAAATGGCGGCCACGGGCCGCCCTATAATAAAGATGAAAACCAAGGTCGTCTTCGTCTGCTATGGGAATTCCTGCCGGAGCATTATGGCCGAGGCCATGGCCCGGCACTTTGGCGGGGACCGTCTGGAGGCTGCATCCGGAGGGATCGACCCCCTGGGGCATGTCGCCCCGGATACCCTCAAGGTCCTGGAGGAAATCGGCGTCCCCACCGGAGGGTTGCGCTCCAAGTCCCTGGACGGAATGGATTTTAGGGACGTGAGCCTGCTGATCAACCTGTCGGAATATTCTCTGAAGCGGCCGATTCCCTACTTTAAGGGGCAGATTTTGAATCAACCCATGCCCGACCCCTTCGGCTTATCTATGGAGTTCTACCGCCGGACCCGGGACGCCATCAAGCAGTGGATTATGGACGAATTATTCCCGGCCCAGGAGACCGAACATCTATGAATTTTCACTCAGAGAAGGCCACGGCGCCGCTTATACCAAGTTCTGTCCTGAAAAGTTCAAAGTTCAAGGTTCAAAGTTCAAAGTTGGGAGTTTGCACATTAGGACCTTTTCATAATTTATAGGTGAGCCGAAGGCTCATGAGTGATTGTTTCCAATGCAACCAACTTAACTTTCAATTTGCTGATAATTCCGGTCTTTTTAACTGAAAACCGAAAACCGAAAACGGCATTAAAAGTGCCCGATGACGTTTAGCCCCTTCGGCGGTTATAGTACCGGGGAGAGTCCCTGCGCCACATTTTCCCCCGGCCTTTCCTTCATCGAAATTACTTTCAACGGAGAACACCTTTGCGGCCCATTTCTGAAAAATCCGTGTTAATCTTCGGCTGCGGCAACATCATGTTCGGGGATGACGGCTTCGGCCCCGCAGTCATCGACTACCTTAAGGAAAACTATGCGCTCCCGGAGGAGGCCCTGGCCATGGATGTGGGCACCAGCATCCGGGACCTGCTGTTCGATATCTTGTTGGACGAACCCAAGCCGCGCAAGATTATCATTGTGGACGCGGTGGATCACCCGGGCCGGCAGCCGGGAGAAGTCTTTGAAATCGGGGTGGATGACATCTCTCCGCAAAAGACCGCGGATTTTTCCCTGCACCAGTTCCCCACCGTAAACATGCTGAAAGAACTCAAAGATTACACCCAGGTGGATATTCATATCCTGGTGGCCCAGGTCATGGAAATTCCCGAGGAAGTGCGGCCCGGCCTTTCCGCCCAGGTGAAGGAGGCCATCCCCGAGGTCTGCGAGCGCATCATGAAAAATCTTTGATACGCCGGGGAAAATTTGCTATACTTTTTTCCGTATTCCTGATAAAAATCTTATGGATATTTATCGGCGAACCTTTGTGCGTATTGGCACAAGGTAAGATCTTAATAACCCTGAAAAATTAACGCTATTGGAAGGAGAAGAGCCCATGGAGGCGCCTTTTCAAGAAGTGAAGATAGACCGCAAGAACCGAAGAATCGGGAACATTGCCCCGGAGCTGGCGGACCGCTGTTTTACCTGCGGCACTTGCAGCGGCGGTTGCCCGGCCACGGGGCTGGTGCCCGGTTGGGACGCCCGGAAGGCCATTCGGGCCATTGTTTTCGGAATGGAACAGGAAGTCATCGACTCCAAGTGGCCCTGGGTCTGCACCCTGTGCGGCCGGTGTCAGTACGGCTGCCCCATGGGCATCCAGTTGATGAGAGCTTTCCGCACCTGCCGGACCTTGCGGGACCGGGACAAGGTGCCCGGGCCGATCCACAAGGGCACCATGATGAACCTTCAACGAGGCAACAACCTGGGCATCCCCAAGGACGACTACCTCCAGCTCCTGGCGGAAGTGGGGGTGGAGTGCGAAGAAGATGTTGAGCAGCCCGTGCCGGGATTTTACGTGCCGGTGGATAAAGAAGGGGCCAATATCATCGTGACTATCAACTCCAAAGAACCCTTCGCGGAGCCGGAAGACATGATGTTCTGGTGGCGCATCTTTTACGCCGCCAAAGAGGACTGGACCGTGTCTTCGGTGAACTGGGAAGGGGTCAACTGGGGCCTGTTCAGCGGCGACGACGCCAGCATGAAGGTCCAGGTGGCCCGGGTCATCGAGAATGCCCGACGAATTAAGGCGAAAACCATCTTGTACCCCGAATGAGGGCATGCCTACTATGCAACCCGGTTCGGGTTCAAAAATTGGTTTCCGGAAGTTTACGACGAATTCAAAGTGGTCAGCATCTTCGACCTGCTGAGGGAATACATCGAATCCGGCAGGATCAAGCTGGATAAAACCAAGGTCCCCCATGTGGGCATGGTGCACGATCCCTGCAACTACGTGAGAAAATCCCAGATGGCCTTCGGCGCCCACCACGGCTGGGACTTCCGGTGGATCGTGGACCAGTGTCTGGAAAAGCGGGTGGAGGCCTGCGACGATCCCCTGAACAACACCTGCTGCGGCGCCGGCGGCGGCGCCTGGGCCATGCCTTACGACCACGAACGCCTGGAGTACGGCAAGATGAAGGTGGATCAGATCAGGGAGAGCGGCGCGGACCTGGTCATCGCCCCGTGCCACAATTGCCGGGACCAGATCATGAAGGGTCTGGCCGGGGAATTTAAAAAGGGCACTCCCGGCTTTGACATGGGCAACTACCATGAAACCATGTACATCTGGGAGTTGGTGTCCAAATGTCTGGTCTATGAGCCCTGGTCCGACGCGGAAATCGCCAAGGCCCGGGAACTACGCGACGCCCAGTTTGAAAAATTCGGCATTGAGCTGGAAGAGATGTAATAAGCCGGCTCATCCCTGACGGTCAGCCACATGCACAGCCCGGTAGCCCTTTGAAGGGGCTGCCGGGCTTTTTTTCGGCAGTTAGCAATTAGTAAGCATCCGGAAACTTGGGGATTCTTACCGGCCTCGGCAGGGGCGCAGCGCCCGGCGCCCTTAAATCAAGGGTTTTATGCCAAGTTCTGTTTCCAATGCAACCAACTTAAGTTTCAATTTGCTGACAATCCTGGTCTTTTTAACCGAAAACCGAAAACCGAAAACCGAAAACCGAAAACGGTATTGCCAACCCCTGACGGAGGACAACACCGGATGCACGAATACGGCTTGATGGAAGAGGTGGTGGGGATTCTCTTGGAAAAAATGCAAGAGCCGGGGGTGTGTCCCCCGGGCGCGGACATTGAGGTGGTCCTCATGGTGGGGGGATTTGCGGTGCACTCCGCCGCGGCCACCCGTCAGGCTTATGAAGTCCTGACCCAGGGCACGCCCCTGGAGCATTCCAGGTTGACTCTCAGCATCGGGCCGGTTAACCTGGCCTGCACCCAATGCGGCCATAAGGAGACCCTGGGAGATGATCAGGTGGATTCCCACGACCCCCTGCCTCTGGTGGAGTGTCCCGCCTGCGGCGCGGTGGCCCCGGTCCAGGGAGGCCGCGGGGTGGAGTCCATCGAAATCATCTGCGGGTAGCCGCAAACTTAGCGGTCTATCGCATAATTATCTTGAGGGAGGGGGCAGGGGCCCTCGGCCCCTGGCCCCCTCTCCCAATGGCTTTTCGCAACAGTCTCAACATATTGCGGAACCGGCAAATCCTGGTTTCATCCGGAACCGGGTCTGTAAGGGACAGACTTAAAAAACGCTGAAACGACAAGCGGTCGCAGATGGCTTCTTCCAGTCCGGGATCGGACAAGCCGTGCCACTGCTGCAACAGCAGGGCTTTAAACATCATCAAAGGCGGATGGCTGGGTTGCCCCTGGATGGGATGATACAGAGGTTCCAAGACCGGTTCATCCGACTAAGTCGTACCTGGTTTCCTGAAGGCATCCCACTCTCTCGTTCCCAAGCTCCCGCTTGGGAACGCACTTGGGTGGAAAGCTCCTGCTTTCCAATAGTTACAGGTTTAATACCAATTCGCATTCAAAAGGTATCAAAATGTAGGGACGAACCTTGCGTTCGCCCACCAATTTAGGGCGAATACAAGATTCGCCCCTACGAAAAAAATACGTTTGATGGCGATTTGAGACCTCTGCTAAACTCAGTCGGTATACAGGCAAACAAAATCCAGGAAGAAACTCTGGTGGCACAGGCTTCCAGCCTGTGCAAAAAACCTTTATTTACCAGAGGGTTACGCACAGGCTTCCAGCCTGTGCCACTGGTTTCTTTTCCTTTGAAGCTGATTTGTCA
>CAZUBT010000110.1:0-8784 GCA_964618815.1 uncultured Desulfobacterales bacterium | reverse complement strand
GTTAGTTGTTAGTTGTTTGAAAATGATTCAAGATGCTTCTTTTTCCCCCGGACCCCTGATTCCTGACCCCTGATTCTTAAAGGAACCGACTCGCCAGTTCCCGGGCTAGCCCCCCTGCCCTTTCCAGCAATTCGGCCTTTTGCTTGATGTCTTCCGGGTCCCGCACCCCCGTGGCTCGGAGCAGATACACCGGGTCGAAGCCGAACATCTTCAGCCAGCGCTCATACCGGGGGAAGATGTCGGCAAACTGGGATTCATCCGGTTGGGCCTGGACCAGTA
Source organism: uncultured Desulfobacterales bacterium (assembly GCA_964618815.1). Lineage (GTDB taxonomy): Bacteria > Desulfobacterota > Desulfobaccia > Desulfobaccales > 0-14-0-80-60-11 > CAZUBT01. The sequence goes on along the minus strand of CAZUBT010000110.1, from coordinate 8,505 downwards.
CTATGACCGCGGCTTTTCCCGAAGGCACCCGGCTGGAGAAATCAGGCCGGGCATAGGAATAGGTCCGGTCAAAGAAAGCCTTCAACTGTCCGGAAAGGTCTCCGAAATAAACCGGGGAAGCCATGAGAAAGACGTCCGCGGCTTTGACGGCCTCCAACACCGGAGCCAGGTCGTCATCCAGGATGCAGGACTCCCGGTCGGTCTTGCAGGCGCCGCACCCCTGGCAGCCCTGAAACTCCATCTGATTTAGGGCAAACACCCGGACCTCGGCCCCCAGTTCCTTGGCGGCGTCTAAGAACTTATGAGCCAGCCCGGCGCTGTTTCCCTGGGGCCGGGGACTTCCCAACACGGCAACGATCTTCATGGACAATCCCCCCTTAGATGAGATGTAACCCATATACCTGATGACCTGCCGGTAATCAACCGGATTTTGTCCCGCCGGGCCGCTTAGTTTGTCTGGATAATCCCCCGCTAATGAATTAAAATTTATTATTAAAGAGACTCAGCCCATGCGGCCTTGGAACAAGTAATGCTGCCTTCTCAGAAAAGACTCATCTGCTTGGCCTTCCTGGGCCTGACCCTGTGGTTCCTGATAATTCCCTGGGGCTACAGTTTCGGCCAGGAATTATCCGAGTACGGCAATCCCTTCACTCCGGTAACCCTGGGAGCAATGGAGGTCAAATCCGAAGTCGTGAAATCGCCGGGAAAGCTCTATCTGGGGCTGGGAAATCGGCCAGGGCTGCCCGAAGGCCGGGGCATGCTCTTTATCATGCCCCGGATGCAGGTCCAGGTGTTCTGCATGCGGGACATGCTTTTTCCCCTGGACATCATCTGGATAGCCTACGGCAAGGTGGCGGGCATCGCCAAGCAGGTTTCCCATGAGGACCAAAGGCAGAGCTATGCCTCCCCGGTTCCGGTGAATTATGTCCTGGAGGTCCCCGCCGGGTTTTGTGATAAATATGGCATCAAGGTCAACGACCTCGTAACTTTTGAACTTCCATAAGGACTTTAGACCTCTGCGAAAATCAGCCGGTACACAGAGGAACTAAATCCAGGGGGGGAATCTGGTGGCACAGGCTTCCAGCCTGTGCAAAAAACCTTGTGTTACCAAAGAGTTATGCACAGGCTGGAAGCCTGTGCCACTAGTCTCTTTTCCTTTGAAGCTGATTTGTCATCGCTCAAGCCCTTTTAGCAGAGGTCTCAACTTGGGGGGGGCGGCGGGCCGGGGGAGTGGCGGTTCAATTGATGGGATTTCACCACAGAGGACCCGGAAGACCCAGAAAACCGTCATGGTTTTCTGCTGGGTTCTCTGTGACCTCTGTGGTTAAATAAATCATAAAAGCCGGTTTCATAATAATGGAGTGAATTTTATTCATGCTGTCCGACCTGGAAAAACGGGTAATCCTGGCCCTGCAACGGGACCTGGATATCACCCCGGACCCCTTTCTGGAGCTTGCCTCGCAACTAGAAACTCCGGAGGCGGAGGTATTGGCCGTCATCCGCCGGCTCATGGAAACCGGCTACATCCGGCGGTTCGGAGCCACCTTGCGCCACCAACAATCCGGCTTTGCCGCCAATGCCCTGGTGGCCTGGGTCATCCCCGGAGACCGGATAACGGAAATCGGCAAAAAGATGGCGGCGTATCGGGAAGTTTCCCATTGTTACTTCCGAAAACCCGCCAACCCTGCAGCTTCCTGGCCTTATAACCTGTACACCATGGTGCACGGCCGCACCCCCGAAGACTGCATCCTCACCGCAGCCCGCATGGCCGCGGAAACTGGGATGGACACTTACGAGATGCTGTTCAGCGAAACGGAATTGAAAAAGACCACCATGCGCTATTTTAGGGAGGAGCGGGGGGAGTAGGAGTTTTCTGTTTTCGGTTTTCGGTTTTCGGTTTTCGGTGATTTCCTGGTAGGAGGGGCCAGTCTCGTTAAAACGGTTTTCTCTCCATGGCTTTTGACGGCTCACTGCTAACTGCTCACGGCTCACTAACCCCCTGCCCCCTGACCCTGCTTACGGTATATAGCCCATCCCTTCATAACCCCAGACGCTCATTGCCAAAAATGAGACTGTCGGTTATAGTATAATATTGAAGGTATGTAATCTTTGGGTCCCCTACCCTGCCCCATCACCTTGATTCCCCCGGGGCCTGGGTTTTTCCCTATTTATCGAGCCGGATATGTTTTCATCACGATTAAACGATTTAGAAGAGCGCTTTGTGGAACTGGAACGCCGCCTGAGCGACCCGGAGATCCTCCGGCTCCAGGAGGAATACCAGAAAATCGCCAAAGAGCGCTCGGATTTGGCGCCCATAGTTCAGGCCTTCCGGCGTTATGGCAAGGTTGACCGGGAGCTCGCGGAAAGTCAAGGGATCCTGAAGGATGAAGCGGACGAAGAACTCAAGGCCATGGCCCGGGAAGAGATTCAGAGCCTCAAGGCGGCGGCGGCCCGGCTTGAGGAAGAACTGCGCCTGCTGCTGCTGCCCAAGGACCCCAACGACGAAAAGAATGTGATTCTGGAGATCAGGGCCGGAACCGGAGGGGAAGAGGCGGGGCTGTTTGCCGCGGACCTGTTCCGCATGTACAGCCGCCTGGCGGAGCGCCGGGGCTGGAAGGTGGAGATCCTGAGCCATTCGCCCACCGGCATCGGGGGACTAAAGGAAATCATCGCGTCCATCTCGGGAGAGCGGGTTTATAGCCGTTTGAAATATGAAAGCGGGGTACACCGGGTGCAGCGGGTGCCGGTGACGGAATCCCAGGGCCGCATCCATACTTCCGCGGTGACTGTGGCCATCCTCCCCGAGGCCGAGGAAGTGGACGTGCAGATCAACCCTGAAGAACTGCGGGTGGACGTATTCCGCTCATCGGGGCCCGGGGGACAAAGTGTCAACACCACCGACTCCGCGGTGCGCATCACCCATGTCCCCACGGGACTGGTGGTCATCTGCCAGGATGAGAAATCCCAGCACAAGAACAAGGCCAAGGCATTGAAGGTGCTGCGCTCCAGGCTTTTTGACATGAAGCAGCAGGAACAGCAACAACAGATCGCCCAGGAACGCCGAAGCCAGGTGGGCACCGGGGACCGCAGCGAACGCATCCGTACCTACAATTTCCCCCAGGGCCGCATCACCGACCACCGCGTCGGCCTCACCCTCTACCGCCTGGAGAATATCCTGGACGGCGACCTGGATGAGTTCCTCCAGGCGCTGACCACCCACTTCCGCTCTTTGGCCCTCCAACAGGCTTAAATGAACAATTCCTGGACCGTGATGGGGATCCTCAAGTGGGCCGCGGATTACTTCCGCGCCAAAGGGGTGTCTGAACCCCGGGCTTCCGCGGAGGTGCTCCTGGCCCACGCCCTGAACTTAAGCCGCCTGGACCTTTATCTCCGCCACGACCAGCCCCTCACCCCGGAGGAACTGGCACGCTTCAAGGCCCTGGTTGTCCGGCGGCGCCAAGGAGAACCCCCGGCCTACATTACCGGCCGCAAGGAGTTCTGGTCCCTGGATTTCAAGGTTACCCCCGCGGTCCTGATCCCCCGCCCGGAAACCGAAATCCTGGTGCAGGCGCTCCTGGAAGCATCTCAACCCAAAACCGAATACCGGGATCAGGGGGCGGAGAGGAGGGTGCGTCCTACGCACCCAAATGATCTCACGCAAAGCCGCAAAGACGCAAAGGCGCTCACCGAAGACCGAGTACCCAAAACCGAATACCGGGATCAGGGGTCAGTGATTAGCAGTGAGTTTGCGGTGAATGAAACTCCCTCGTCGTCGATGCCCTGGATAATCGGGGATTTGGAAGAGGAAATACAGAAAACCGAAAACAGAAAACCGAAAACAGGTTTCTTTTGGGGTTTGGAAGTGGGGACCGGCTCGGGCGCGGTGGTCATCGCCCTGGCCCGGGAATTGCCCGAGATGCGCTGGGTGGGGATAGACCTCTCCGCCGGGGCCCTAACGGTGGCCCGGGACAATGCCCGGCGTCACGGGGTGGCGGAGCGGATTCATTTCATCCGGAGCGATTTGTTGTCCGGCATTAAGGCCGAACCCCGGTTCCGCCTGGTAGCGGCCAACCTGCCTTACGTACCCAGGCCGGTATGGGAACAACTTCCTGCGGATATCAAGGACTTTGAACCCCGGGAGGCCCTCCTGGGCGGGGACGACGGCCTGGCCCTGCTTAGGCCCCTGATCCGGCAGGCCCACCGGGTGTTGGCCCCCGGTGGCCGGCTGGCCCTGGAAGTGGCCGACGGCATGGCGCCTGGAGTAGTGAAAATGCTGCAGGAGACCGAAGCTTATCAGTCAGTGGAGATTTTAAAGGATTATCAGGGGGCTGGTCGAGTGGTCCTGGCCAGGCGGATGGGGTAGATAAGAGGGAAACGGGGAAACGGAAAAACGGAAAAGCGGGGAACAGGGAAAAAGGGCCAGATTTCGAGAATCTGGGGCCAGGAGAAAGCGCCATCTTTCAACCGAAAACTGAAAACCGAAAACGGCACTAAAACGTTGTTTCCTTTTTCAGCCAAATGGAATATTCGTCCTTGATTCTGGACTGGGGATAGCGGGGTTTGTCCTCATAGGCGCTCCAGCTTTCCCCGCCGTCCACCTTCAGGCGCTGCACATTGCCGTCTTCGAGGTGCGACTCGAAGAGGACCCCGGCACACCCGGCCCCTAAGAGCATAAACCACACGGCCCCTAACCACCAACCTATCCGGCGCAAATCTCTATCTTCCCCCAAGGATGGATCTCAGCGGCATTAAACCAATTAATCCAACCATGCTCTCAAGATGAGCTAAAAAGTGGACTCCTTCTTCAGCATGATGGCGGTATCATCGCCCCGAGTGGGATTGCGATCATAGAGCTTCCAGCTCTCGCCTCCCTCCACCCGGATCCGTTCCAGGCGCCCATCCTCGGAAACCGATTCCGCCAGGATGCCGGAGCAGCCGGCTCCCAGGAACAGAGCCATCGCCATGGCCAACCACCAATGCCCTTTACAGCCCAACATGTCTGCCTCCCTGCCCCCATGGGGCGATTATAGGACGGTTGGTGCGAGTTTTCTATAAAATTTAACTATAGGTCACAATTCTTCCGGGCCGCTGATGCGGCCGGTAACTGCGGAAGCCGCGGCCACCGCCGGGTTGGCCAGGTATACCTGGGATTGGGGATGGCCCATGCGTCCCGTAAAATTGCGATTGGTAGTGGCAATGGCCACTTCTCCCGGGGCCAGGATGCCCATGTGGCCCCCCAAACAGGGGCCGCAGGTGGGTGGACTGATGAGCGCGCCGGCATCCATGAATAAAGCCAGCAGGCCCTCCTCCATGGCCTGGCGGTAAATCAGGGGTGTGGCGGGGATGACGATGAGTCGCACCCCCCTGGCCACTTTGCGGCCCTTGAGCACCTTAGCCGCCAGTCGCAAATCTTCCAGCCGGCCGTTGGTGCAGGAACCGATGACCGCCTGATCGATGGCCACCTCCCCCACCCGGGACAAGGGCCGGACATTGCCGGGGGAAGGCGGCAGGGCCACCTGGGGCTCCAGGTTGCTGACGTCGTAAGTTTTTTCAAAGACATAGGCCGCGTCGGGGTCGCTCTGGTAAAGGGTGTAGGGCCGCAGAGCCCGGCCATGGACATACTCCATGGTAATGGCGTCCGGCGCCATGACTCCGTTCTTGGCCCCGGCCTCCACCGCCATGTTGGCCATGGAGAAGCGCTCCGCCATGGAAAGGCGGGAAATCGTGTCGCCGGTGAATTCCATAGCCCGGTAGTTGGCCCCGTCCACCCCGATGTCGCCGATGGTCAGGAGAATCACGTCCTTGCCGGTGACCCAGGCGCGCAGCCTGCCGGTATAGATGAATTTCATGCTCTCCGGGACCTTGAGCCAGCATTCCCCGGTGATCATGGCCGCGGCCAGGTCCGTGGAGCCCACCCCGGAAGCGAAGGCCCCTAGCGCCCCGTAGGTGCAGGTGTGGCTATCCGCGCCCACGATGAGGTCGCCGGGCCCCACGATGCCCTTCTCCGGCAGCAGGGCGTGCTCCACCCCCATGTCCCCGCCGTCATAGAAGTGCACCAGGTCCTGCTCTCGGGCGAACCGGCGCACCGTCTGACATTGAGTGGCAGAGGCAATGTCTTTGTTAGGGGCGAAGTGGTCGTTTACCAACACCACCCGCTCCCGGTCGAAGACCCTGGCGGCCCCGGCTTCCCGGAAATACCCGATGGCCAGGGGCGCGGTGATGTCGTTGCCCAGGGCGATATCCACTCTGGCCAGGATGAGTTCTCCCGGCTCCACGTATTCCTTGCCGCAATGCGCGGCCAGAATCTTTTGGGTGATGGTCTGTGGTTCAGGCATAGTTTTCTGTTTTCTGTTTTCCTTGGGAAAAAAATGTGGGACAGCCGCCCCCGGCTGTCCGTGAGCCGCCGAGGGGTGCGGCTCTATATTTTCATGGGGCGTTTGCGTCTTTGCGTGAGATTATTTACATCTCCTCCGGCTTCCCCTTCTTAGGGCCGCCGGCCTTCAGAAAATGCAGCCGGTTCAGGCCGTTGATGTAAGCCCGGGCGGAGGCCGTGACGATATCCGGATCCACCCCCTGGCCGGTGACGATCCGGCCTTCATCCTCCAGGCGCACGCTCACCTCCCCCAGGGCCTCGGTGCCGCCGGTGATGGAGCTCACCGCAAACTTGAGGAGGCGCGCCTTGGATTTAGCCAGCTCCGTAATGCCCTTATAAACCGCGTCGATGGGGCCGTCGCCGAAGGACGCGGCGCTCTTCAAATCCCCCCCCACCTCCATCTTCACCGTGGCATTGGGCTTCACCATGGTGCCGGTGAGGACCACCAGGTCCACCAGCCGGAAGTGCTCGGGCACCGACTTGTAGATGACCTCGGTCTCCACCAGGCTCACCAGGTCTTCGTCGAACACCGTCTTTTTGCGGTCCGCCAGGTTCTTAAAGCGCAGGAAGACCCGGTTCAGTTCCTCATCCGCCAGGTAAAAGCCCATTTCCTGGAGCTTGGTGCGAAACGCGTTGCGCCCCGAGAGTTTGCCCAGTGGCAGGGAGCTTTTTTTGATGCCCACCGCGCTGGGGGTCATGATTTCGTAAGTGCTGGCCTCCTTCAGGACGCCGTCCTGGTGGATGCCCGACTCATGGGCAAAGGCGTTGGCCCCCACGATAGCCTTGTTGGGCTGCACCACCACCCCGGTGAGCTTGCTCACCAGGCGGGAGGTGGGATAGATGTACTGGGTGACCACGTCGGTGTAGAAATCCAGCAGGTCTTTCCGGGTGTTCAGGGCCATGACCACTTCTTCCAGGGAGGCGTTGCCGGCCCGCTCGCCGATGCCGTTGATGGTGACTTCCGCCTGGCGGGCGCCGTTGATGATGGCGGAAAGGGTGTTGGCCACGGCCAGCCCCAGGTCGTTGTGGCAGTGCACCGAAATCACCGCCTTATGGATATTGGGGACATGCTCCATGAGGTACTTGATCTTGGCGCCGAATTCATGGGGAATGGTGTAGCCCACGGTATCCGGGAAATTCACGGTCCTGGCCCCCGCGTCGATCACCGCGGCGAACACCTGGGCCACATAGGCCAGGTCGCTGCGGCCCGCGTCCATGGCGGAGAACTCCACGTTGGCGGTGTAGCGGCTGGCGTGCTTTACCGCGGCCACGGCCATTTCCAGGGCCTGTTCCCGGGTCTTCCGCATCTGATGTTGCAGGTGAATATCGGAAGTGGACAGAAAGGTGTGAATCCGGGGTTCGGATGCCTCTTTGACAGCTTCCCAGGCCGCGTCGATGTCCGCGGGAAAAGCCCGGGCCAGCCCCGCGATCTGGCAGCCCCGGATTTCCCGGGCCACGGCCTTCACCGCCTCGAAGTCCCCCGGGGACGCAAAGGGGAACCCGGCTTCGATGACATCCACGTTGAGGAGCTCCAGCTGCCGGGCGATCTGGATCTTTTCGTCCACATTGAGACTGGCGCCGGGGGTCTGCTCCCCGTCCCGGAGAGTAGTATCGAAAATAATAACTTTATCAGGCATATAAATCTCCCATCCCGTTATACCAAATTTGCCGCCAACATCAGCGAATGTATTTTTAGGGGCGGGGTTTCCCCGCCCGACACTCGCCGTGCATCGCGCCACGGACGGGGAGACCCCGCCCCTACCGCTGCGACGGCAACCTGGTATTTGGGCGACTGCGAAGACAAATGGATTATACCACTGTCTTCCTCAAAAAGAAGCAGTTAAAACAAGTCGTTGCCGCGAAATAGTGGAAAGCCAGAGATAGTCGCCCGCCTAGGCAGGCAATAAGCGAAGCAGGGCCGGGCCCTGGAGGGACGGGAGGGTATGGCTAAAAACGCGTAACGCGGTCATTCGATTAATCATATTTTTTATTTTATCAGATTTCATTCCCAGAGACAAGCCCATTTCCCCCTGAAGGATGAATTGATCATGATGAAATTTGGTTCATCCGACTAAAACGTACCTGGTTTCCTGAAGGCATCCCCCTCTCTCGTTCCCAAGCTCCCGCTTGGG
>CAZUBT010000109.1:0-8786 GCA_964618815.1 uncultured Desulfobacterales bacterium | reverse complement strand
TGTGGTAGCACTTGGCCACGTTGGCCAGGGCCTGCATCTCGCACTGCACGTCCACCACCAGAGCGTCCACTGCGCCGGTGATCACCGCCAGTTCCTGGTGCAGGTAATTGCCCGCCACCGGCACGCCGTGGCGCATCAAGACCTCGTTGGCCGAGCAGCACATGCCCGCCAGCTGGATGCCCTTGGCGCCCTTGCTCTGGGCGTACTGGATCAGCTCCGGCTCCTGGGCCGCCACCCACAGCATCTCAGGCAGGAGCGGCTCATGGCCGTGCATCACCACGTTGACGTGGTCTTCTTTCAGCACGCCCAGGTTGATCTCCCCGGCGATGGGAGTGGGGCAGCCGAACATGATGTCCTGGAGGTCGGTGGAGATCATGGACCCGGACCAGCCGTCGGCCAGGGCGCAGCGGGTGGACTGCTTGATCAGGTTGTGGTAGTCCTGGTCCACGCCCATGTGGGTGCGGTGCATCAGCTCCACCACCTCGATGTCCACGCCCCGGGGCACCACCCCGTGTTTGCGCCAGATTTCCTGGCGTTTCTTGGGGGCCCGCTTGACGTAGTTGATTTCGCCTTCCTGCTGGCCGAACTCCGCCAGGACCTTGGGGCCCAGCTCGATGGCGATGTCTTCCGCAGAGCGGGGTTTGGCGTCGTCGCCTTCACCCACGGTGACGGCCACGTCCCAATCCCGGGCCACCCGGCGCAGCTTGGTCACGTCCTTGATTTTGTAGCCCTGGGTCCGGCCGTTGGCCACTTCGATGAACAGCTTGGCCACGCCCCGGGCGTGGTCGCTGTGGGAGGCGGTGCCGCAAGCCACCATGCGGGCGAAATTCCGGGCCACGATGGTTTCCGCGGTGGCGCCGCACAGGCCCATGCGCTGTTTCTTCTCCTCGCCGGTTTCTTCGCCGGCCTTCTTCTTGGGCGGCGGCACCCGGCAGGGCCCCTGGGCGCAGATGCGACAGCAGGCGCCTTCAATGCCGATGGGGCAGGGCTTCATGGCCTTGGCGCGGTCAAAAATGGTCTCAATGCCCTCGGCCTGGGCCTTCTTGAGCATCTCCTGCGCCGCGGGGTCCATGGATAGTTTTTCAAAATCTAACTCGGCCATAAAAAATTTCCTCCGATTCTTACGTTAAGAGGTGACCTTCATGATCACTTTTCCAGGCAGATCCCCGGCTCCTGGTTCAGTTTCGAAGCCGTCGATATAGCGGCCTGCCGGGCTCTGGGTTAAAAATGGTTGCATCCGGCCCAGGCGAGCCCGGGGGATTATCCGGTCAATTCCTGAATCATGGTTTTGGTGAGTTTCACGGCTTCGGGGTGGCGCATGATCAGCAAGTCGCCCCCGGCCAGAAGCAGATCCACCGCGGTGATGGCTTCCATGAGAATGCCCCGCTTGGTCTGGTCGCCCAGATGCGGCGCCTCTGCGTTGGTCTGCTTGCACTCCTTCACCTTCCAAACTTCTTGCCCCAAATAAGTGACGATGGGAAACTGGAGCTTGTCGTCTTCCTGGGTGAGGGCGGCCATGCGGTCCCGTTCCATGACGGAATAGGAGTATTCCAGCCCGTAGCCCAAACCGCCGGTGGTGGGATCCACCAGGATGTGGGTGTCCTTCACCCCCAGTTGCCCCAGGAGAATGTTCAACTGTTTGGCCAGGTTGACATCGATGGGGGAGTTGGCGATGACCGCGTGGTTGTAACCCAGGGCCGCGGCGCCGATTTTCTTGTAGTTTTTGTCTTGCACCGGGCCGAGGATGAGGTTTCTATCGGCGCAGGCCTCGGCCACTGCGGGGAGCACCTCGGCGTCCTTTTCCACGTTGCCGGTGCCGTACACGATGAGAGGCACGTTAATGGCGTCCGCCAATTTCTTCACCGTGGCCGCCGCGGCTTCGGGCGAGGCGTTATCCCCGTTGGGATCGGTGCTCGCCAGGACGATGGCAATGGCCTCCGCCCCATACTCGTTGATGCACTTCTTGGCCCAGGCCACTGGGTCTCCGGCCACGTCCTTGAAAGGCGCATAACACGGGGCCGCCCATTCTTCTCCGGGGTCTTTGTCCCAGACTTCCATGGCGATCCGGGGGGCGTGGGGCATCGCCCCCTCAAAGACATAGAAGGGGTAGGAGGTCTCGCCTCCCAGGGTGATGGCCTTGTCGCCTTTGCCGATGGTTACGGGTTTAATCGCCCCTGAGTAAATCTGTTTGGGAATCTCGAAAGCCAAGGTAGTTCCCTCCTTATTTGTCCGGATTTTCCGGCGGCGTAACAATTTAAACCTATGGAGGTATAAACATTGTGAAAATAATAATTAATTAGGCAACCTGTCAAGCAAAAAATCATGCCCCAGGCCGCAAGTTTAATGAACTTAGGTCAATAAACGGTCGCAAATGGCGTAAACTGCTTGTAAAGCAGGAGAATCCGCAGGCAAGTTATAAGTGGGTCGGCCCTGGCTGTCGAACTCTGCGATGAGGGGGTCCTGGGGAATCAGGCCCACCAGGTCCAGACCCTGGGCCGCAATTTCCGCTTCGCTGCGGGGGCTGAGGCCGTTGGTGACCCGATTGACCAGGAGCACCGACCGGCCCACCACCACCTTGAGGGCTTGGGCCAGGTCTTTTAAGCGCCGGGCCGCCTGGATACCCCGCCAGGAGGGGTCCGAGACCAGCACCAGGAGGTTGACATCCTTGGTGGTGAGGCGGCTCATGTGCTCCATGCCCGCCTCGTTGTCCATGACGATATAGGGATAATTCTTGCCAAGGACCTCCATGAAGCGGGCCACCAGGTGATTGGCGGCGCAGTAACAGCCCGGGCCTTCCGGCTGGCCCATGGCGATGAGGTCGAAGCCCGAGGATTCCACCAGGGCCTGATTGATGCGCATTTCGATGAGCTGGTCCTTGGTGATCTCCACCAGACCGCCGCCTTTTTTCATCTCTTCCCGGGCTTCCCCCACGGTTTGGTCCACCGTGAGCCCCAGGACTTCGTGGAAATTGCTGTTGGCGTCGGCGTCCACCGCCAGCGCCGGGATTTTGCCGTGCTCCACCAGATAGCGCAGGATCAGGCCGGCCACCGTGGTCTTGCCGGTGCCGCCCTTTCCCGCCATGGCAATGAGGAAACTCAAGGCCGTTCCTCCTTATGATCCGAATGATCCGCAAAAGTGAAACTAATCACAAATTATACGCTGAATTCTTGGCCTCGTCAAATACCCTTTAGGGGGTGGCCATGGGGGGTCGGTTATCGGTTTTCGATGGTAAATTAAGGGGGACCGGCGGAAATATTCCGATGATTCCGTATCAGACCCGGCGGTAATATTGAATTTTACCTAACATATCATGGGATTTTTGCTATATTTAATGATATTCAGCTTTGGTCCCGGCGATTACGGAGAGAACCGGACCCGGCATCGGAACCGGAATGATTTTCGGAAAACCTTCGCTCCCCAAATAATGTCCATCCGGAAAAGCATGATCGGGGACATCCGTCGGTACTCCGCCTGTGGCGCCTTGAAACCGAGGATTTATACCAAGTTCTGTTTCCAATGCAACAAACTTAAGTTTCAATTTGCTGATAATCCTGGTCTTTTTAACCGAAAACCGATAACCGATAACGGTATTAAGGGGCGCAGGCTAACGTCCCATGACCCCTTGTGGATCCCCGCGAGGCAAGAAAATGCAGGACAGCCGCCCTGGGCTGTCCGGTTTCTAATCTCACGGTCGATGCCGGGGTATGCGCCGGCAAAAGGTCTGCGCCGCCATTTTCATATAACAGCCTGCGGCCACCGAAACTGTTCTTAGTTTTTGGGGCTGAAAGCCCACCGCTGACAGCTTATTTCTTGCCGAAAACCCTTTTATGGCTAACCAGTTATTAATCAGCGTCTCGGAATGCGACACCCGGGTGGCCCTTATGGAAGACGGGCGCCTGGCGGAAATCTATCTGGAAAGCCGCGCCCATAACGGGCCTACCGGCAATATCTATAAGGGCCGGGTGGTGAAACTCCTTCCGGGCATGGCCGCGGCCTTTGTGGACGTGGGCCTGGAGCGCCCGGCTTATTTGTTTGTGGATGATGTGACGGCCCAGGAAGATGAATTTTATCAGCTCTGGATGGCCGGAGACCCGCCGGAGACCTCGGAGATCCGGCCGCCCCGATTTTCCCCCGGGCCTATCGAGGAGATGCTCTCCCAGGGGCAGGAGATCATGGTGCAGGTGCTCCGGGGGCCGGCCAGTCATAAAGGGGCTCGCCTCACATCCCATATCACCCTGGCGGGACATTTTTTAGTGTACATGCCCACCCTGCCCCACCTGGGGATTTCCCGGCGCATCACCGATGAGGCGGAGCGCCGGCGCCTCCTGGCCCTCCTGGAGGAACTGCAGCCCCCGGAAGGGGGGCTCATCGCCCGTACTGCCGGCCGGGGGGCATCCCTGGAAAGACTGCTCCCGGAGCGGGAGGCCCTGATTAGTCGGTGGAAGAAGATTCTCCGGAAAAAAGAAGCCGCCCCGGCCCCGGCGCTCCTGCACCAGGAGATGGAGGCGGCCCGCCGCCTGGTGCGGGAGTTGATGACCCCTGAGATCGACCGGGTCCTGGTGGATGACCCGGAAGCCCATGACCGGATCATGGCTTATCTGGAAGCCCTTAACCCCCTGGATAAGCGCCGGGTGGAGCTATACGCCGGGCCTGAACCCCTCTTGGAGCACTTCGGGGTGGACCTGGACTGGCCCAAGCTGCTGGCCCACCAGGTGTGGCTCAAGAGCGGCGGCTACCTGCTCTTCGACACCACGGAAGCCTTGACCGCCATTGATGTCAACACCGGGCGTTTCGTGGGGCGCCGGCATCTGGAAGACACCCTGCTGACCACCAACCTGGAAGCCGCCAAAGAAATCGCCCGGCAACTGCGCCTCCGCAATATCGGAGGCCTCATCGTCATTGATTTCATCGACATGGAAAAGGCGGCCAACCGGGAGCTGGTCTATCAGGAACTGGCTAACGGCCTTAAAAGGGACCGGGCCAAAACCACGGCGCTACCCATCTCTTCCCTGGGGCTGGTGGAAATGACCCGGCAGCGCCTGCGCTACAGCCTGGGGCAGTCGGTCACCGAATCCTGTCCCTGCTGCGCCGGCCGGGGCGCGGTGCTCTCTGCCATGATCCTGGCCTGTGACCTGCTGCGCCAACTGGAGGCCGCGGCCCGGGAATTCGTGCGCTGCCGGCTGGCGGTGGAGGCTCACCCCCAAGTGGCGGCCCTGGCGCGTCGGGAAGGAGAAGCCCTGTTGGCGCGCCTGGCCGCGGAGTATCAGGTAATGGTGGTATTCACCGAACGGCCACATTTCCCCCGGGAACGCTTTGAAGTCACCCCGGAAGTGGTTTGAAGACAGTTTTCTGTTTTCTGTGGTTAAGGGAATATATTGAACGTGCAGGCACTTATTATGAGCTTTCAGTAGAGGCAGAACGAATTTTTACACGATTTATTGACTTATGGATATCAATGGAAGTATTATTCTCACCTTCAGAGAAAGAGCAATTAAGGCATTCAATAGCGCAAAATGTATCTTCCTTATTATGGAAAAGTTCTATAGAAAAACGAGAAATCTATAGAAATTTGAAAGCGCTATATGACAAGAGAGGCGAATTGGTGCATGGAGGGAAGGCCAAAGAATTTACCCAAAGAGATATAAAACTGGTTTCATCTTATGTTAGTAAATCATTAATCAAATTATCAGTTCTTCAAATGCGGGGGAAAAGAACTATAAAGCAAATACATGAATTAATAGAATAGGATATTTTTGATCCAAATAAGGCATTTGAATTATATTTGACCTCCGACCTTAATAATTTTATATTGGAAGAAAAAAAATAGAAATAAATTTTTAAAAGATTAATTAGGATTGGCCAGCCATGTACGGCAGGCATCTCTCGCACTAATGATTTTTCTGACGTGGGTTATTGTCTTGTGGCGGATGGTGCCCGCCTTACAAAGCTAATTAAGGAGTGATCAGTGGGCCTTGACCAGAAGCTGATTGAAGAGATCATCGGGCGTATTTTAGCCGTGAGCCAACCGGAGCGAATCATTATCTTCGGTTCGGCCGCACAGGGCGAAATGACCCGAGATAGCGATATTGATCTTCTGGTTCTGAAGTCCGCTCCCGGCAACACCCGGCAGGAAAGCGTGCGTGTCCGGCAGGCTCTGATGGGTTTGGGCTATCCCTTCGACATCATTGTCATGGCCACGGAACGCTTCGAGGAAAGCAAAGGGGTCATCGGGGGCATCGCCTTTCCGGCCAATAAATATGGGAAGGTGATCTATGAGGCCGCCTGAGGGTAATGGCCAGAGTGCCCACTTATCGTAATCCTTGTTTTGTGGGGGGACCCATGACCAGATTCACCACCGTAATCATTGCCTTTCTCCTGCTTTCCATGGTCGCCCCTTCCTGGTCCCGCACCCCGCCGCCCACGGAAAAAAGCCGGACCACGGCTTTTCAAAACATGGACCGAAACCGGGACGGCAAGGTCAGCCTGGCCGAGTTTACCGCCCGATGGGGTTTCAAAGACTCCGATCAGCGGTGCAAGGCCCTGGCCGCGCAACAATTTAAAAAACTGGACGCCAATGGCGACGGCTATATAACCTTGGAGGAATATCTGGCCCCCTTGAGAAAGACCAGGTAACCAAAGGTTGGCCGTGCCCGCCTTACGCAAGGATCACCAACCCCCATGTCCTTGGGGCGCAATGAAACCTGATAACGGCAGAAACGATGCGTAACCGGGCAGGGCCACCCCCCCCGCCCTACGGGGATTCCGGATCCCTCAGTTTTTTACCGACAACCGAAAACCCATAACCGAAAACCGTTTTATAGGGGCTCCAAGCCGAAGGAGACAATGACATGAAAGGCAAATTCCGGTTGGCCCTGGGTGTAATCCTGATAATCACCGCGCTGCTTCCCTTAGCCGCGGCAGCCGCCCTAGTAGGCCGGTTCACCATGGTGGAAGGCCACGTGGACCTGCTGAAGCAAGGGAACTTGCCGGCCATTCCGGTCAAGGTCCAGGACGGGGTGGAAACCGGGGATGTGGTCCGCACCAAGGCCAGATCCAAGGCCCAGATCACCTTTGTGGACGACACCGCCCTGACCCTGGCCCCTGAGAGCCGGGTGGCCGTGGCCGACTATATTTACGATCCCAACCGGAGCCAGCGCCGGGCCACCTTGCGGGTCTTCCGAGGGATGGTGCACACCGTGGTGAACCGCATCCTTCAGTTGCAGGAGCCGGATTTCATCGTGCAAACCGCCACCGGGACCTTGGGGGTGCGAGGCACCGAGTGGTACACCCTGCTTAAGCCCAACTCCACCCTGGTTTATCTTACCAGGGGGGGCCTGGCCCTGGAGACCGCGAATCCCACCAAGCTGTCGCTGGACCCCATGTTTTGGGTGGAAATGTTTTTTAATCGATTTTCCCTGCCCCGGGGCATCAACCCCGCGGATATAGACATGCTGAGAAAACTGATGGACACCGGAGTGCCGCAAAGCTCTGATTTCCAGGTATCGCCCTTGCCGCCTCTGGGGAAAACCGGTCCCAGTTATCAGCTGCCCGGCGACCCGGAAAAGGGCCTTCCCCTTTACGTGCCGCCCATTTATCAAACCCCCGTGCCTCACAGTCCAAATATCACCCCTGGCCCTGGACAGGGATAACGCCGGGCCCGGGCAACATAACCGACAGGTGAACCGGCAACTCCGGGGGCTCCCATGAACTTCATTCCCCGGTGGAGGACAATAGCCTGGGCTTGCGCCAGGTAGCCGTCAAAAAAGCCATGTTGGCCTTAAGATAGCAACCCCATGCAGGGGCGGGGCGCTCACCGCCCCTAGGGGCGGACTTGCACCTTAGCTGCCCATGGCCCGTCGGCCGCCACGAAAGATGCAAAATACTCGAAGACTTTATGGAGAAAGAAAGATTTACCACAGAGACACAGAGAGCACAGAGAACCATGCGCAATTATTGTTCCCTCTGTGTCCCTTTGTGTTCTTTGTGTCTCTGTGGTTAAAATATTCTTCGTGTATTTTCAGAGAAACCAATGCCCAAACGCACCGACATCAAAAAAATCCTGATCATCGGCTCCGGCCCCATCATCATCAGCCAGGCCTGCGAGTTCGACTATTCCGGCACCCAGGCCTGCAAGGCCCTCCGGGAAGAGGGCTATGAAGTGGTGCTCATCAACTCCAACCCCGCCACCATCATGACCGACCCGGAGATGGCGGACCGCACCTACATCGAGCCCATCACCCCGGAGATGGTCTGCCGGGTCATCGAACGGGAGCGCCCCGACGCCCTACTCCCCACCCTGGGAGGCCAGACGGGCCTCAACTGCGCGGTGGCCGTGGCCGACACCGGCATCCTGGAGCGCTTGGGCGTGGAAATGATCGGGGCCAGCCCGGACGTCATCAAAAAGGCCGAAGACCGGGAACTCTTTAGGGACGCCATGACCAAGATCGGCCTCCGGGTGCCCAAGAGCGCCATTGTCCGCACCCTGGACGAAGCCCTGAATGCAGCCCCGGAGATCGGTTATCCCGTCATCGTGCGTCCCAGCTTCACCCTGGGGGGCACCGGCGGCGGCGTCGCCTATAACCTGGAAGACTTGAGACTCATGGCTGCCGAGGGCCTGGCCGCCAGCATGATCACCGAAGTCATGCTGGAAGAATCCGCCCTGGGCTGGAAGGAATTCGAGTTGGAGGTGATGCGGGACTGCGCGGACAACGTGGTCATCATCTGCTCCATTGAAAACCTGGACCCCATGGGGGTGCACACCGGCGATTCCATCACCGTGGCCCCGG
>CAZUBT010000108.1:0-9152 GCA_964618815.1 uncultured Desulfobacterales bacterium | reverse complement strand
TAAAGCGGACAAATCATGTGCTATGAATTGCGGTCATATCATTTGCTATCGACATGAGGGCATACAGACTGCCCAGGGAGAGACCGTTAATAAGCTGCTGGAGGAGGGTCACTGCGTCCACGGCGGCATTATACTAAAAAATCGAGAGAATTGGACGAAACCAATGGCGCCGGTTCATTAAGTTCTGGGGGAGTTATTTAAATAAGGAATTAACTTATCAGACTGAGAGCAGGGCCCAGGACGTCCGGAAAATGAAGAGGTAGTCGAAAAGCCGCTTTTTTATTGCCCACAGGCGGTACCCATGGGATTGGCCCCAGGTATTTTCAACCGAAGTTCCCGGGTGAACCTGGATTACCGGCTTCGAAAGGATAGGCCCAAGAGCAGCCCTAATGAGGACGCTGTAACTCCGCGAGGCGTTTGGCCACCACGAAAGCGTCTTGGTAATATGATTGACGCAGGTCGGCAACGGTTACGCCGCGGCGGTGGGTGGAGGCATGGATCATCTTTCCCTCGCCCAAATAGATACCCACATGTCCGATATGCCACTTTCCGCGGCTGAAAAAGAGCAGATCCCCGGGCAGCATTTTGGCAAAATCCATCGTGTGGGCAGCTACCGTTCCCACCCGGGCCTGCTGGGCGCTGGAACGGGGCAGGTCAATATTGAAGTTTTTGTAAATGTGCTGCACAAATCCGGAGCAATCGGTGGCCCGGCCGGTCTGCAAGGAACCGCCTCGCCGATAAGGGGTATTCAGGTAATCAAAAGCGCGGGTCAGAACCCGCTTGGGGAGATTAGCAGATTCCGACCGGTTTTCCGGCCGCGCCGCCAGGGGCGACAGATTAATCAATGGCAGGGAAAAGGGTGGAACCGGAATCACCGGTATTTCAGGTACAAAAGCTTCCAGCCGGAAGCCTCCGCCACGCCGGGGAAGGGCCTCCATGAGCGGCAAAGTTTGCGAGACTCCGAAGCTTTTAAAATATCTTGCCAGGGCATTGGTTTTTAGATTGATGGCCATCAGGCCCGGCCCCGGGGTTTCCCCACCCGAGCGGGTTATAGTTTTAGGAGAAATTGCCTGGGCCGGACCGGGTAATATGCCCAAGGCCAGGGTTAGTACCAATCCCCAAATTTGCCGATTCACCATTCAAAAACCTTCCTTTGCTTCGGGACGTTTCGGGACAACCGGCAATCCGTGGTGGAAACCTTGTTGCATGCATTCTCCTCGCCTCCCCCTTGCCCCAATCTCTTTGCCTGGGGATTATACTGTCTAAACATTATTATGGGAATTTAAAACGGTTTATCTGTTCATTTCCAAAGACTTGGGTTGAGCCTTGCCAGGGCGGGATGATGCGGGGTAAAACCTGTTTTAGCAGCCATTTCCCCTGGCCGTGGCGCATCTTCAGATTAAGAGGAAGACGCTAAGCGAATGCCACCAGTTTGTGATCCAGCAAGGGAATCCGTGATTCCAGGCTGACGCCCACATTGGCCCGGTCCACTTTGATCAAGATGTCATCGGGCCGATAGCTCACCGTATCCAAGAACATCATCCGCTCCAGGAAGTCCGGCAAGTCGGCCTCAAGACCTCGCTCAGTGGCCACCGGAGGCAATTCGGGGGTGTATCTACCATAATCTTATCGGACGTCTTCCAATGAGACATGAGGGCTTTATGCATGGCCACAGGGGAATTGACCGCCAGAATCTCCGCCAGCTTGGTATAGCCGATGGCAATCAGGGCATACAGACTGCCCAGGGAAAGACCGTTAATGAGCTGCTGGAGGAGGGTGGTGAGGTCAATGAGGCGATTATATAATACCAAGTTCTGTTTCCAATGCAACAAACTTAAGTTTCAACTTGCTGATTATCCTGGTCTTTTTAACCGAAAACCGAAAACCGAAAACGGTATAAAAATTCGGACGAAGGGGCCGGAAGGGGAATCACTGAAGGTTAGAAATACCCAAATTCGGGGAGAAAATTACTTGTTGGGGGAAATTTGTGCTATCATAATCATTGGAAGCAGAAGGCTTGGCGTTTAGAAGGGAATGGTTGGGTTGCCGAATAGCCTTATGCTTGGACAAGGAGATTGACGATGAGAAATCTTAATAAAGCGCTCTTGTTGATAACTATCACCACTATGGGATGATTTATGCTTGCCGGCCTGGCTGCAGGTGATGTTAAAATGATCAAAAGCTGAACATTATATCTCAACTTTTGCCCCAAGTAATAGCGAAAAGATGCTTGATGTTACTTAATATCTCAATTTGCGTACCCCGGCGGCCTTCTGGTGGTGGACCCCACCTTCGTCCATGAGGTCCCCGGGACCCAAGTTGTGGCCATTCCCTTCACCCAGCTGGCCCGGCAGTTGGGCCGGGATGTGATAGCCAACATCGTGGCCCTGGGGGCCCTGGTAGCGTTGACCGGGTCGGTGTCCCCGGAGAGCCTGGAGCAGGCGGTCTTGGCCCGGGTCCCCAAGGGCACGGAGGAGTTGAACAAAGAACCCCTGGCTGCGGGGGTGGCCGCGGCCCGGCCATATTTAGAATAAATGCCCTGAGACACTGGCTGTTGAACGGCGACCGGAACAAGACCGGGGTGATCCGTTTCTTCCTCAGTCTGGATGAATTTCTGCCGGGAGTGGACCTGGGCCTGGCCAAATTATGGCAGATTTCCCAAATCTCTTTCGGGACCCTGCTGTACTATCACTTTCATAGAATCGCAGGCTGGATTTTAATCCCCGTAGCGTTGGCGGCGGTATATACGCAGTTTAAATGATAATAAGTTTAATTTATTTAATTATTTCTCATTGATCCTCCCATTATTTATAGGTTCTAAATGTCTAACTATGACTTATTAATTCTTGATGATGGTTTACTCCTTACCGATCAAGAACAGTTTGTTCTTGACCAAGTGGAGAAGGGGGAGTTTGCCGATCTCGCTTTAGAATTCGGCCCAAATTTAGAAAATCGGCAAATCAGAGCTCAATTTTTGGAAAAATTACTTACAGAAGGTTTTAGGGATATAAAAATCCATCGCATCGGAGTAAGGATCAAAAATGCCGTTATTTCTGAAAAAATCAAATTAGAAAATGCAGTAATAAGTAATTTTGTTGACCTAAGGTATTGTTTATTTTTAAGTGATGTTATTTTAAGGCACAGCCATTTCAATAAAATATTATCATTCACAGGTTCAATATTTTTCAAAAAAGCTGATTTTTATAGAATTAAAGTAGATATGAGCTTTTTTATAAGAAATGCTATTTTTGAAAAATCAGCAAATTTCGGCTTTGCTTTTATTGGCAGCAATCTTGAAGCTAGAGGTACTCACTTTAAAGAAAATGAAGCGAATTTCAATAGCATTAAGGTGGCACAGAGCGTTAATTTTTTTGATACAAAGTTTGAATCTTCAGTTGATTTAATATATTTGAATGCATCTAATTTGTTTTTAAGGGGAATTAAAGATAAAATTATAAAAATTGGAAATTTAAAATTACGAAATGCCTTATTAGAAAGAGAGTTAGATTTAAGGTATGTGGAAATAGACACATTGAATCTAAAAGATATTCAAATAAATGGTCCTTTAATTCTAATAAATACAATAATTAAAGAAAAAATAGAGTTGAACTATGCTAGTTTAAAAGCAATTAAAATTGATAATGTCCAATTTCCAAATAGACATGACTCAATAATTTTAGATGGATTAACATATAACTCTATTAGCATTGGAGAAGGAAAAGATGATTGGCGAAAGCTTATTGAATTTGTTGAAATAGCTAATTTTAGAATCCAAAATTACTCTGAACTTGAAAAATATTTTAAACTATCAGGGCAACAGGAAGCAGCTGACGAAGTTTATGTAAGAGGGAAACGGAGGGAATTACGCAACCAGAAATGGGGGCATCCAAAAAGATGGGCTACTTGGTTATTATGGGATAAATTAACAAATTATGGAAGAAAACCTAGTAGGACTATCTGGGTTAGTTTGTTTATTATTATAATTGGAGCCTTCGTTATTGATCCTAACTTATTAAAACCAGAATTGTTATCAAGTTGCTCTTGGCTATCCCATGGAAACTATTATCAAAATATAATAATAAGACTTATATTAAGTTTTAACCACTTTCTGCCTGCTATAGACTTAGGATTGACTAAAGAACTACAACTTTCAAATATGAGTTTTTATACGTTTTTATATCTTCAAATTCACAAAATATGTGGATGGATTTTAATACCAATTGGATTGGCAGCTATTTACACACAAATTAAAAAAGCATGATAAATGATTAAATTTCAATAGGATTACAATATGCTCAAAGAAGCCATATACAAAGTCGTCACCCGGCAGGATTTGACGGAAGAGGAGATGGGCCGGGCCATGGACGCCATCATGAGCGGGGAGGCCACGGAGGCCCAGATCGGCGCGTTCATCACGGCCCTGCGCATGAAGGGGGAGACGGTGGCGGAGATCACCGCGGCGGCCAAGGTGATGCGGGCCAAGGCCACTAAAATCACCATCCGGGACAACCTGGTGGACCTGGACCGGGACGAGATCAACGTGGATCGGGAGACCGTGGTGGACACCTGCGGCACCGGCGGGGACGCCACCGCCACCTTCAACGTGTCCACCACCACCGCGTTTGTGGTGGCCGGCGCAGGGCTTAAGGTGGCCAAACACGGCAACCGGGCGGTTTCGAGCCGGTGCGGCTCCGCGGACGTCATTGAAGCCCTGGGCATCAACCTGGCCCTCACTCCCGAGCAGGTGGGCCGGTGCGTCCAGGAGGTGGGCATCGGCTTTCTTTTCGCTCCCCAACTCCACGGGGCCATGCGCTACGCCATCGGCCCCCGCCGGGAAATCGGCATCCGCACCATCTTCAACATCTTAGGGCCGCTGACCAATCCCGCGGGGGCCAACGTCCAGGTGTTGGGGGTCTATGAGGCCCGCCTCACGGAGCCCCTGGCCCACGTCCTGGGCAACCTGGGGGTCCGGAGCGCGTTCGTGGTTTACGGTGAAGGCTCCTTTGACGAAATCAGCATCGTGGGGCCCACCCGGGTAAGCCGCCTCCAGGACGGCCGGGTGAGCACCTACGCAATCGCGCCGGAGGATTTCGGCCTCAAAAGGGCTACGCTGGCGGACATCAAGGGCGGCGACGTCTTTGACAACGCCAAGATCGTGCGCCGGGTCCTGCAAGGAGAGGGGGGGCCGAAAGAAGATATGGTGGCCCTGAACGCCGCGGCCGCGTTCATCGCCGCGGGCCTGGCGCCGGATTTTCCCGCGGGCATCGCCCTGGCCCGGGAGACCATCCGGTCAGGCAAGGCGATGGGAAAATTGGAGGCCCTCATCGAGAAGAGTAAGAGTTTTGGGCATGCCGGCGGGAGCGCTTAGAGAATGAAAGATTAACCACAAAGGCACAAAGGACACCAAGATACACAAAGGAATCAGCAGAAAATCGATGACCTTCACCCCCGCCCCAGCCCTCTCCCCTCAAGGGGAAGGGGGCAAAGGGAAGGGACTTGTTTAATGCTTTGATTAATATAATTTTTCTTGGTGAACCTTTGTGCTCTTGGTGTCTCGGTGGTGAAAATTAAAGCAAATGAATTTCCTGGTAAAAATCGTCAAGGCCAAGTTGGCGGAGTCCCTGCGGTTGTTTGAATCCGGATTGGCGGAGGAGTTCAAGCGGGCCATTGCAAGGAGGCCCCCGCCCCTGAGCCTCAAGGCCGCCTTGGACAGCGCGCCGCCTCCGGCCATCATTGCGGAAGTCAAGCGGGCCTCGCCGTCTAAAGGCGAATTCGCCATGCACCGGGACCCGGTGGAGTTGGCCCGCATCTATCAGGACAACGGCGCCGCGGCCGTCTCGGTATTGACCGAAAGGGATTATTTCAAGGGGGACCCGGACTTTATCTTGCGCATGCGGCCGGTTATTCATATCCCCATCCTGCGCAAGGATTTTATTTTAGAGCCCATCCAGGTGTACGAAACCGCGGCCCTGGGCGCCGACGCCCTGCTGCTCATCGTCAGTATCCTGGATCTGGGCAAACTCCGGGCCTTGCTGCTGCTCACCCGCTCCCTGAGTCTGGAGGCCCTGGTGGAGGTGCATACCCAGGAAGAGATGCAAACCGCGCTGGCAGTGGGCGCCAGGGTCATCGGCATCAATTCCCGGAACCTGCACACCTTCGAGATGTTTCCGGACCGGGCCCTGGAGCTGGCGCCCCTGGCCCCGCCGGAAGTGACCCTGGTGGGCGCTTCGGGTATTAAAAGCTGCGCCGATATGGAGCCCCTTCTGCAGGCGGGCATCCGGGCGTTTTTGGTCGGGGAGACCCTGGTGGTGGGGGATGATCCGGGGGCCAAGCTGCGGGAGTTTATCGGCATGGGGATCGAGAAGAGCAGTCTCGAGGAGCATTAAAAAATGTCTAAGCTGAAATTGCTCGATATAATCCGGGTCATCGGTCTCTTGGTTTTTTGTGCAGGGTCAACTGCCGGTCCTGCAAATGCCGATGCCCCTGCCGGTCTCCCCCGGAGATGCGTCCTTGAAGATGTCCCTCAATACTACCAGCGCCAGATGGAATGCGGCCCGGTAGCCATGCGCATGGTCCTGGAATACTATGGAGTCGAATTATCCACGAACGCCATCAAGGAAGAAATATATACCGATGAGTCGGTGGGAACCAGGCCGAAGGATTTGGTGGAATACCCCAAATCCCTTGGATTAAAAGTCCGGGAAGTCTACGGCAACATCGACGAACTGGCCAGGAGTATAGCCGACGGCTCCCCGGTGATTGTCCGCCAGTGGAAAACGGACGAGGCTAAGTCAGAGGGAACAGTGTCACACTACCGGGTGGTGATCGGCTACGACTACGACCAGCAGATGATCTATATGCGAGACCCCAGCAAATCCGGGTTATCCATGGCTTCGTTCCAGCAGTTCAACGAGCTTTGGGATGTGCAAAAGGAAAGGGGGCTGTCCACCAAGAACTGGATGCTAATAATCCATGAATAAGGGGAGATGACGAAGTGGTAACCTTTCCGGTTCCCATCGCCTTCCTCCTCTACTAACCCAAAAAATCATGAATACGGTGCGCCTTAAAATCTGCGGCATAACCAATCTGGAAGACGCTCTTCTCGCAGCCGATATGGGCGCGCACGCCTTGGGGTTCATTTTTTACCCCAAGAGTCCCCGGAAGGTGGAAGTGGACGCGGCTCGGGAGATTATCTCGCAGTTGCCGCCCTTCATCCTCACCGTGGGGGTCTTCGTGGACGAAGAGCCACAAACGGTGCGGGACGTGGCCACCCGGGCCGGTCTGGATTGGTTGCAATTGCACGGCAAGGAGTCGCCGGAATACTGCCGCAGCCTGGGCCGCCGGGTCATCAAGGCTTTTCGCATTCAGGATGAGAAATCCCTTGCCAGTTTGGCGGCTTTTCGGGGAGCGGCCCAGGCGTTTTTACTGGATACTTATAAGAAGGGGCTGGTGGGGGGCACCGGAGAGACTTTCAATTGGAACCTGGCCCGCCAGGCCCGGCAGTATGGCCCCATCATCCTGGCCGGGGGCCTGACCCCGGAAAACGTGGCCCAGGCCATCACCATCGCCCAACCCCAGGCAGTGGACGTGGCCAGCGGCGTGGAAGCCGCACCGGGAAGGAAAAATCCAGAAAAGCTCAGAGCCTTTTGCGCGGCAGTGAAAGGAATGGAAATTGGGGAAGGGGGCTAAAGAAAAAAGATTCACCACCAAGACACCAAGGGACACCAAGAAAGACCATTACCTTTGGCTTGGCATACGCCAAGGCCCAAATAAATTCCCTTTGTGAACCTTTGTGTCCTTGGTGTCTTGGTGGTGAATCCTTTGCCCCTGGCCCCTTTTTTAAAAACAAGGAGGCAACTTTGTTACCCGATCGGCATGGCAGGTTTGGGCGGTATGGGGGCCGGTTTGTGCCGGAGACCCTGATGCCGGCCCTGTTGGAGTTGGAGGCCGCGTATCGGCGCATCAGCCGGGACCCGGAGTTTCGCCGGGAGCTGGCCTGGTATCTGGAGCATTATGTGGGACGGCCCACCCCCCTTTATTTTGCCCGGCATTTGACCGAGACCCTGGGGGGTCCGCAGATTTATATCAAACGGGAAGACCTGGCCCACACCGGCGCCCACAAGATCAACAACACCCTGGGGCAGGGTCTGCTGGCCCGGCGCATGGGCAAGGGGCGGCTCATCGCGGAGACCGGCGCGGGGCAGCATGGCGTGGCCACGGCCACAGTGGCCGCGCTCTTAGGCATGGAGTGCGACATCTTCATGGGCACCGAGGACATCCGCCGCCAGCGACTCAACGTGATCCGCATGAGGCTGCTGGGCTCCCGGGTGATCCCGGTGGAATCCGGCAGTTGCACCCTGAAGGACGCCATGAACGAAGCCATCCGGGATTGGGTCACCAACGTGCGCCACACCCACTATGTCCTGGGTTCCGTGGGCGGGCCGCATCCTTATCCCATGATCGTCCGGGACTTCCAGTCGGTCATCGGGCGGGAGGCCAAGGGCCAACTGCGCCGCCAGGCCGGACGGCTGCCCACCTGCCTGGTGGCCTGCGTGGGCGGCGGCAGCAACGCCATGGGTTTGTTTTTTGCCTTTTATAACGATCCGGTGCGCTTCATCGGGGTGGAGGCCGCGGGGCACGGCCTGGGCAGCGGGCATCATTCCGCCACCCTGGTGGCCGGCTCTCCCGGGGTGCTCCACGGCGCGTTCAGCTATCTCCTCCAAGACGCCTGGGGCAATATCCAGGAGGCCCACTCCCTGGCCCCGGGGCTGGATTACCCCGGAGTGGGGCCGGAGCACTCCTTCTTTAAGGATGGCGGCCGGGCGGAATATGTGGCGGTCACCGACGCCCAGGCCCTGGAGGGCTTTAAGCTCCTGTCCCGCACCGAGGGCATCCTGCCGGCCCTGGAAAGCGCCCATGCCGTGGCATATTTGGAAACCCTGGCCCCTCAATACGGCCCGGATGACCTGGTGGTGGTGAATCTCTCCGGGCGGGGGGACAAGGACGTGGACGCAGTGGCCCAGGCCCTGGAGATTTCCGGCGGCGCGGATTGATCCGGTAATGATGGTGTAATAATATTGGGAGAGGGGGCCAGGGGCCGACGGCCCCTGCCCCCTCTCCCAAACCCTCTCCCCCAACCCCTTAAGTCAGAA
>CAZUBT010000107.1:0-10329 GCA_964618815.1 uncultured Desulfobacterales bacterium | reverse complement strand
GAGAGAGTTAATGTCCATGAAGATATTTATCAACCATTAGAGGGTCACTACCAAAAGGTATAATGGCGGTAAAAACAGAAAACAGAAAACCGAAAACAGAAAACCGAAAACCGGCCCTGATCCCCGGCCCCGGTCAGCGTGCGTACTGCTTTACCCCTACCTCATAGAGGTCCCGGCCCTGGCAGTCGTTGATGACTATCGTAGGCAGGTCCTCCACCTCCAGGCGGTGGACGGCTTCGGGGCCCAACTCCGGAAAGGCCACCACCTGCGCGGCCTTGATGCACTGGGAGATCAAGGCCCCCGCGCCGCCGGTGGCCCCCAGGTACACGGCCTTATACTCCTGCATGGCGAGGATGACCTCCGGGGAGCGCTTGCCCTTGCCGATCATGGCTTTCAGCCCCAGTTTAATGAGGGTGGGGGCATAGGAATCCATGCGATAACTGGTGGTGGGGCCGGCCGCGCCGATGACCCGGCCGGGCCGGGCCGGAGACGGCCCCACATAGTAAAGGATCTGGCCTTTCAGATCCACCGGCAGGGGCTGCCCCGCGGCCAGCAAATCTATCAGACGTTTGTGGGCCGTATCCCGGGCGGTGTAGATCACGCCGGTCACCAGCACCTTATCGCCGATCTCCAATTGCATGACATCCTGGTCACTCAAGGGAGGGGTCAGTTTTATGGTTTTGGACATGGTTACCTCGAGTCGGGTAGCTTACAGCTCACTGC
Source organism: uncultured Desulfobacterales bacterium (assembly GCA_964618815.1). Lineage (GTDB taxonomy): Bacteria > Desulfobacterota > Desulfobaccia > Desulfobaccales > 0-14-0-80-60-11 > CAZUBT01. The sequence goes on along the minus strand of CAZUBT010000107.1, from coordinate 9,606 downwards.
TCACTGCTAAAGAACCACTTGCTTATGCCGGGTGGAATGGCATTGAATATTCACAGCCACCGGCAGCGACGCGATATGGCAGGGCTGCATCAACAGGTGTACCGCCAGCGCGGTGATGCGGCCTCCCAGCCCCGCTGGACCTATACCTAAGTCGTTCACCGCGGCCAGGAGTTCCTGCTCCAGCTTGGCCAACTCCGGGTCGGGATTAGGCTCCCCGAGGTCCCGGAGCAGGGACTTTTTGGCCAGGTACGCGGCCCGCTCAAAGTTGCCGCCCAGACCTACGCCCACGATGATGGGAGGGCAGGGATTGGCCCCGGCCTCCCGGACCGTGGCCACCACCCTTTCCTTAATCCCGGCCCAGCCTTGTGCGGGCTTCAGCATGTGGATCCGGCTCATGTTTTCACTGCCGCCGCCCTTGGGCACCACGGTGATCTTCAATCGGTCCCCGGGCACGATCTCGGCGTGGATGATGGCGGGGGTGTTATCCCCGGTATTGGCCCGGGTCAGAGGATGGCACAGGGATTTTCTTAAGAAGCCTTCGCCGTAGCCCTGGCGCACCCCTTCCTGGATGGCAGTCTCCAGGTCGCCGCCCACCAGATGCACGTCTTGTCCCAATTCCAGAAAGACCACCCCCAGGCCGCAGTCCTGGCACATGGGAATCCGCTCCTGGGACGCGATGCGGGCGTTCTCCAGCAACTGGCGGAAGATTTCCTTGCCGCTGGGGGACTCCTCCTCCCGTTCCCCCCGGGCGAAAGCCGCCAGGAGGTCCGGACCGGCTTCATAATTGGCGGCAATAGCCGCGTCTTTCACCGCCTGGGTGATGGTGCTCACATGGATGTCCCGCATATTAGCTCCTGATGACGATATGGTGGGGAGAGGGCCATGGAGCAACGCTTCCTGACTTCCCCGGATAGAAACAAAAGGGGTTGGGGATGGGGTTTGGGGAAGGGGCTAAGGTCCACAGGCGAGACGCCTGTGCCACTGGCCCCCTTCCCCAAAAACTTAATCCTCCAAATCGTCCTTAAAAAACTGCTGGCTGGAAGCCCTGGGGGTGGTGGCAGGTTCCGGTTCGTCCTCGTCCTCGGGGTAGAATTCCTCCCCTTCCCGGGCGACTTCCTCGTCCACCGCGGCAGGTTCAGGTCCCCGCCGGGCCAGGAGGGTGGAGGATATTTCCGGGAAACTCTCCACTGCCTGGTTTTTCAGGGCTTCCTTCATGTAGGTGATAAAAATGGGCGCGGCGGCCTGGGAGCCGGTCTCTCTACCGCCTAAGCTCCGTTCATCGTCCATGCCCACCCAGGTCCCGGTGATCAAGGATGGGGTGAAGCCGATGAACCAGGCGTCCCGGGTCTTATTGGTGGTGCCGGTCTTGCCGCCCATGGGCCGGCCCAGGACCCTGACCCTGGTGCCGGTGCCCCGTTCCACCACCCCCATCATCAGGTGGGTCATGGTCTGGGCGGTGTGTGCGTCAATCACCTGGCGTCGCTGGGGCTTCTCTTCCAACAGCACCCGGCCGTCCCGGTCTTCAATGCGTTCGATAAAAATGGGCTCCAGCAAATACCCCTGGTTGGGAAACACGGAATAGGCCCGGGTCAACTCCATCAAGGTGACTTCCGAGGCCCCCAGGGCCGAGGCGTAGTTGGGGTAGATGGGGCTGGCGATCCCCAGGGTCTGGGCCATCTTGACGGTGGCCGGCACCCCCACGGACATCATCAGCCGCACCGTGGGGACGTTGCGGGAGCGGGCCAGGGCCGTGGCCAGGGAAATAGGGCCGCTGAAGGTATGGTCGTAGTTCTGGGGCGTCCAGGCCTGGCCCCGCTTGCCTCCGGGCAGGGAAATGGGCGCGTCCAGCAGAACCGAGTCCGGGCGATAGCCCTTGGCAATGGCCGCGGCATAAATGATGGGCTTGAACGCCGACCCGGGCTGCCTCCGGGCCTGGATGGCCCGGTTGAAGGAACTGTCGGCGAAATCCTTGCCACCCATGAGCACCCGGACCTTCCCGGTTTTAAGCTCCATGGAGACCAGGGCTCCCTGCACCATGGACGCGGCCACTAGGGTGGCGGCCCACTTGCCGGTGCGGCGATCCTGTTTTCCCAAGCGCGCCTGGACGACGTCCCCCCCTTGCAGGGAAGTCAGGAGGGCCGGCCCTTTCTGGCCTTCACCTCCCTGGAGGATCCCGGAAAATTCTCCCAGGCGGATATTCAATCCCCCAGAAGGCACGGGCTGACGGCGCTTATCTCCCCGCTTGTCCCCCGGACTCACCACGGCCCTGACCAACAGGCCGCTGCGGGGCGGATATTTCCGAAAATACCGAACCTGCTGCTCCTGGAACTTGGTTAGCTCCTTGCCCCGGAGACGCTTTAAGGGGCCCCGGTAGCCGTTCCTCTGGATCAGGCCGTCAATCCCTTGCCTGACGGCTTCCTGGGCGGTCCGGTGGAGCCCCACATCCGCGGTGGTATAGACTTTGAGGCCCATGTTGAACACCTGGTCCCGACCGAATTGATCTTCCAGGAGGGTGCGCACGTGCTCGGTGAAGTAGCCGCATTCCTTGATATATTCCGGCCGGAAGGGTTTTAATTTCAGGGGCTGCTTGATGGCCGCGTCCATCTCGGCTTTGCTGATGAAGCCCACCTCCGCCATGCGCTTGAGCACGTAAGCCTGGCGTTCCTTGGCCCGCTGGGGATTGAGGTAAGGGGAATAGCGGCTGGGGGCCTTGGGAACCCCCGCTAGCAAAGCGGACTCCGACAGGGTCAGGTCTTCCACATGCTTGGAGAAAAATTCCTGGGCCGCAGCCTCCACTCCGTAAGACCCGTGCCCCAGAAAAATATGATTTAAATAGAGACTGAGAATCTCTTCCTTGGTCAGATAGTTGTCAATGCGGTAGGCCAGCACCGCTTCCCGGATCTTCCGGGCAAAGCTCTTCTCCGAGGTGAGCATGATGCGCTTCACCACCTGCTGGGTGATGGTGCTGCCTCCCTGGACCACTTCTCCGGCCTCCAGGTTGCGGACAAAGGCCCGGAAGATGCCGGTGATGTCCACCCCGGGATGCTCGAAGAAACGGGCGTCTTCCGCGGCCACAAAGGCCAGGACCAGTTGCCGGGGCAGGCGGCTGTAAGGCACTTCGATGCGTCGCTCGGAGTAGAACTCCCCGATGAGGCGGCCATCCCGGGCAAATGTCTGGGTCACCACCGAGGGACGGTATTCCTTAATGGAGGTAAAATCCGGCAGGTCCTTGATGAAATGGTAATAGATATACCCCGCGCCCCCCGCTGCGGCCAGCAGCACGGTTAAGAAGACCCCATACAGGATAAAGCTCAATCTCCGGGCCCAGCGGCGGCGCTGGTGGAATTTTTCCAGGTGCCGGGGGTCAGTGGTTTTGGATTTGAAGAATTTCACATCCTTACCTTAGTTTTTCTTTAATTTACTCCCCTTCCTGGTAATTTGCAATAAATTGGGCCACCTAAAGGCCCACGGACACACAGACGCGCCCGTCCATGCACCTGTCCGCATCCGGTTTGTCAATATAAGTAGACAACTTATGTGGCCCTTTAGTTAAGGTCAGGACGTACGCCTTTTTTTCTTCGTCAAAGGTCAGGGAGGGCACTATGCCGTGCTTGGCGATCTCCGGAATCTTATCCTTCAGACCCACAATAGTATAACCTATAATCCTCTCTCTTTGTTCAGATATTTGGACCTTGCCGACCCACTTTTACCACCATGGGGGCTACTAAAATAATAGGCAGGCAATCAATCCGTAGCAAGAACCAGGAAAAATTTTCTTGGGACCGTCTTTTTGAGCTATCAGCTTTTTAGCGGTCAGCAGGAGTTGATGATCCGCTGCATGCCGGTTTCTTTCAACGAAAATCCGAGATCCAAAACCGAAAACCGTCAAATTTCCATGGCAGTTCTTCATGATCATTTGGCACCCCCATAAATCATGAAAAGTGAACCCCATAGCCGACAGGCGTCTCAACAGCCGGGGGCGGCTGTTCCACATTTTGCCCATTCCCCGAAGAAGCTTTTCACCAAAAAACTCAAAACTCAAAACTCAAAACTTTTCAAAGCAGAAATGGTATAAGGGTTTCATCTCCCAATCAGGGGTAATCAGGATGATGGTCTCGGCCCGAATTCAGGAGGTCCCCTTATCTCAGGTGGACCTGGATAACCCCTTGGTTCCGGTCCCGGCGGTTCCGGTCCAGGCGTCGCTGATGGATGCCCTCCGGGAAGTGGGGATGCTGTCCTTTCCCTGGCTGCGTCTTAACGAGTACGGCCGCCTACAGGTGGTGACGGGCCTCAAACGCTTGCGGGCCGCGGCCCAACTGGGCTGGGAAACGGTGACCGCCCGCACCCTGCCCCCGGAGACCTCCGAATCTCAGTGCCTCTTGATCCATATCTATGATAATGCCGGCGTTCGGGGGTTTAACCTGGCGGAGCAGGCCTTCCTGGCCTCCCGCGTCCTGGCTTTTTGGGACCGGCAGACGGTGGCGAAGAAATTTCTCCCTTACCTGGGCCAAGCCCCTTCGGTGCCGCTGTTGGAAAGGTTGTTGTCCCTGGCAGGTTTGGAGGAGCCGTTTAAGGAGCTTGCGGCCCGGGGCCGTTTGGCCCTCACCGCCGCAGCCTTCCTGGCTCAATGGACCCAGGAGGATCGCGTCGCGGCCTTGCCGTTTTTAGGGCAATTTCACTGGAGTCAAAGCAAACAGGAAGAACTGCTGGAAGGCATTGACCTCCTGGCCCGGCGGGAGGGGGTCACTCCTGGGGATATCCTTTTGCGGCCGGAACTTCAGCACTGTTTGGATAAGAGCGCCGGCTTCCCCGGGGAGGGGGCCGAGGCCCTGCGGCGCCTGCTCCAGCACCGGCTCTCTCCTCGCTTCAGTGCGGCCCGGGAAGCCTTCCAAACCGCGTTGGGCCGCTTGGGTCTCAAACACCACCCCCGCCTGCGCCTCAAGCCTCCCCCGGCCTTCGAAGGCCCGGATTTTTATTTGGAGATTAAATTCCGGGACGTCCCGGAGCTTCAGGAGTTATTGGATGAACTTGCCCGGAAAGTGAAGCAGGAAGAGTTTTCGGAGATGACGGACCTTTAATACCGTTTTCGGTTTTCGGTGAAAAAGACCGGGGGTATCAGCAATTTGAAACTTAAGTCGGTTGCATTGGAAACAGTCGCGCATGGGCCTTTGGCCCACCCATAATTCATGAAAATTGGCAAATATTGATGGTGCGTGGAACGCACCTTACTTTGGCGGGTCCGGAGGCCCGCCCCACAAACTTGAAACTCGAAACTCAAAACTTTTCAGGGCAGTCACTCATGAGCCGTTGGCTCTCTCCAAAAGCATGAAAAGGGGCGCGCTCCTAACTTTGAACTTTGAACCCTGAACTTTGAACTTTTCGTAACAGAACTTGGTATAAAACGCCGGACCGAGGCAAAGCAGGCCGGCCAAGAGGGGGGAAAAGCTCCGGTTCATAACTGCTCCTTAGACCTCTCTCCATAAATCAGGATTCAGCAGGGTTTAATATTGAAAGGAAATCATGCGAGTCCATGGGGCACGGCCAATAAAAAAGGCGGCCCCGAGAGGCCGCCTGGAGATTGAGACCGAATTTAGAAGTGATACGCGGCCCGGAAAATGGCGCTAAACTGATTGGCGTTCAACGATACATCCATCCGCTCCCTGGTTTCCGGCTCAGTATAGGAATATTTAGGAGAACCGAAGCGATAGCGGAAAGCCACGTCCAGAGAGACGTTGCGCAACGCCATGTAACGCACCCCGCCCTCGGTAACCAGGGCGATGTCCACCGAGCTGGAGCTGCCCACGTCGGTTCCGAGGAATTTTCCCTGCAAGGAACTGAACATGATGCCCGGACCCACCGCCACATAGGGCTGCACGCGGCCGAAAGGCACTTCGGAATCCGGGAAGAACCCGTATTTGCCCATAAACAGGAAAGACCACACGGCCATATTTCCTTCCACCCGGGTGCCGGTGGGGCCATCGGCAGAGTTGCGGGTGGGGAAGAACCTTCTATCGGCTTCGCCATTACGGACGATATCCACAAACTGCTCCCGCATGTCGAAGCGGTTAAAGGTGAAATCCGTGGCAAAGCTGAAGTACTTCATCCAATCAGGATAGTTGTAACCCAGGAAACCTTCCCGCACAAAATCATAGCCCACGGTCACACCCCCGATTACTGAAGGCTCGACTTTAACTCCTTTAAATTTGACGGATTCCTGGGCCCCCACATTGACGTCTACGTCGGTGCTGTCGGCAAAATTACCCCCGATTTGCCCGCCTACCCACATCCGGGCCTGGGCCTGGCCGGGCAGGACCAAGATGGTCACCGCCAGAGCCAACCATAACAACCGGTGATTCCTCCCCCTCAACATAATCTTACCCCCCCTCAATCCCTGGTTTAATATGCCGCTTTCCCCTTCACGACACATCCTCTTACTTACACATAATAATGCCGAGAGGCGAGATGTGTCAAGCCCGATGATTGTGAGGAACAGCTTTTTTTCACTACAACAGTCCGGTGATTACCGGAAATCATTGGCTCCCCTTCGTGGACTCTTTTCGGACCGAGTTGACAACCCATACCGAGGAGATATTTATACTTTTTGGTATGTTCCCCCAAGAAGGCGTTATTGATATATAATAGAATTCGATTGCTTGTACAGGAGGCGGAAATGCAGAACCTGACTCGCATAACCTTTCACCCAGAGGTAATGGGAGGGAAACCTTGCATACGTGGAATCCGCGTGACGGTCGGGACGATTGTGGGATTAATCGCCTCCGGCAAAACGGTTGACCAAGTGCTGGCCGATTATCCATACCTGGAGCGAGAGGATATCTTGGAGGCACTGGTATACAGGGCCTGGCGGGCCAAAGAGAATGAAGTGCCAACATCAGGCGCGGAAAAATGAAATCCAAAGGTGAAATATTAAGTGCATTTTGAGATAATTGGGGATATCAAGGAAATTGAGGCTATGGCCATCGGGGGAAGCATACGTGATATTATGCGGCTTCAGAAACAGTTCGGTCGCGGCCGATGGCGAAAACTTAAAGGTTTTGCTAAGGTACGACTTCAAGGCGGCCATATCCGGAAAGCTGAATTACACTGGTATGAAGCCCACGGAATCGGTAAAAGGAAAATGAAAATCAAAAGGTTCTTGGATTAAAATTATGGCTAAACCAAAAGAAAATTATAGATTTGTCCTTTGCATTGAGAATAAGGACTGTGATGATTTGGAAAAACGCAAGATTTATCAGATGCTTCCGGATGAGGAGGCCGAAAAGGAGGGGTACATCAGGGTAATCGATGAATCAGGCGAAGATTATCTTTATCCTCAATCTTATTTCGTTATTGTCCAATTGCCCCGCGAAGCGCAAGAGGCCCTGCAATTATCAAAATAACCTATTCATATCTTTCAACGAATCACTGAAAAAATAAAAACCCCCTGAACTTTCAGGGGGTTAAATATTCGTGGCTCCCCTTCGTGGACTCATTTCGAACTGAGCTGGCTATGCCATCGTCGGAACTGTTAGCGACCATAAATGATTTGCCATAAAACCAGAGGACCTGATGGTCAGCGTCTCTTGTTGATGATCGGTTTTCCCTCCAAGCCATCCAGGATTTCCATCAGACGGGGTTTGCGGGCGTGCGCCGCCCTCAGGCTCCATAGGTATTGCTCCCATTGCGCCGGTTGATTCTGTTGGGACATGACCTCTCCCGCTTTACGCAGGTATCTTGCCGCTTCCTGGTAGGCATTGGGCTTGACCAATGCGATCAGCCCTTCCGCCTGGTTTTTCCAGATGGCCACCGCCCGCTCCGGCGCATGGGCTTGAACCGCGCTGGCGATGACGTCTGCACTGACCCCGAACCGCCCATAACCGTCTTGGGGACGCTGATCGTACCATTTCAGCACCTGGTCGGGCTTTTTCTCAAGAATCGCGATGTTAATCAGCTCGCTGAGCAGGGGAAAGCGCTGACGCTGATCCGCACCAGGCCGGTCCAGGCCGGATTTCGGCAGGGGCCAGTCCTTCTGCTTCCAGGGCAGCTCGCCTTTTTCCAGGTAGCACAATAGAGCTTGGCGCACCAGGGGCCAGGCCTCGGTTTTGTCGCTGGCTGGCTGGCATTCCGTGAAGGCATGGCACGAAGGACGACGCACGAATTCTTCCACCTGCAGCGCCGCCACCACCGGCCAGTTCTGTTCAAGCGTGCGAATCTCCCGCATTTTATCCCGCAGGCCGGCAGCGAGGCCGGGCCATTTGGGGCCGATATCCCGGATGCCTTCCTTTATCCATTTTTCGGCGTCTTGATAGCGCCCCGCCTCCATCAGCAGTTTGACCAGAGGCTCATAGCTGCCCGTCCCTTGGGCCTCAGCAATGCACAGGGGGATGATCTCATCCTCCCGGTCAGCTTCCTCCAGGGCATGGATGGCCCAACCGCTGAGCCGATCACGTTCGTAGTTGCGGCTGAAACCATCGGCGGGCTTGTCGCCTTTAAGCTCTTGTAAACGCGCCAGCAGCCGGTCTGCCAGCGTGTGCCAGGCTGCTTGGGGATGCTCCCGGAGAAGATATTCTGCAAAGGCATCGCACAGATCAAACTGATCCTCCAGCAAGGCATCCAGCGCCCAGGTCAGCCGGTCGGCAGTATCCAGGGACGACCGGTCCAGGGCCGCGACGATCACCGGCATGCAGCCGGCAATCTCCGTGGCGGTTTCGCCCTCGTCATGGCCCTGCTCCACCTGGCGGACGCCGGTGGTCACCAGGTCCAGACCCAAGGTCAACACCTCGTCGGCGTGCCCCGCGTTGAGCAGATTCTCGAGATTTGTGCGAATTCCGGAATAGTCAGGCGTATAGCCCTCACTATTCCAGTGGTTCTGCCAGCCGGGCTCACTGCCAAGGACGCTGATTTCTTTACACAGACGCGTCACCAGCGCTTTGGCGTCGCCGGAGAGCAACTGCTTGCGGTCGGTTAGCTCCCTGGCTATCTCCGGGTGCTGCCCGGCGAGCTCATGGATCAGGTCGATGAGCTGGGCTTTGGTTTTGCTCTTTAGAAAACCGTCGATATCCTGTCGTATATCCTCGGACATGGCGTTTTCATCATCACTCGGTTCATCATCCCGGTCTTCATCTGCCAACAGTTTCAGGCGATCGTCATCCTGGTTGGCTTTGGGAACGCTCCGGTTATTTTCGACCCGCTTCAGGTATTCGAGCACCACCGCCACCCCGTGCTTGCAGTTCTCTACGTAAGGACAGGTGCAGCTGGAATCCGGCAGGCCGTCTTCAGCCATGACCACCATGGTGGCATAGCGCTCCGAACCGTCCACCCAGGCAATCAGGCTGCCGTCGTCCGTTACGGCCAGATCGGCAACACGTCCCTGCCGCTGATAACTTTTCCCCCGGGAGGCAATTTTCCCGCCGGCCCAGGCTTCGATATCATTCCAGGTCAGATCGGAAAACCGATCCAGTTGTGTCTTCTTATTCGGCATTGGTTTACCTGCCTGGTGTTCTCGTTTCGGTAAAATGGCAACAACTGAATGTCGCAAATTGTAGCATGAGCTTATCGTAAATTATGTCGTAATATTGTCGCAAGCTCAACCTGTCTCCTTCATTCGGT
>CAZUBT010000106.1:0-10465 GCA_964618815.1 uncultured Desulfobacterales bacterium | reverse complement strand
GGGAAGCGGCCTTCCGCGGCCCAGATGATGAACACCGCGTCCCACTCCAGGCCCTTGGCGGAATGCACCGTGGACAGGGTGAGATATTCATGGCCGGGCGTGGTGATATCCGCCAGGCTGGCCGGCGGCTCTAAGGTCAAGTCGTTCAAGAAGCTCCGGAGTTCGGTGTAGCGCGCGGTGATGGTAAGGAGATGCTCCAAATCCCTCAGGCGCCTGGGGTAGTCGTCAAAGCGGGCCTTGGCGATGGGCTCGTAGTAATCCAACACCTGGGTCAGGCGGGAGACCAGGGTCTGGCCGGAGTCCTGGAGGCGCAGCAGCAACTCCGCCAAATCCTTTAATCCCGCGCGGGGCTGACTCTTGAGCCACTTTACCGCGTCTTCCAGGCTGAATTTCCCCTTGATCTGGGAGATGAATTTTTGGCCGGTTTGCCGCCCCACCCCCTGCACCAGGAGGAGCGCCCGGTTCCAACTGATGGCGTCCCGGGGGTTGGCAACCACCCGCAGGTGGGCCAGGAGGTCCTTGATATGGGCGCTGTCCATGAACTTGAAGCCGCCGAATTTCATGAAATGAATCCCGGCCCGCACCAGTTCGATTTCCAGGTCGAAGGAATGGTATCCGGCCCGGAACAACACCGCGATGCGGCTCAAGGGGGTCCCCTGCTTCACCAGGTCCTGCACCTGGGCCACCACCAGGCGGGATTGTTCGTTCTCCGACGCGGTCTTAAAGAGCCGGGGCCGGATGCCGTCTTTCCGCCGGGTAAACAGGCACTTGGTGTACTGCTCCCGGGCCTCGGCAATAATGCCGTTGGCCAAATCCAGGATGGGCTGGGTGGAACGGTAATTTTCCTCCAGCTTGATGACCCGGGTTCCGGGAAACAGCCGGGGGAAATCCATGATATTGCGGAAATTGGCCCCCCGGAAGGAATAGATGGACTGGCAGTCGTCCCCCACGGCCATGACGTTCTTGTGGGTGTAAGCCAGCAGGCGCACCAGGTCGGCCTGCAGCCGATTGGTGTCCTGGTATTCGTCCACCAAGAGGTACTGATAGCGCTCCGACAATTGGCGGCGCACGTCCTCATGCTCCATGAGCAGTCGCCGGCCCTCCAGAAGCAGGTCGTCATAATCCAGGAGTTGGTGGCCGCGCTTCTCGTCATGATAGGCTTCGGCGATCCGGGCCAGGCGGTCCCGGTGCTGCAGGAATTGGGGGTACTCCCGGGCCAGCGCTATCTCCAGGGAAAGGTCTTTGTTGACCATGGCGCTCAGGATCTCCGCCACCGTCTCTTTCTTGGGGAAATGCTCCAACCCCTTGAATCCCAGGCGGTCCCGCAACATCATCAGCATATCCCCCTGGTCGACGCGGTCCATCACCGTGAAACCCGCGCCGTATCCCAGGCGTTCGCCGTAGCGCCGCAGCCATTGATAACAGACGCCGTGGAAGGTGCCCCCCATGACCTCCCCCAGGGGCCGGTCGATCAACAGCGCCGCCCGGTGGAGCATTTCCGCGGCGGACTTGCGGGTGAAGGTAAGGAGCAGGATGGCCCCGGGAGGCACTCCCTGCTCCATCAGATAGGCCAGGCGATAGACCAGGGTGCGGGTCTTGCCGCTGCCGGCCCCGGCAATGACCAGCACCGGCCCCTCCGGGGCGGTGACCGCCTGGTACTGGGCCGGGTTGAGCTCTTTGGTGTAGTCAATGCGCCGGGGTGGGGATGTTTGGGATATAGGATAGTGCATCAGGTAGTCTTTGTTTTCCGTTTTCGGTTAGGGGCCAATAACAACTTATGCCAACGCTTATTTCCTTACGGACACAACGAAAGATGAAAATGTCTCACGCAAAGACGCAAAGACCGCAAAGAAAAAATGTGGAACAGCCGCCCTCGGCTGTGATTATGCAGGTGTGGGGGCTTGCTCCCCTTTCCCGGTCCTCCGCGCAAATCATCCTTTGTCGAAATAGGCAATTATCGCAGCAGCCAGGGCCGGGATGGTATAAGCCTCCGGTTGGATCTGGGGGGTGACGCCATATTCCTGCAGCGCGGCCGCGGTGATGGGGCCGATGGCGGCCACCACTGCCTTTTTGGCCAGTTCCTGAAAGCGCTCTTTTCCCAACAGGGCCACGGAATTATGCACCGTGGCGGAGCTGGCGAAGGTGAGGACGTCCACCCGGCCCTCCTTTAACACCGCCGCGGCCTCCGGGGGGAGGGCCGGGGGCGCCTGGGCCTTATAGACCGGGACCACCGTTACTTCCGCGCCCATCCGGGCCAGGCTCTCAGGCAGCACTTCCCGGGCCACTTGCGCCCGAGCCAGGAGCGCCTTGACGCCGGGACGCATGTGGGGAGCCAGGGCCGCGGCCAGGTCTTCGGCCACGAAGCTGTTGGGGACCACCTCGGGGATGAGGCCATAGGGCCGCAGGGCCGCGGCGGTGGCCGGGCCGATGGCCGCGATGTGCGCCCGGCCCAAGGCCCGGACGTCTTGGCCGGTCCCGAACAGATGGGTCATGAAGGCCGCCACCCCGTTGGCGCTGGTGAAGATGATCCAGTCGTACCCGGCCAGCCGGCCCAGGGCCGCATCCAGGGGGCCGGAATCATCGGGAGGCGCGATCTCCAGGGTGGGGACTTCCAGGCAGCGGGCCCCCGCCGCGGCCAGCAACTCCACCAGGCTGGAGGCCTGTTCTCGGGAACGGGTAACCACCACGGTCTTGCCCCACAAGGGCCGGGTTTCCCACCATTTAAGCCGGTCGCGCAATTCCACCACGCCCCCCACCACCAGCGCCGCCGGGGGCTTGATTCCCGCGGCTTTGCCCCTGTCGGCGATGTCCGCCAGGGTCCCCGTAACGGTGCGCTGCTCCGGGGTAGTCCCGGATTGGATCAGGGCCGCGGGTGTCTCCGGGGCTTTGCCCTCCAGAATCAGGCGCCGGCAATTCTCCTCCAGGTTTTTCATCCCCATGAGAAAGACCAGGGTGCCGGGGTTTTCCCCCAGGTTGCGCCAGGGGATGGCGCTTTCCTCTTTGGTGGGGTCTTCGTGGCCGGTGATGAAGGTCGCCAGGGTGGTGTAGCGCCGGTGGGTCACGGGGATTCCGGCGTACGCGGGCGCGGCGATGGCCGAGGTGACCCCGGGGACGATCTCAAATGGGACGCCGGCTGCGGCCAGTTCTTCGCACTCCTCCCCGCCCCGGCCGAAGACAAAGGGGTCGCCGCCCTTGAGACGCACTACCTTCAATCCGGCCCGGGCCTTTTCCACCAGGAGCTCGTTGATGCCCTCCTGGGGGAGAGCGTGCGCCCCGGCCTTTTTGCCCACATAAATCAGTTCCGCGTCCCGGGGCACGTGGGCCAACAGGGCCGGGGAAGCCAGTTGGTCAAAGACTACCACCTGGGCCTGCCGCAACAGCTCCAGGCCCTTCACCGTGATCAACCCCGGATCTCCGGGGCCTGCGCCCACTAAATACACCTTGCCTTGCATGGCTATGGTTTAAATCTCCGCAAACGCTTGTTGACGGCTTCCAGGTCAAATGCCACGGGATCGAAATCGTCCCCGATCCATTCCAGCCAATGTTCCCGATCCGGATGGTCGGGGTCTTCCATGGCGGCGAGCATTTCCTCATAACCCCAAATCCCGCCGCAATCTTCCGGGGGACAGGCCATTTGGCCCTCGAGACAGACGGGGCGCGCTTTCCCTTCCTGGTTGCGGATGACCTTTTCCACCAGGATTTCATGTTCCCAGCTGTCGCCCATATCATAAAGGTAGAAAATCTTGCTTCTAGCCCGTGGGGCTGCCTGGGATAATGTTAAAGTTTTATTTAAATAGTTCTTGCCTTTATAAAATTCGTAAAGATGGGAATTTTCCCACCCCATGACGGCCTGCAGGATGCTGTGGAGTTTGCGCAAAGTTATGTCGTCGCTGACTTCAAACCTCCTCCAGATGGGAGGAGCGCTCTCCAGTAACGTGACTTTAATCAGACAAATATTATGCAAACCTTCTGACTGAACCTCCATACTTATTATCTCCTCCTCGTTATATCAGAGGCCGTGAATTCTTTCTTATACCAATTCGCCATCAAACGGTTTTTCTCGTAGGGGCGAACCTTGTGTTCGCCCTGGAATGGCGGGCGAACATAAAGTTCGTCCCTACGGTTTAACACCTCTTCGATAGCAACTCGGTATTAAGCGTTCCCGATGGTTGGGGTAAAATCTATCATGATTAACTCGAAATATCATGCCCTAAGTGCGGAACCTGGTTTGAGCCCCGACCGCCGCGCGGCCACCGGATCTTTGACGGCTGGGTATGGGGTGATAAGCGACATGAAGATGACCGAAAACCGACGCGCCGGGCTGCGAACCCATGACCCAGGCGCAAGAGAAGTCTGCGAAGGAATACCCGAACCTTCTTCTCGTTCCCCCACGGGAGCTTGGGAACCGAAAAAAATATTTATTCGATAACGGCGGGCACGGAGGCCCGCCCCACGGCCTGCTTTTAGATATGGCAGGCCCGGCGATTTTCGATCTGGTCCACCACCTGGTCATATTTTTCGTGGATCATCTGGCGGTCGAACTCATGCATCCGGGCCAGCAGGGCCTCCTGTTCCGCCGGGGTGAAATAGGCCATGACCGGGATGAAAAACTGCTTATCTTCTTTCTCAATGTGTTTGGGATAAAATTCCGTCAGTTCCTCCAAACAGCCCAAGAGAGCCGCCACCGCGCCCCGGTGCTCCAGCAAATAACCCTCCTTGGCCTTCACCAGCCTGGCGGTGAGTTCCCTGGCCCGGAGATGTTCCTGGATTAACTCGTCCATGATCTGCCGGTGTTCCGGGCTCAAAGCCTTTTGGGCCAACTCCGCAAACAGGAGGTCTTCTTCCTTGCCGTGGTGGCAGCGGTCCGCATAGGTGCGGATAAAATCCACCCCGATATCGATGAACACCGGGTCCACAAAGGCGAATTCCGGGTCCACAGCGACGTTGTCCTTGATGCGGGTGAGGTCTTGCTTCATCAAGGCAATCATGCGCTCGATCAACCGATGTTCCATCATTAACGGCCCGATGGGCTGCATAAGACAATTCCTTTTTTTAACCGCAGATGCACGCAGATGAACACGGATGAATATTTATCTGCGTGTATCTGCGTGCATCGGCGGTTAATATTTTTTTATCGGCGGTTACACTTTTACCAGCTCATACTCACGCCTTCCCATTCCCAGTTGTTCGGCGTATTCCAACTGGATGGGCCAGTCCACCTGGGGGTAGATGTCCCGGAATTTATCAACCCCGGCGCTCATATCTTTAAGGCAAGAGCCGGCCAGGCCCGGACTTTGAATGACCAAATCCGCGCAGGCCTGGTCGATGGCCACCGGGTCCCGGGAGGCCAAAATCCCCAAATCCCCCACTATAGGCAGGTCGTTGTGGCCATAACAGTCGCACGCGGGGGACACCTGGGTGATGAAATTGATGAACACCGCCCGGTCCGGCTTGTTCAGCATGACTCCGTAGGCATACTCCACCATCTTTTTCAGGAACACCGGGATGGATTCGTTCCACTGGATCTGGATGTTGCCGTAGGGGCACACCAGGATGCACTCGGCGCAGCCCACGCATTTGGCGGGGTCGATGACCGCTTTTTCCGTCTCCGGGTTGATGTGAATGGCTTCCTGGGCGCAGTGGGCGATGCAGTCCCCGCAGCCGGTGCACTTCTTGGCGTGGACCTTGGGAGAGATGTTGGAATGCTGGGAGAGCTTGCCTTTGCGGGAGGCGCAGCCCATTCCCAGGTTTTTCAAGGCCCCGCCGAAGCCCGAGAGTTCGTGGAGCTTGAAGTGAGTCAGGGTCACCAGGCCCTCGGCCTCCATGACGGCCTCGGCCAGGTAAACGGTCTTGAACTGCTCCTTGTCGATGCGCACCTCCACTTCGGCCTTGCCGGTGAGGCCGTCGGCGATGACCAGGGGCGCCCGCACCACCGCGTAGGCGAAGCCGTTTTCAATGGCCGTGGTGAGGTGGCTCACCGCCTCGCTCCGGGCGCCCACGTACACGGTGTTGGCGTCCGTCAGAAACGGCCGGCCCCCCAATCCCCAGATATGGTCCACCACCTGGCGAACAAAGATGGGCCGGATGAAAGAGGTGTTGCCCTTCTCCCCGAAATGCAGCTTCACCGCGATCAAGGGCCGCTTCTTCTTGCGCTGGATGATGCTTTTAACATCCAGGGCCTCCAGCAGCCGCGAGAATTTCTTAAAATTGGTCTCCTTGGCGGAGGCGCGCAGGTCCATGAAGTAAACAGTACTGGGCATGGTATCACCTTGGTTTCATGTTTAGGGTGCACTCAGCACACTATGCAATCGTGCGTATTACGTACCACTTCGACGGTAGGGTGTGCACGCGCACCATTATTTGGTGCGTAAGACACGCCTTATATCGTCTGTTTATCGAAATAGGCTCCCTAATCCTCCAAGTCTCGTTCCCAAGCTCCTGCTTGGGAAGGCTATTGGATGAAAAGCTCTGCTTTGTTCTTGTCTTTATTAAGAAATGCGGTAGGTTAAATTGCCAAGCAAAGATTGGCGGCTATTGACGTTCCCAAGCAGGAGCTTGGGAACGAGATGAGACTCTTCTATAATAAGGCAGGCATCATTCTTAAGTCTCCAGTTCCAGAAATCCCATACCTATTTTTGAAATCATCTCTTTAAGACTTTTATGTTTTAAAATAGCTCGTTCAATTGTTCCTTTCAGATGATGAAGATCATCATAATCGAGCCCCAAATAAAAATCCTTTGTCTCCGTACCTTCTCGATAGACTATCTTCAAAGAATGTACTATAGCAGAGGCGGATGGCATAACACTTGGATCGTCAAGTCTAAACACGGGCCTAATATCTGAGTAAAGTTCAGATCGGACGAATAAATGTTGATGCTGAGGCATTAATCTCAAGACATTGTCCCTTACTCTAAGCTTGTCAAACAACGCAAGTATTTTAATAAAAAATAATTCGAATGACCTTAAATCCTTTTCCGATTCAACATTGATCGACAACCTTTGAGCTGATTCTTTAAAGGTATTTACTAAGGCTGAAGCGAAATCATTAAATTCTACATTAGACGTACCGAATAAATCATATATATTGAATAAAGCGCAAATTATTTTATCGGCCATAACAGGATGGACTTTTGTGATACGTTGATAGATTTTGGTAAAATCGCTAAAGTGGGAGATACCGCCAGCTTGTTCAATTTCCTCCAGAAAAGCATCCCTCAACTCCTTCCCTATACCGAACAAATGCTTAAGATATATTTTATCAGTCTCTTGGACAGTTATCTTTTCCATTTGGACCCCCTAGATAGAAATCAATTGCAATATGCAGCTATATACCACGGAATTTGCATGCAGAAAAGCATTTATAATATAATTACTTCGGCCCTCTAACTCCAACTGCTTGCTCCCATACCACCTGGCCGCTCACCACGGTCATCACCGCCCGGCCCTTGAGGGTCCAGCCGTGGAAGGGACAGTTGCGTGATTTGGAGGCGAAGGTGTTCGCGTCAACCTGCCATTCCCGGTTCAGGTCTATTAATGTCAGGTCCGCCGGAGCGCCTACGGCCAGGCTGCCGCCGGGGATGCCCAGGATGCGGGCCGGGTAAGTGCTCATCCTGGCGACTAATTGCGACAGGGAGAGAACACCGTCGTGCACCAGTTTCAGACTCAGGCCTAAGCTGGTCTCCAGACCGATGATGCCGAAGTCCGCGGCCTGGAACTCCAGGTCCTTTTCCAAGGTGCTGTGGGGGGCGTGGTCGCAGGCGATGGCGTCCAGGGAGCCGTCTTTGAGGCCCTCCTTGATGGCAGCCACGTCCGCCGCGGTGCGGAGCGGCGGGTTCACCTTGGCGTTGGTGTCGTAGCCATAGACCGCCTCGTCCGTTAAGCTGAAATAGTGGGGCGCGGTTTCGGCGGTCACAGGGATCCTGGCGGCCTTGGCCAGTCGGATCAGCTCTACCGAGCCGGCAGTAGAGACGTGGGCGATATGCAGGCGGCCGCCGGTGAGCCCGGCCAGGGTAAGGTCCCGAAAGATTATGACCTCTTCAGCAACGGCGGGGATGCCCTTGAGGCCCAGTTTCAGGGAGACCCGCCCCTCGTGCATCACCCCGTCGGCCCTTAGGTCCAAATCCTCGCAGTGCAAGACCAGAGGCAGGTCAAAGGTTCTGGCGTATTCCAGGGCCCGGCGCATGATCATGGCGTTCATCACCGGCCGGCCGTCATCGCTTACGGCCACGGCCCCGGCCTTCTTTTGGTCGCCGTATTCGCTCAACTGCTCGCCCTGGGAGCCCATGGAGATGGCCCCCACCGGATAGACTCGGGCCAGCCCCGCAGTCCGCGCTTGGTCCATTATAAAGCGGGTCACAGTGGCATTCTCGTTTAACGGCTGGGTATTGGGCATGCAGGCCACCGCGGTGAAGCCGCCCTGCACCGCGGCCCTGGTCCCGGTTTCGATGGTCTCTTTGTATTCCTCCCCCGGCTCCCGCAGGTGGACGTGCATATCGATGAGGCCCGGGGTGAGCACCAGCCCCTGGGCCTCGATGACCCGGCGGCCATCGCCGGGGATGGCTCCGGGGGGCTCAACCGCTGCAATCTTGCCGTCGGCGATGAGCACATCTTTCGGCGCTTCCATGCCTTGGGCCGGGTCCACCACCAGGGCGCCTCGAATCAGCATCACTTTTCACCCCCAATCAAGAGCAAGAGTATGGCCATGCGCACCGCCACGCCGTTGGTCACCTGCTCCAGGATGACGGAGTAGGGGCCGTCGGCCACTTCGGGCGAAATCTCCACCCACCGGTTCAGGGGCCCTGGGTGCATGATGATGACGTCCTCTTTGGCCTTTTCCAAGTGCCGGAGGTCCAGGCCGAAATATTGGTTGTATTCCCGCAGGGTGGAGATGAAGCCCTGACCCATGCGCTCCAGTTGTAGCCGCAGCATCATGATGACGTCGGCTCCCTCGACCGCCTTCTCCAGGGAGCAGGTGACCTCGACACCCAGGTCCTCGAGGTTCGGCGGGAGCAGGGTGGCCGGTCCGGCCACCGTCACCTCAGAGCCCATTTTCGTGAAGGCGAGGATGTCGGAGCGGGCCACCCGGGAATGGGCGATGTCGCCGATAATGGCCACCTTCAGGCCATCCAGGCGACCCTTGTGCTCCCGCACCGTCAGCAGGTCGAGCAGGGCCTGGGTGGGGTGCTCGTGGATGCCGTCGCCGGCGTTGATCACCCCGCATTTGAGCTTTCGGGCCAGGAAGTGAGGGGCGCCGCTGGCGTAGTGGCGAATCACCAGGACATCCGGCTGCATGGCCTCCAGGTTGTGGGCGGTGTCGGCCAGGGTCTCGCCTTTGACGGCGCTGGAGGCCGCCACCGTCAAGCTTTGGGTGTCGGCGCTGAGGCGCTTGGCCGCGATTTCGAAGGACGTGCGGGTCCGGGTGCTGGGCTCGTAGAACATGGTCATCATCATCTTGCCCCGCAGGGTGGGGACCTTTTTAATGTCGCGGGTGGAAATTTCCTTGAGGGATTGGGCGGTGTCCAGGATGTGAAAAATCTCCCCCGGTTCCAAATCGGCGATGCCCAGCAGGTCTTTGCGTCGGAATTCCATGATTGCGGCTTCTCCATCCTCCCCCGGGCTAAAGGGGGGTTATACCAAGTTCTGTTTCAAATGCAACAAACTTAAGTTTCAACTTACTGATAATCCTTACCTTTTTAACAGAAAACCGAAAACAGAAAACAGAAAACGGTATTAGGCTCTCCCGGGATAACGACAAAAAAAACCTCCTTGGCTTACAAGGAGGCAAGCTCTGATTTGATTATGTCTTTGGCTCATAGAAGTAGCCCCAACGGGTCATATTTTTTTACCATCATCGGCTTGCAAATTCAAGCATATTCTCGGGTTATTTTTTTCTTCCCCGGTTGACAGCCCTAAGGCTAAGTCCTATTAATTTAATTAGAATTGACGTGAGAACAGGAGGTGGCCGATGTCCGACATCATGGACTGGAGACCTTTTCGGGAAGTATCCCGTCTCCGCCGGGAAATGGACCGCCTCTGGGAGGACTACTTCGGTGCCGGCCGCCGGGCCTTGCAGCCCCAGGCGGAGTGGGCCCCCGCGGTGGACGTCTCTGAAACCGGAGACCGCATCGTGATCAAGGCGGAGGTTCCCGGCATCGAAGTCAAAGATATTGATATTTCCCTCAGCGGGGATGTCTTGACCATCAAAGGCGAAAAAAAGTCGGAGCGGGAGGAGACCAAGGAGGATTACCACCTGGTGGAACGGAGCAGCGGTTCCTTTTTCCGTTCCCTGAAGCTGCCCGCGGCGGTGGAGGTGGATAAGATCGAAGCCAGATACGAGAAAGGCGTGTTGACCGTCACCTGTCCCAAGAAGGAAGAGGTGAAACCCAAGACCATTGAGATCAAGGCCGGCTGAGGCGGGCGGCGGCGGAGCAGTTATCCTTTAGCTTTTTGCGGTTAGCTATTAGCT
>CAZUBT010000105.1:0-10477 GCA_964618815.1 uncultured Desulfobacterales bacterium | reverse complement strand
AACGGAATATACCATGCAATGATTATATTATCAACTATTAAAGGGTCACAACCTACCTTTTACCACACTCAGTTATTACTCGGAGCAATAAAGAAGTCCCTTCCTTTTGCCCCATCCCCCTTGAGGGGGGAGGGTCGGGGTGGGGGTGAAGGTAATCTATTTTCTGCGCTGAGCAATATCAAAAACGGCCCCCGGTTTTCTTGTATCACGCGACATTCAACAACTAACCCATGACCCTTGTCGGACACCGATTGACCGGCAAGAGCGGCAATGGATTATTTTCTCAATATTTCTATAAATTTGAACTTTACAGCCTGGAGTCTAATTTGATTTAATAAAGGCCGTGGGCCGTGGAGCTTGCGGCCTCACGGTTTGCAAAGAATTGGCAGGGGGTGAATTCCCCGGCCCCCCCATTTTTCTATCTCAGCCAAAAATTTTGTAGCATTTGTAGCATTTGTCGAAGCTCTTGCCGTTGCCCGGATGGCCGGGGAGATTTATATTATGACCAATACCTCGCAATTTATAAATTCCAGGAAATCACCATGACCTTGCCTCCGGATCTTATCAAGATCGTGGCCCGGGTTCAGGAAAAACGCCAGTCTTTCCTGGAGTATAACTTTGGCACCCTGAAGGACGACGCGCTCAAGACCTTCTTCGACCTGGCCCAGGAATATGAGACCCTGGAAAACTTCTATCGGGTCTCGGTGAGCGTGATCAAGGAGTTCTTCGGCCTGGAGTCCCGGCTTTATCTCATGGGCCAGGAGGGAGATCTGGAGTTGGTGTGCGACAGCCTCCAGGGGCTTTATCCAGCCAAGACCCCGCCTCTCCCTCATGTCCACCTGGACAGTCAGGCTTATGGGGGTGACCATGCCTGGGTGATTCCCATCCGGGGCAACCTGCTTCTGGCCAATCAACTGCCGTTTTACGCCAAAGATCAGGTGATCGGCATGTTGGAGTTGTTTCCCGAGTCGCAAATGTCCCCGGGCGACAAATTTTTCTTTGAGAAGTTCGCCAATCGCCTGGGCTACAACCTTCACATCAAGATCATCTCCTGGCAGAATATCCATCGCATCCGCTTCATCAACAGCCTGGTGGCGGATATCGAACACAACGTGATCATCCCCAATATCAGCCTCAGCCTTTATCTCCGCCATCTCCGGAACAAGATCAAGACCTTGAAGGAACTGGAGTGCATGTGCGAAGTCAAGGCCCGGGGGGATTGTGAATTCGCGCCGGGGCCTCAGGACCTCTTCCGCAACTTGGTGGCTGAAATGGAGTTGGATTATCAATCCCTGGAGCAGCATTACAAAGGGGTGAGCCTCTTCATCGAGTCTCTGTTCAGGCCCTCCCATTTTCAGAAGGGCCAGTTCGTCCTGCGGCGCCGTTCCTGCCGGGTACACAGCGAGATCATCCAGCCCCAGTTGCAATTGTTCCTGGACAAGCTCAAAGACCGGGGCATCGAGATCGACGTGGCCCTGGGGGTGATGCCCGACGAAGACCTGCCCCTGTCGGTGGATAAGGGTCTCATGGCTCAGGTATATGCCAATCTCTTTTCCAATGCGGTGAAATATGCCCGGCCCAATGATCAAGGCCGGAAGTACATGGCTTACGGCCGGGACCTCATCAAAGACCACTTCGGCCCCGGCAAAGACGGCGTCAAATTCAACGTCTTTACCACCGGGCCGCATATCCCGCCCCAGGATACCCCCCATATCTTTGATGAGGGTTACCGGGGCCACAATGCCGACGGCGAAGTGGGCACCGGCCGGGGCCTCTATTTTGTGCGCAACGTCATTGAGACCCACGGCGGGGAGGTGGGCTATGAGGTCACCCAGGGGGGCAACAATTTTTATTTTGTCTTGCCTTTAGTGGCCACCCCGCAAGGCCCCTGGCCGCCTACCGCGTGGAAGGATCCGGATAAGGGGTGATGAAATGACCATCCGGTACCTAGCCCAGGAGCTGTACCGCCTCACCCAAAAGGTGGAGGAACTGGAGCGCGCCCTAAGGGAGGTGCAGCAAGGGTCCTCCATGGAGGAACGGAATCGCCTGGAGGCGGAACTGTTCCAGACTAAAAAAGAACTGGGCCGCATCCGGGAGGTCCTGGAGGCCAAGAAGGAAAAGGTGGTGGTGTAGTGGTCTTTGAAGATTGATCCGGGGCAGGGGCCGGGGGTCGGTTCATAGGGCGTGCCATGCACGCCGAATGTGGCGGCCATGGGCCGCCCTATTATTTTTACTGGGGAAGTCGGGGCCTTTGGGGCCAAGACTTCCCCAGCCGCTTTTCATACTAATTCGCCATCAAACGTAATTTCTTTCGTAGGGGCGAATCTTGTATTCGCCCTAAATTGATGGGCGAACACAAGGTTAGCCCATACATTTTGATACCTTTTGAATGCGAATTGGTATCATCGGGTGGGGAGGAGAATTGTAGGGGCACGGCTTGCCGTGCCCGAAGCGGGACAGCCGCCCTCGGCTGTCCAATTTCTAATCCCCAGGTCGTTGCTGAGGGATGCATCGGCAAGACGACTGTGCCGCCGTTTTCATAGAAAAGCCTGCGGCTGCGAATCCTTCTCATTCCCAAATACAACTTGGGACCGAGAAGTACCGGCCCCTGATCACAGGTCTCTAACCCCTTACCCCTAATCCCTGGCCCCTACCCCCTATTCCTTCCGATTAATCAACGCGGCCAGGCAGCCGGCCCCGAAGCCGTTGTCGATGTTCACCACCGCCACCCCGGTGGCGCAGGAATTGAGCATGGTGAGCAGAGCCGCCAGTCCCCCGAAGGACGCGCCGTACCCCACGCTGGTGGGCACCGCGATCACCGGTTTATCCACCAGCCCGCCCACCACGCTGGGAAGCGCGCCGTCCATGCCCGCCACCACGATGAAACAGGTGGCCTGGCGGAACAACTCCTGGTGGGCCAGCAAGCGGTGCAGGCCCGCCACCCCCACGTCGTACAGGGCCTCCACCCGATTTCCCATGATCCGCGCGGTGACCAGGGCTTCTTCCGCCACCGGGATGTCCGAGGTGCCCGCGGTGATGACCACGATCAAACCACGGCCCCGGTGGGCAATCTCTTTGCGGCTCAGGGTCATGGCCCGGGACTCGGGATGATATACGGCTTCGGAAAACTCGGCCAGCAGGGCCTCGGCCTTATCCGGGTCCAGGCGGGTGACCAGGACGTGGTCCGTCCGGAGCCTAAGCGCCATGAGGATGGCCCGGATCTGCTCCAGGCTCTTGCCCCCGGCGAAAATCACCTCGGGAAATCCCTGGCGCAGCTCCCGGTGGTGATCCACCATGGCAAAGCCCAGGTTTTCAAAGGGCAGGGTGCGCAGGCGCTCCAGGGCCTCAGACACCGGCAACTCCCCGGCCCGTACCTGTTCCAGCAGTTGTTCCAGGATCTTGATGTCCATTGAGGTTTCTCTTTTCTAATTAAAGATTTGGGGCTTCATAAGCGCAGGCTAAAGCCTGCGGCTACAAAAAAAATCGGGGTCCGGCCTTATTCTTACTTAGAACTTATCAGTAAATAAACCGAGAACTTTGGAAAATTCGATGAACGCTGCCCTGATCCTTTTTTTCGGGCACGGCAAGCCGTGCCCCTACCATTCCTCTATCCACCCCATTCATTGATTATAGGGCGGCCCATGGCCGCCGAAGTTCGGCGTGCGCGGCACGCCCTATGAACCGACCCCTGAAACCAGCTTCCCCTCCGGCGTGACTCGAAAGCCCTTTTGTTGCCAGGTGACCCGGCTCCCAAAAAAACTCAGGAGCCACAGTCCGAAGGCCAGCAAGTCTTTTGCCGGCAGGAGCAGGAGCGCCCCGGAGGGCATCTCTCCCTTAAGCCAGACCCGCTGGGAGAGCCACGCCAATGAACCCCGGAGCAGCAGGGTGGCCCCCACCAGGCCCCAGGCCAGGGGGCTGGAGCCGGAGATCATTAAAAATGCCAGGGCATAAATCAGAGCATGGGTGATGCCGTAGGCCAGATAGCCTTTGGGCCGGCAGACCCGGTAGGTGCGGGTCCAGCGGAGCTGATGGAGCAGGTAATCCTTCAGGCTCATGGAAGAATTCTTGGTTTCCACCACGTAGGGGATGAGCTGCACCCGATAACCGGCCTGGGCCACCCGCCACCCCAACTGGTAGTCATCCGCCAGGAAGTCGGCCAGGGGGGCGAATCCGCCGATGTCCTCCAGTACCCCGCGAGGGATAACCATGGCGGCGCCCAGGGCAAAGCGGATGCCCTCCAGGTAATAGGCCACGGCTACCGAGGGGATGAAATCCGCGGCGATGGTCAGGGCCTCCAGGGCGCCTCCCAGGGAATCCCCTCCCGCCCGATAGGGGCAGGTGACCAGGCCCACTCCCGGCTGGAGCGCGGCCACGGCCCGTGAGAGAAAATCACGCCCCACCTTGACATCCCCGTCGGAGATCACCAGCAGGTCGTGGCGAGCTCGGCCCTCCAACTGGCGCAAGGTGCTGATCTTGGGGTTCAGCCCCAGGGGTTCGGGGCAGAGGTGGATTTCCAGGTCCAACTCCGGATAGGCCGCCTTGAGTTCTTCAAGGAGAGGCAAGACCGGGTCCTCCGGGTCGGCCACCCCGAAGAGCACCTGATAAGGT
This sequence comes from uncultured Desulfobacterales bacterium, assembly GCA_964618815.1. Classification (GTDB taxonomy): domain Bacteria; phylum Desulfobacterota; class Desulfobaccia; order Desulfobaccales; family 0-14-0-80-60-11; genus CAZUBT01. The sequence continues at coordinate 5,869 of CAZUBT010000105.1, read as the reverse complement.
CGGTAATCCTGGGTCAGGAAGCTTTCCAGGCACTCCCGGGTGAAGGCGTCCCGGCCTTTCAGGGGTTTGAAGATAGTGACCCCGGGGCCGGAGGAGCTCCCCCGGGGCGGCTCGTCCTGGAAAAATCGAGCCCCGCAGATGAGGGCCATGATCTGGTAAACCAGGGCCGCCAAGCATAAGCTGAACAGAAGATAACCCACTGAACCCCCAACCATTTTGACGGGTTCTAGTATATCCCGGAGGCTGGGAAAATGATAGGCGTTATCTACAACGGAGTCATGAGTGCCATTGAATCTGCGAGACCTCTGCCTTGAAAAGTTTCGAGTTTCGAGTTCCGAGTTTCAAGTTCGTGGGGCGGGCCTCCGTGCCCGCCAAAGCAGAGTGTGCACTGCGCATCAATAAAAGCGCGCCCCTTTTCATACTTTTGGAGAGAGCCAACGGCTCATGCGCGACTGCTTTGAAAAGTTTCGAGTTTCAAGTTCCGAGTTTCAAGTTCGTGGGGCGGGCCTCCGTGCCCGCCTGAGTAGGGTGCGCACTGCGGACCAATAAAAGCGCGCCCCTTTTCATACTTTTGGAGAGAGCCAACGGCTCATGCGCGACTGCTTTGAAAAGTTTCGAGTTTCAAGTTCCGAGTTTCAAGTTCGTGGGGCGGGCCTCCGTGCCCGCCTGAGTAGGGTGCGCACTGCGCACCATTAAAAGAGCGCCCCTTTTCATGGTTTGCGGGTGGGCCAAAGGCCCATGAGTGACTGCTAAGAGCGGTTAATCCCCCTTTCAGCGAATTGGAAAAAAGATGTAGCACCGCCGCCCTCGGCGGTTCTTTGGTGGCACAGGCTTTCCAGCCTGTGCTCGAGCCGGCGGGGGCGCCGGCGCGGCATTTTTCATGGGGTTTCGTCGCCACGTGCTTCTGAGAACCGATTCCCCGGGGGTCTCTCCGGGTTAATCGGTGAGCCTCTGCGGATGTCTTTATGGTGGCGGGCACGGAGGCCCGCCCCACAGGTCCTTGGCGTAGGGTGGGCACGGCCCGCCATCACCAAACTGATTTATAAAATCCCGGTTCATTGACGCATTTTTTCTTCTTCTCTCGCGAAGTTGCAGATCCATAATCGTCATAGCCGCGCCAAACCCACGCCGGTTCCAGTGGCGGCGGGAAATTCATGTTTGAAAGTCCCCGGGATTTAGCATATAGTATCCGGGAAGGTTCGAGACCGCGGTTCCGGCAATGGCCGGGGCCGACACCTCAGGTATCCGGAGCGGTATGATCTTGCAAATATTAATAGCCGGGCTGCTGGTAATGTGGGTGGCGCTGCTGCCGGTAGGAGGGGCGGCGGCCGAGGAAGGTCTGGACATCTCCGCTAAATCCTTTGTCATCATGGACGCCAAGAGCGGCCAGATTCTCCTGTCCTTACAACCCCAGATGTTTTTGCCGCCCGCCAGCACTCTCAAGGTCATGACCGCCATGTTGGTGATGGAAAAACTCCGGATGGACGATAAAGTGCAGGTGAGCTCTACGGCCGCGGCCGCTCCGGCCTCCAAGATCAACATCAAGCCCGGGGAAGTCTTTACGGTCAAGGAGCTGCTCTATGCCCTGATGCTCTCCTCGGCCAATGACGCGGCCCGGGCGCTGGCGGAGAAAGTGAGCGGCAGCGAGGACGAATTCGCCCGGCAGCTCACCCAGCAGGTGCGGCAATGGGGCGCGTACCGCACCACTTTGGCCACTGCCAACGGACTGCCCGCGGATAATCAATTCACCACCACCCAAGACCTGGCGCTGCTGTTCCGGAAGGCCATGGGCAACCCGGAGTTGGCCAAGATCATGTCCTCCAAGTATTACACCATCCAGGGAGACCGGGAACTCCGGAATCATAACCGTTTTCTCTTCACCACCCCCCTGGCGGTGGCGGGCAAGACCGGCTTCACCCGGGCCTCCCGGCATACCTATGTGGGCCAGTTCCAAAACGGCGACAAGGCCATCATCATCGCCATGATGGGCAGTCAGAAAAAGTGGGCGGACCTGCGCCCCTTGATTGAAAAAGGCTTTGAGTTGAGCGGTTCCCCCATTGCCAAGCTGCCTCCCGCGGAAGAACAGCTCTGGTTCGCCAAGAAACACACCGGCAAGTATGCCGCGGCCCCGGGCAAGTCCAAAGTGCGGGCCCGCAAGGCCAAGGTGGTGATGGGCAACGCCGGGGCTGTGCCTGAAAAGAAAAAGACTAGTAAAAAGAAAAAAGTCAAGAAAAAGGTAGAGTCTTCCTGATACCATGTTACCTTTTAAATGCTGCCGGCACGACGGGTAACTTCTTGATAATCCAATTTCTTTTACAGAAAACCGAAAACGGTAGGAGATGTTCGAGGTGGCGTTTTGCTGAAACCCAAAGGCTTATTTACTAAAATCAAGAATCGCTTCACCCGGCAACGCTATGTGGTGTCCACCATCCGCAAGGGTGAGAATCTCTTTGAGACCGCGGTGTTTGCGGCCAATTTTTTCTATATCCCCAGCAGACTGAAACGGCCGGCCCTCATCGTGGAGAGCCCCAACCAGGACGATGCCTGGGAAACGCATCATCAGCTTAAGGTGCGTCTTACCCTGGAACCGCCTGACCGCGTCTTCCAGGAATACCGCGCCGCCTAGCGCCGTTTTCTGTTTTCTGTTTTCGGTTTTCGGTTTTCTGTAAAAAGAAATTGGATTATCAAGAAGTTACCGGTCTTGTTGGCAGCATTTGAGGCGCAAAACCGGATAAGCGGTCTGTTTCCGAAATACCATTACGCAATAAGGTCCTGCCAGGAAGAACAGGTCTTTTATCTCTTGTAGGGGCACGGCTTGCCGTGCCCTGGTCAACAAATCCTCCCGCCATTTAAGCCCTGCCCCGGTTCAACCGAAACTAGTCTAAGAGGGAGAGGGTGGTTTTTTCCCGAAGCTCTCCTGGAACTTAAATACCGGGGTCTATGGGAACCCTTCAGGCTGCTGCCGTCTAAGAAGGGCAAAACCCATTTATCTAACCCATGCTGCTGGATAAAATATCAAATCCCCTTGCCGCCGCTACCCGGGAACGCGGCAATGTCATCATCGAGATGGCCATAGTCCTGCCCTTCCTGCTGCTGGTGGTGGCCGGGGTCGTGGACCTGGGCAGGCTGTTTTGGGAGCAGCAGGTCCTCACCAACGCCACCCGGGAAGGGGCCAGATACGCGGCCAAGGCGGGGACCGGCGGCGCCGCGGCCCAAACGGTCACTCAAGTCCGGCAAACCGTCCAGAATTATCTCACTAAGTTTAATATCCAGGACGCGCAAGGCCAGCCTATTGTCCTGACCCTGAATGTCAATTTCTTCTACCAGTGGGACCTGTCGGTAACTCCCCCCAAGTTTTATATAGAGGTGAGGGATATCCCCACCAATCTGGTGTTGCTTCCCGGGATTATCACCCTGTGGGGAGGGACGCTCACCAATATCAACACCGCCCGTGCCAGGACCACCATGGCCGCTGAATGGTCCACCCCTCCCCTGCCCTGAGATGAAAACGGTTTTCGGTCTTTGGTTTTTCTCTGTGTCCTCTGTGTCTCTGTGGTTAAAACTTCACCACGGAGGCATAGAGCCCCGGAGAATAGGCCAAGGCCCATGGTCATGCTTGGTTGGGTCCCAAAGGAAACGGCGGTTGCTGTGACAAGCGTTCTCAGTACTCCAAATTTACCCGCTTCACCCCTTCCATTTCGAAGATTTCCTGCAGGACTTTCCGATCCGGGTGGACGGTGCGGCGCATTAAGGAAAAAGAAGCTATCATCTCTTTTGTGGACAGGTCCCGCCGCAGACCGGAATTCAAGATTTTAAACTGATGCCTGGCCAAAATTTCTTGGATACGGCCCAGAAACTCGGGAACATCGTCCGAGACAATCTCCATTTGCTGATACCAGTCTTTCCGCATACGCTTTTCCAGGGCCTTCAATCCCAGGAGGGACAGGAGGGTCAGAGCCGTCACCAGCGTACCGATGAGATAAAAACCCCCTCCCACGGCCAGCCCCACCGCGCACACGGTCCAGACGCAGGCCGCGGTGGTCAGACCCCGGACGGTGTCCTTGTAACGGAGGATGACCCCGGCCCCTAAAAAACCGATGCCGGTGACGGCCTGGGCGGCAATACGGCCGGGATCGAACTGAATGGGTAATCCCGGGAATCTGGCGTGGAAATCCAACGCCAGGTATTCTGATACCACCATAATCAGGCATGAGCCCAAAGAAAGGATGAGATAAGTGCGCAACCCCGCAGGCCGGCCGTGAACTTCCCGCTCCAGACCCACGCAGGCGCCCAGGAATGAGGCCAGAACCAACCGCAATACCACCTCCCAGACGTCGTACATTTTTCCTCCTAGGTGATTCAGGTTTCGAATTAGCCAACGCCGGAGGCGCGCCTTGATGGCCGGCCCCCCGTAAGGAAGGCCCCTCGGGAAATTGAAATATATCACGGAATTGAGGAGAGTCATAATTTGAGGCCCCGGGGCCAGCGTTCTTCAGGCAGGGCCGGAGATGTCGAACCGGCGAGGGCGAGCCGGCGAGGGCGACTACCCTGGATTTCCTTTTATGATGGGCTTATCCAGCGGATTATGAATGGGTTATTCCAATTATGAGGGTGGGAAACTGGAGCTGATTAGAACTCATACCAATTCGCCCTCAAACGTTTATTTTTCGTAGGGGCGAACCTTGTGTTCGCCCGCTTTGGGCGTACGCATAGGCGCGCCCCCACGATAGCGTTTTGTAATTCTTTGGTTGCACCTCGGTATCACAATGCGGCAAAAGGGTTTGACAATCCCCCCACGCTTTGCTTATGTTTAACAGATTAAAGGGGAAAATCATGCAAGCTCACAAGCGCTGCCTCATTTCCCGGGAAGCCATCGCCCGGCGGGTGCAGGAGTTGGGGGAGCGCCTCAGCCGGGACTACCAGGGGCGGGACCTGGTCATGGTGGGGGTGCTCAAGGGGGTGTTCATCTTTATGGCGGACCTGGTGAGGGCCCTAGATTTCCCGGTGGAAGTGGATTTCGTCCGCCTGGCCAGCTACGGCAAGGGCACCGAGAGCTCCGGGGAAGTGCACATCACCAAGGATGTGGAAGCACCCCTGAAGGACCGAGATGTCCTCATCGTAGAAGACATCGTGGATTCCGGCCTCACCATGGATTTTCTGCTGCGCCACCTGGCGGGACACCATCCCCGGTCCCTGAAGATCTGCTGCTTCATCGACAAACGGGAACGCCGGGAAGTGGAAGTCCCCCTGGACTACGTAGGCTTTGTGGTGGAAAAAGGCTTCCTGGTGGGATACGGCCTGGACTGCGGCGAACACGACCGCACCCTGCCGGAGATTTATGTGGTGGAGACGGGGAAGGAGTGATGGGAGGGCAGGGGCCATCGGCCCCTGGTATCGCGTCCCTGAAATACCTTGTTTAAAGGAATTGTCTTTTTCCCTCCCCCTTCAAGGGAGGGGGAATTAAATGACTAAGATATGAATAAGGTTTTCATGGGAGCTTTTTGCAAAATTCCGTTTCCTGCCGGTTTGTGGGCAAGTTATCCAAGAAATGTAGGACAGCCGCCCTCGGCTGTCCCCTCCGGATACACCGCCAGGGGCGGCGGTGCTGCACATACCGGCGGCATGGCCGGGGGACCTTTACAGCTAAAGCCTGCGGACCCATAAACCTAGGTTAATTTTACAAGAGGCTCATGAGACGGGACCATAGCTCCTCCCCCAAATCATCAATACAGTCGCACCTGGGCCTTTGGTCCACCCATAAATTATGAGAAATTCATGTCAGCCCCAACTATTAACTATTAACTATTAACTGTGAACTTTGAACCTTGATGGCCTGGTAAAAAGTCAAACTGCTATTTTTAACTGCACC
>CAZUBT010000104.1:0-10526 GCA_964618815.1 uncultured Desulfobacterales bacterium | reverse complement strand
GGGGAGGGCGGGGGACCCCTTACGAAAAATACGAAAAATGTCCCCCGGTCCTCCCTTCAAAATTGGTTATTTATCTTATCAAAAGAGCCGCGGCCTGTTTGGCAAAGTACGTCAAGATCAAATCCGCGCCGGCGCGTTTGATGGCCAGCAGGGATTCCAGCATCACCGCGTCTTCGTTGAGCCAGCCCCGCTTCGCCGCGGCCTTGATCATGGCGTACTCGCCGCTCACCTGGTAGGCGGCCAGGGGCAGGTCGAATTCCCGGCGTAGGTGGGCGATAATATCCAGGTACGGCAGGGCGGGCTTGACCATGATGATGTCGGCCCCCTCCTCCACATCCAGGGCGGCCTCCCTGAGGGCTTCCCGGACGTTGGCCGGGTCCATCTGGTAGGCCCGGCGGTCGCCGAACGCGGGGGCGGACTCCGCCGCATCCCTAAAAGGCCCGTAGAAGCTGGAGGCGTATTTCACCGCGTAGGAGAGGATGGGAGTCATCTCAAAGCCGCGCTCGTCCAGGGCCTCCCGGATGGCCGCGATGCGTCCGTCCATCATATCCGAAGGGGCGACGATGTCGGCCCCGGCTTCGGCGTGGGACACGGCCACCTGGGCCAGGACTTCCAGGGAGGCGTCGTTGTCCACCTCCCCCTTATGGATGAGGCCGCAGTGGCCGTGGGAGGTGTAGCCGCACAGGCAGACGTCGGTGATCACCACTAACTCCGGCGCTTCCTTTTTGAGCCGGCGCACCGCCTGCTGCACCGCGCCCCGGGGGGACGCAGCTTCGCTGCCGGTATCGTCTTTCTTCTGGGGCAGGCCGAACAGCAAAACCGCGGGGAGGCCCAGGCGCACCAGTTCCCGGGCTTCCTGGACCAGGTTATCCGCCGACAGGCGGAAGACCCCGGGCATAGAGGGAACCTCGACCCGCACCCCTTTGCCGGGGGCCACGAACATGGGATAAATGAAATCTTCAGGCCGGAGATGGGTCTCCCGCACCATATTTCTCAAAGGTTCCCGACGCCGCAGGCGCCGGGGGCGGAATAGCAGTTCCATGACTTTCCCCTTTTGGGTAGGTTACGGTTGGAGCCCAAGCGGTTGGGCGGTTTAGCCATTAGTAACTTATTTCTATGCTTCGTGCTTTTTCTGGCAAAAAATTAGCTAAAAACCTTTTGGTCCCGGTTTTTCCGTGTTCGGTAGGCAGAAAATTAACCACCAAGAAACAAAGAACACAAAGGTTCACAAAGAGAAAAATATTTCTTGGTGTTCCTTGGTGTCCTTTGTGCCTTTGTGGTAAATCTTTGAAGGTTTTTGGTTCCGGCTTGTCCGGGTTAGGTTTCGTCTCTTGAATCTCAGACTTTGGCTGTCGGCTATGGAATCCAGGCTGCAAATGGCATAGCCAACCCGCTAAACCGCCAACCATACAATCCTCCTAACCATTTGCAACTCTATCAAGTTATTCCAAGTTCTGTTTCCAATGCAACCAACTTAAGTTTCATCTTGCTGATAATCCTGGTCTTTTAAACCGAAAACCGATAACCGAAAACCGAAAACGGTATTATTCCCATTATCATCCCGGAGGTCCGGCGTGTCAAGAAGGGCGGATGCGCCCCCTGATGGTTGAATCGGAATCGCCCTGTAAAGGAGGGCTCCGCATGAGTTTTCCATTGACACTCCGGCAAATTTTCAATAAATTAAATAAGATGTTGTCAGACCCAAGATATAAGGGGGTGGCAGGGATGGGGAGGTAACTCCCTGACCAAAAACCTTTTTCAAGGGAGGGTTTGCCCATGAAACGGGAGCTCTTGGTCCAGAATCCGCGGCCCGACGGATACCACCTGATGTTGGAATTTTTCGGCTGCGATCCGGAAAAGATTAATTCCCGTAAGTACTTGCATCAGACCATCAAGACCGCGGTGAAGCGTTACGGGCTGACCAACCTGGGTTCCAGGTTCCATCAATTTGACCCCCATGGGGTTACCGGATTCACCCTCTTAGCCCAATCCCATATTTCCCTTCATACCTGGCCGGAATATGGTTACCTGGTTCTGGATATTTTCACTTGCGGCGACCACGACCAGGCGGACCGGCTGGCCGACCACTTCATTAAATGCTTGAAGCCCGCCAGTATCAGTCGTCAGGTTTATCGCAAGGGTTTCCAATACCTCCGAGAATGACCCGAATTTCAGGCGCCCCGCGTCCCGGGGACGGAGAAAAAGGGGTTGACGGAACCTCGGCGGATGGGATACAAGTTCCTCAATTCCTGATAAGTGAGGCCAGGGTTGATTAACGGAATCAGGCTCATATTGGGGCTGGCCATCGTGCTGGGGGCCCTGGCGGGATGCGGCGGGCCGCCGCCCGTATCTTCGCCTCCGGATGTGGCTTCGGTGGAGCCCACAGCTCCTCGGGGCACCCCCGACCAGATGCTGCTTAAAGAGGCGTTGCAGCGCCGGGATCTGACGCCCACGGAAGCCGCGGCGCTCAGCGACCGCCTGCTGGGCAACGGCGATGCCGTGCTCCAGGACCAGGAGACCATGGCCCGCCTGGTGTTGTTGCTCCTGAAAGCCATGAATAAACATGGAGATAAAGAATCCCGCCCCGTTCTGCTGCGCAACCTGGGAATCATTTACTATCATCAGAAGAAATATAAAGATGCCCGCCAGCAATTGCAGAACTCCAACGAGCTGAATCCCCGGAGTGCCCGGACCCATTTTTATCTGGCCAAGCTGTTTATCCACCAGGGCTTGATCTATGAAGGCCAGGGCAAGAAAAAGGTGGCCAAACAGCAATTTAAGCGGGCCGCCATTGAAATGGGCCAGGCCCGAAAACTGGAGCCACGCAATACCTTGTACCACCAGGACATCAAGCAGATAGTGCAACAAGAAGTGGGCAAATGAAGATCGCCTGTCCCTTTTGCGGTAATGACGCGGATTTTTACGAAGTTGCCGAAGGTGTGACCCTTACCACCTTTTACGTGCAGAACGAAGACGGCAGCTTCTCCGCGGTGAGCGACGATTCAGAGATCCAGGGGGAAGTGCGCCTGTTTTGCGGCGAATGCCACAAGGAACTGAACGAATACCACGAACGCTTTATTGACATGCTTTTTTAAGGGGTTTTTGGTTATCGGTTTTCGGTTAAAAAGACCAGGATTATCAGCAAGTTGAAACTTAAGTTGGTTGCATCGGAAACCGAGCTTGGTATAATAACGCCCCGTCTCACGCCTCCAGCCAGACTTCTTTACCGTCCCAAAACCACGCCCTCAGAAACCGTATAAGGATGAGACCATGCATAACGATTTCATAATGCCGAAAACCGAAAACCGAAAACCGAAAACCAAGAAAAATGCCTGAACTGCCCGAAGTAGAAGTCATCCGCCGGGGTCTGGCGCCGGAATTGGAGGGGCGCCGCTTCCTCACGGTGCGCGGGGGGGACAAAGCCTTGCGCCGGCAATCCTCCCTAACAGAATTGCGCCGGTGGCTGGAGGGGCGGCGCCTTATGGCTCTCCGGCGCCGGGGCAAATATCTCCTTTTTGAACTGGAAGGGGGCGCCACCCTGCTCATCCACTTAGGAATGACCGGACGGCTGATGTTGGGCCCGCCCCCCTCCCCGGCCCTGCCCCACGTGCACCTGATCTTTGACCTGGAAGGCGGCCTGGAACTCCGCTTTCAGGACACCCGCCGCTTCGGACAGGTCCTAATCTTCCCGCCGGGAGCAAGGCCCTATCCCCTGGATCAGGTGGGGCGGGAGCCGTTTTCCAGGCAGGCCACCCCGGCATGGCTGGCGCAGGCGGCCCGGGGGCGCTCCCGGCCGGTGAAAAACTTCCTGCTGGACAGCCGGATGCTGGCCGGCATCGGCAACATTTACGCGTGCGAGATCCTCTTTGCCGCGGGGATTCATCCCGCCGCGCCGGTCTCCCGCCTGTCCCTGGAACAATGGGACCGGGCGCTGAAAGAAACCCGGCGCATCCTCCGGGCCGCCATCCGCAAAGGCGGCACCACGATAAACGACTATCTCAACAGCCGGGGGGAACAGGGGTTGTTTCAGTTGGAACTGAAGGTCTATGGCCGGGAGGGCGAGCCCTGCGGGCGCTGCGGCCGGCCCATTGAGCGCCTCACCCAGGCGGGGCGCAGCACTTTTTTCTGTGCGGATTGTCAGAAATGAGATGTCATTTTAATAGTTGGCGCCGGGAGTTTACCCGGGAAACCATAGGGCGTGCCGTGCACGCCGAATGACGGCGGCCACGGGCCGCCCTATGGTTCCTGGTTATCCCGGCCCCCGTCGATAGCTTTATCACCGGAAAATTTTCACTGGTTTTTTTTGATTAATGAGATATATTTATAAGATTAAGTTGCCAAAGAATCGGAGTTATACTTTCATGAAAAAAGACATACATCCCAATTATATCCGGACCACGGTGCGGTGCGCCTGTGGCCACGAGTTTGCCACCGGTTCCACCAAGGAGAATATCCGGGTGGAGATCTGTTCCCAATGCCATCCCTTTTTCACCGGCAAGCAAAAGCTGATGGATACTGCAGGGCGGGTGGAGCGCTTCCGGCGGAAATACGCCCACCTGGAGGAGAAGAAAGCCGCCGAGAAGTCCTGATGCAGCACGGCGAACCTTCCCTGCCGGTGGGCGGCCAGGCGGTGCTGGAGGGCGTGATGATGCGCTCCCCCCACGCCATGGCCATCGCGGTGAGGCGTCCCGACGGCACCGTGGCCCTCAAAGATGAGCCCTATAATTCTCTGGCGGATAACTATCCGCTGCTGAAGCGGCCATTTCTCCGGGGGCCGGTGATCCTCATGGAAGCCATGGTCACCGGGGTCAAGGCCCTCACCTTCTCGGCCCAGGCGGCCCTGGAAGAAGAGGGTCAAGAAGAGGCGCCCCTGGGTTGGGGCAGCATCGCCCTCACCCTGGGAGGCGCGTTCCTGCTGGCCTTTGTGATCTTCGGGTTCCTGCCCCACTGGCTCAGCGGCCTGGCGGGTTACCTCATCGGCCGCCCGCTGACCCCCGCGGACTTCACCTTTCATATCATCGACGGTATCATCAAGCTCGCCTTTATCCTGCTGTACATCCGGGGCATCTCTCTTTTCCGGGACATCCGCCGGGTCTTCGAATATCACGGCGCGGAACACAAATCCATCTGCACCTATGAGGCCGGGGAACCCCTGGAAGTGGACCAGGCCCGGCGCCACACCACCTGCCACCCCCGCTGCGGCACCTCCTTTATCCTGGTGGTCCTGCTGGTGAGCCTCCTGGTGTTCACCGTGTTTTTCCCGATGTTTCCCCCGTTGACCAAAACCGGCCTGCTCAATAATCTCCTCCAGGTGATCATCAAAGTAGGTCTGATGTTCCCCATCGCGGCCATTTCTTACGAAATCATCCGCTGGGGCGGCCGCCACGTCAACAGCCCCCTGGCCCGCATCCTCCTGTGGCCGGGGCTGGCCACCCAGCGACTCACCGCGCTGGAGCCGGATGATGAGCAACTGGAAGTGGCATTGATGGCTTTGAGGGCGGTGTTGGCTAGGGAAGAGCTGCAAGCCGGGTAAAGTTGTTTTCTGTTTTCCGTTTTCTGTTTTCTGTTTCCGAACCCCCGATTCATGTTAGTTTCCTTCCTGATCCCTTTTAAAAATTTTAATTAGCGGTTTTATATCAGGTTCCTTTATAATCGTAACAACTTGATATCCTAATTCTTTTTAAAGGAAACCGAAAACTGTATTATCTGGAAAGATGCCCACCCTTACCGAGACCAACAGAAAACAGAAAACTGCTCATCGGGCCCGCGGGGTGGGATTATCCCGACTGGCAGGGGGTGGTGTATCCCCGGGGGGTCAAAGGGACCGAGCGCCTGGCCTTTCTCGCCTCCCTCTTCGGGGTGGTGGAGATCAACGTCACCTTTTACCGGCCCATCACCCCGGACCAGGCCCGGCGCTGGCTGGACGCGGTGGCCGGGACCCCGGATTTCCGTTTCACCGCCAAGCTCTTGCAGGTCTTTACCCATGCGCGCCGCCTGGACGCCCCGGAGTTAAACCAGTTCCGGGAAGGTCTGGAACCCCTGCTGACGGGGGGGCGCTTGGGGGTGCTCCTGGCCCAATTCCCCTATTCCTTTCACAATACCCAAGAAAACCGCGCTTACCTGGTGAAGCTAAAGGGAGTGCTGCCGGAATTTCCCCTGGCCGTGGAGGTGCGCCACCGCTCCTGGCAGCAGCGGGCGGTGCGGGAGTTTTTGCAGGAGGTGGGCCTGAATTTTTGCAACATCGACCAGCCCCTGGTGTCCTATCCCATGGGGGCCACCCGCTGGGTCACCGGTTCCATCGGGTATCTGCGCCTCCACGGGCGGCGCCAGGATGCCTGGTTCGAATTCGGGGAAGACCGCCAGGCCCGGTATGATTACCTCTACTCGCCGGAGGAACTGGAGGACCTGGCCGAGCGGGTGCGGGAGTTACAGGAGAAAGCTTCGGAAGTTTACGTGATTTTCAATAACCACCCCGGGGGCCAGGCGGTGGCCAATGGGCTGGAACTAGAACATATGCTCCTGAGGAAAAGGACCACGCTGCCAGCGGGTTTGGCGGCCGCTTTTCCCCGGTTGGCGAAATTAGTGGAGGAATAAGGGGCAGTCGCGCCCTCACAGAGAGGAATTGCAGGCATACAATAATTGCGGTCAGCCCGCCCGCCCTTTACTGTTCATACTCGTCTTTCCGAACCCTCCTTTCTATAGTTTAAATAAAATATTGACAAAGTCTCGATCTTGTGTTTTTTTAATTAAAAGTAAGAATCGAATTCTTTAAATATTGTTTCATTTTTTAAACAATAATCATTAAAACTTCTCTTACCCCACCACCCTCTGGCAATTTCCCGGTGAGGCTGGCAACCGTACTCTTTCCCATCTCTTCCCATGCAGGTAGCCGTGGATGGTATCCCTCTCATGGGGAAGTCCTCAATGATCCATTATCAACTTAGCTAAAGGAGAAGACCATGAAAAAGAGATTGATGGTTCTGGTAATCCTGGCTTTGTCCGTATCTTTGGCCGCCGTGGCCCAGGCCGCGGCCTGGCCGCCCAAGTCTCTGGCCTTTCAGTGGCAGAATGATCCCAACGTGTATACGATCCTCGCCATCAAACAGACCGGCAGCGTCAAGACGCTCAACAGGACGACCAAATTTTACGATCTTTCCGGCGCCACCTTTGATTCCACTGATGCCAACTTGCAATACCCCATAGGCGGTTACGGATATGTCAACGGCGCGGCTTTCATATTCTGTCTTAGCGGCACTATGGAATTCGCCGGCAGTAACGGTTTCTTTAACCTGGAGGGCACCCTTTTCCCCACGGGTGGTGGCACTACTGTCCGGGGGAGCTTTAATGGAGGTTGGGGAACAACTGTTGCAGTTCCCATCGTGGTGGTTCCAGCGAGTGCGCTCAATTTTCCTCTTATGCCGTAAGGGTTCGCCTTTGAAAGTTGAAAGTTCAAAGTTCAAGGTTCAAGGTTCGAAGACCCCGGGCGCCACAGGCCAGGGAAAATTTTATCAGCCTGGATGGGAGCTTATCCCCTTTGAATGGAGGAGGTGGAGGTATTTCGGTGCGGATAAATGGAGTTCCTGTACCTCTACCAATTTTTATATCCACGGTTAAACCTGATACGCTTAACCTTCCGGTTTTCCCTTAAATTTCTCATTTCCAGGGGGAACTAGAGAAAAATATATCAAACCTCTCTGACAAAACGGCCAACCACAATAGGGGCGACCTAACAGGTCGCCCCTATTGTTTCAGGGGTGGGAAGGGGAGTTTGAGGGGAGGGCGGCAAGCAGTAAGCAGTGAGCGGTAAGGAGCAAAATCGGAATGCGCCGGGACGACTCTTTGACTGCTGCTCACGGCTCCTGGGTGGTGGGCGGCGCCGGCCCTGGGTTCATAGATCGCCGCCCCACCAAAGATATCCGCACCAAGGGGAAGGTATGTAAAAAACTGTATAAAAAAGATATATCATGAAGTAAATTTGTGCTAACTTGCTCTAGGCAAGACGAACAGGCTTCAACAAGATAAATTTATGCGGGATCACCCCCCGGATGGAGGGTTCAAACCCCTTTTTTAACCGCGGTGGCCAAGGCTGCCGCCTAATCTCGGCTCATATACTTTACACCGCTGCAGGCGAAAGTTGATACCGCGCTGAGGAACTTCGGGGCCGCGGCAGTGGGGCCGGCCACCGGTTAGTTCGGAAATTTTTACAATATGTTAAAAGAGTTGTCAGAAATTTCTGACAATGGATTATAAGAACCTTTGTCAACTTTTGAATATTCTATGGTTTACCGGATAGATAGGCTAAACCAATCGTCTGGCAGGATTATTGCTTGCTAAAACCATAAGAGGAAATCGCCTGCATCCTCTCCATGGGTAAGTTTACTTTTTGACCAGCGGACCTGGGCAGATGATTGGACTTATGCCAATTCGCATTCAAAAGGTATCAAAATGTAGGGGCGAACCTTGTGTTCGCCCACCAATTTAGGGCGAATACAAGATTCGCCCCTACGAAAAAATACGTTTGATGGCGAATTGTTATTGCGTGCTAACCATTTCAGACACCTTCCCCTTTTGGTTTAGGGACGAACAAAAAGATCCGGAAGGCCGAAAACCAAGGAGACTACCATGAAAAGAGCAAGTTGGCGGGTAATGGTGTTGACCCTGGGGGCGCTTTTCTGCCTGGCCGGCAGCCTAGCCGCGGCCCCACAGTTCACGGCGGTGGAGGTGCCCACCCTGGGCGGCGACTGGAGCTATGGCCAGTCCCTCAATGAGCGGGGCCAGGTGGCAGGATACTCATACGCCCCTGGCGGCTACTATCATGCCTTCTTCTGGGACAGGACAGTCGGCCCCCAGGACCTGGGCACTTTGGGGGGTAACTATAGCTGGAGCGCGGCCGTCAACCAACGGGGCCAGGTAACAGGCTACTCCTACACCAGCGGCAACAGTAACCACCACGCCTTTATTTGGACCGCCGCAGGGGGCATGCAGGACCTGGGCACCCTGGGAGGCAACTATAGCTGGGCCCAGGCCATCAACGACCGGGGCCAGGTAGCAGGCGCCTCCTACACCAGCGGCAACAGTAACCACCACGCCTTTTTGTGGACCGCCAAAGGGGGCATGCAAGACCTGGGTACCCTGGGAGGCGACTATAGCTGGGCCGGATGTATTAATAAGTCCGGCCAGGTAGTGGGCTACTCCTCCCTCATCGGCAACAGTACCCACCACGCCTTTTTGTGGACCGCCAAAGGGGGCATGCAGGACCTGGGCACCCTGGAAGGCTCCTATAGCTATGCCCAGGCCATCAACAACCGGGGCCAGGTAGTAGGCTACTCCTACACCAGCGGCGACAGTAACTACCACGCCTTTTTGTGGACCGCCAAAGGGGGCATGCAAGATTTGGGCACCCTGGGAGGAAACTGGAGCCAATCCCAAATGATCAATAACCAGGGCATGGTGGTGGGAGGTTCAGCAATCGACGAGAACGGGCAGAACCACGCCTTTGCCTGGACCCCCAAGCGGGGCATGGTGAACCTGAGCCCCCCAGGCTCCGACTACAGCTGGGGACCACGGGTCAATAACTGGGGCCAGGTGGTGGGGTACTTCCGTCTGGATGATATTGACCGCGCCTTTTTCTGGACCGCGCAAACCGGGGGGCTGGACCTCAACAGCCTGGTGGTGGACCTGCCGGAGGGCGTGGTCCTTAATTATGCCTACGACATCAATGACCCGGGGGAGATTCTGGCCCGAGGCAGCAACAACGAAACTTATATCCTGGTCCCGAAAAAACTCATGCCTTCTTTAGGAGGCGTTCCCAAGGGTTCCGGTGGGGTGCAGTAGCCGGGCCCCCGGCCCGCGCTGAAGGCCGGGCCGGAACCTTCATGAGTCGCGAGAAAGGTGGGACTTTCCCCGCCTTTCTCATTTTGGGCTTAGTTAATCGCAGCGGCGCCCCCCTGCCTAGACTCCCACGGAAAGAAGGGCTACGGCGATTGCCAAAAGTAATTTCGTTTTGTAGGGGCAGGGCTTGCCGTGCCCACCCTAGATGTCTGGACATGATGTCCTTGGTTTTCCCAGGAGCCCATCTTCATCAGAAAAAGCTTTGGTGGCACAGGCTTCCAGCCTGTGCAGGCGCAGGCTAAAGCCTGCGGCTACATAATGTCAATGTACCCCATTAACACTAAGTGCAAAATCCCTGCCGGACACTACTGCTCGGTGTTGCATCTTTTCGCGGCAACGTGGAACTCTTCCCAGCAGCCCCTCATGAGCCGTTGGCTCACTAAAAAAGCCTGAAAAAGGGGCGCGCTTTTATTGGTGCGCAGTGTGCACCCTACTCAGGCGGGCATGGAGGCCCCCCCCACGAACTTGAAACTTGAAACTCGAAACTCGAAACTTTTCCAGGCAGAGAAAAGGAAACCGGAAACCAAAGACTTCCCCTGGGCGAGAACCTGATAATACCGATTCGCATTCAAAAGGTATCAAAACGTAGCGACTGTCTTTCAAGTCAAGGTCCCTGGGTGACAAATTGGTTCCAG
>CAZUBT010000103.1:0-10548 GCA_964618815.1 uncultured Desulfobacterales bacterium | reverse complement strand
GCAGTTAAAAATAGCAGTTTGACTTTTTACCAGGCCATCAAAGTTAGGAGTATGCCCATCAGGACTTTTCATAACTTACGGGTTGCCCATAGGCCCATGAATGACGGGTCTCGGTTTTTTGAATCCAATTCATAGGAAGCCCACCGCCCACCGCCCACCGGTTACTGGCCACTGCTTGCCCCTCACTGCTCACTGCTTACCGCGCACCGCTTCCCGCTAACTGCTGAAACCTGATGGCCCAAGGCTTGACAACCCTCCGGAGGATGATAACAATTATGACAAATTAAGCAGGGAAACTAGTGATTACGGGATTCTCAAGGGGGCGGGGGCGTAAGCATGGATGATTTTTACGAGACCCTGGGAGTTTCCCGCCACGCCGCGGTGGAGGAGATCAAGAGCGCCTACCGGCGGCTGGCCCTCAGGTACCATCCCGATCGCAATCCCGGTGACCACATCGCGGAAGAGCAATTCAAACGCGTTTCCGAAGCCTACCAAATCCTGTCCGATTCCGAAAAACGGCATCTGTATGACCTGTACGGCCACGCCGGGCTGGCCGGCATGGATACGGGCGGGTTCAGCGGTTTTGACGACATCTTCGGCAGCTTCGGGGAGATGTTCGAAGACTTCTTCAGCTTCGGACGGCCTCGGGGCAAGACTCCCCGGCCCGCCGCGGGAGCCGACCTTCGGCAGCAGGTGGTCCTCACCCTGGAGGAGGTGGTCCAGGGGAAAGACGCCGGCCTGGTGGTGGAACGCCGGGTCAATTGCCGGAAATGCGGGGGCAACGGCCTGGAACCCGGCACCAGTCTGGAGACCTGCGACCGCTGCGGCGGCCGGGGCCAGATCAGCCAGTCCAAAGGCATGCTCCGGGTCTTCAATACCTGTCCCCAATGTCGGGGGACCGGCAGCCTGGTGGCTTCCCCCTGCAAGACCTGCCGGGGCAAGGGCCTGATCAAGGAAAAGAAGCGGATGCAGGTGCGCATTCCCCCGGGAGTGGATGAAGCCACCAGGCTGCGCCTCCGGGGAGAAGGGGAGGCCGGGACCCTGGGCGGCCCCCCGGGAGACCTCTATATCGAGGTGCATATTGCCCCGCATCCCCGGTTCAGCCGCCAGGGCCAGGATCTGCTCTACCGGGCCCCCCTTTCCTTCGTGGAAGCGGCCCTGGGCACGGAAGTGCAAGTTCCCACCCTCAACCAGGGCCCCGCTCGCCTGGCCATCCCTCCGGGCACTCAACCCGGCTCCAGATTCTCCATCCCCGGTGAAGGCCTTCCCGGCCTCCGGGGCAGCCACCGGGGTGATCTGGTGGTGGAAATGGAACTCAAGACCCCCACCGGGCTCACGCCCAAGCAAGAAGAACTCCTCCAAGAATTCCTGCGCCTGACCGGACAAGAAACCCCGAAAGCCAAGTAAGGTTCGGGGGCCCTCACAGGCTGGAAAGCCTGTCCCACCAGCCTCCAGCTCCTTCCACCAAAATCCGGTTCGCAATATTCTCAGGCGGGGTTGTACCGCAACTGTGCCGCTTTGTGCCGCGGGGGGGTTGTGGGTAAGGCGGTGGTTTTGCGGGTTATTTCGGGGTGAGGCGGGGAAGTTGCGGAACAGACGCGCCTGACCCGTCGGCTCACTCAAAACAATGAAAAGCTTGGTGGCACAGGCTTTCCAGCCTGTGCCGGGACACCCGGGGGCGGGTGTCCTACACAAGCCTTGAGGAACTTTTCCAAGCAGATTATAGGGCGGCCCGTGGCCGCGGCAATTCTGGTTCATTAGTCGTAGGGCGGGCGTCCCCGCCCGCTAACAGCCGTTTTCAGCTATTAGTTTTTAGTGTTCGGTAAAAGAATCGGGGGAAAGGTTAGCAGGGGAGGGGGCGGGGGGCCAGAAAGGGCGGGACGATTGGCGGGGAATTATGCATACCTAACGACTATACCGAATGTTAAGAAAATTAATGCGTTCATTTTAAAGCCCGATTATGTGCATACAATAATATCTTGACAAATATTTTAAATGTACATACAATTAGAGCGTGGAATTTGAATGGGACCTAGCCAAAGCACGGGAAAATAAAAGAATTCATGGAATTGACTTTGCCGATGCGGTGCAAGTCTTCGACAACCCGAATATACCCAGAGATGACCGTGATGCGGAGGGCGAACAAAGATTCGTGACGCTCGGCATGGATGGCTTAGGAAGGCTTTTGGTTGTGGTTTACACCCATCGGCCCGGCAAAATAAGATTGATATCCGCTCGGAAAGCTACCATGAAAGAAGGAAAAGAATATGCGCAAAGAGTACGATTTCAGTAAAGCAAAACTCGTTGTCCCCCCCATAGACCGCAGAAAGACGCGGATTACCATCCGCATAGATACCAAAATTTTAAATTGGTTTCGGCAGCGGGTGCATGAGGCCGGGGGCGGTAATTATCAGACCATGATCAATGAGGCGCTGAAGAGATATATCGAGAGCGACGATTACAAGACCATTCGGTATCCCGGCGGCCCCCACGTGGAGCTGGACGACAAATACCAAAGGGAATGTGAGGCGGAAGGGTTGAAGTTCAAGGGCCGGGGCTATGATTTCATAGACCAGATCAGAGACCTGGGCTTCACCCGGAAAAAAGCGGCCTAACAGCAATAAACTCGTAAATCGTTTAATATTAAGGAGAAAGATAATGGGCACAAAGACGGTCAAATACAACAGGCAAGGCATTGAAAAGCTTCCAAATGAGAAGCCTGTTCTTTATCGGATAAAAAATGAGTCTGGGAATATGAATTATGTGGGCATTGCTCAAAAGGGACGGGTTCGAGAGAGAATCTCTGAACATTTGGAAAAAATTCCAGGAGCGAAGGTCCAAATCGAGCAATTCAGCAGTATCAGCGACGCCCAGAAAAAAGAGATTAACGTGATCAAGAGGACCCTGGCAAAATACAACAAGCAAGGGAAGTAATACGTACCAGGGCTTTGGGGAGGCGGGGAGATATCGCTTGACGGTGGGCGATTACCGGGTGCTGTACACCATTGATGGAGCCTCTCAAGAAAATAGGAATGAGCGGTGTGGTAGAGGCGGTCCAGGCGGGTGGACAGGAGGTCCAGGTGGTCCAGGAGGGCTTGCTGCCGGGCCTGTTGGGCATGGTGTTCCTGGAAGGCCAGTTGTCGCTTGAGGTGATGGGTGTGGCGGCTGAGGGCCGAGGGGGAGTACAAAGTTCAAAGTTCAAAGTTCAAGGTTCAAGGTTCAAGGTTCAAGGTTCAAAGTGATTCGCTGTAACTCTTGATAATTCACATTTATTATTACCGAAAACCGAAAACTGAAAACCGAAAACGGTTTTAAAGGCCCCGGTCGATCTCGGCCCGGGAGGGGTGATTGCAGACAGTACAACGTTGATTCATTAGAAGCAGATTATAGGGCGGCCCGTGGCCGCCGCAATTCTTTTCATTAGAAGCAGTTTTCAGTTTTCGGTTTTCGGAAAAAGAATCGGGGGAAAGGTTAGCAGGGGAGGGGGCGGGGGGCCAGAAAGGGCGGGACGGTTGGCAGGGAAAAAGAAGGCGAAAGAAGAAAACGCCGCTTAGGCGATGACGAAATTAGTGAAGGCTTTACCGCCCTTACCGGGAAACCTGGTAAATCACGGGGCGATATCGGGGTGGGGGGATAGGTTTGACCCCCTGGCGGGCGGCTTCCAGCCAGGCGTCTTTGGCTTTTTCCACTTCCAGGAGGGCGGCTTCCGGGGACTCCCCAAAGGCCGAGCAGGACTCCAAATCGGGAATATCAGCGATATAACCGCCGTCTTCTTCGCTATAAAAGATGTTGATGTGATAGTCGCTCATTATTTGTCCTCCAAGGTAATATTATACTTTTCGATGAGGCGAAGAAACTGGCGAATTTAATAAGGTTTCGCTTCGCCGCCAACCTCTTGGAGATTTATCAGTTCTGGAAGGTCCGGATGAGAAAAGATGTGGTGGCTCCCCCGGGTCCGACTGAGGATGAAGCCAAAACCGGTTGCCAGATTGACCATATCCGCAAAAGCGACATTCCGGTAATCGCCTTGAGCAAGTTTCTTAAGCAGCTTTCTGCGATTCATCCCACACCTTAAAATAATCATATCACGCCAGGCTACCAGGGGAAAAGAGGAAAAGGTGAAGGAAGATGCCGGGTGTGGAGGTTGAGGGCCGAGGGGGAGAGGCCGTACTGTGCGGCCAGGCTGCGGTAAGAGACCCCGGCCATGAGGCCCCGGTCGATCTCGGTGCGGGAGGGGTGGTTGCAGACAGAGCAACGTTTGTTCATTAGAGGCAGATTATAGGGCGGCCCGTGGCCGCCGCAATTCGTGTTCATTAGTCGTAGGGCGGGCGTCCCCGCCCGCCACCAGCATCTTTTTCAGTTTGCGGTGTTCGGTAAAAGAATCGGGGGAAAGGTTATCAGGGGAGGGGGCAGGGGGCCAGAAAGGGCGGGACGATTGGCATTGAAAAAGGCGAAAATAAAAAAGAGCGGTCATAATTGTAAATTTTGACAATGAGCCGAATATCAACTAACATAGGCACAATCAAAGGTTTAGGGGGGCGAAGGGTGACGGCGGGCAGTACCCGCCCTACGTTGGCTCAATTGGGCCAGACAATCACAAAAGAGAAGAGAAAATCGAATGACTGAAAAAGGAATCATAGAAAAAATATTATTTGATACCATTACCCAATTTGAAAAGGCAGAACATGGGAATGCTGCTACTGCACAGCTTTTGCGAGAGGGTGTAGATGGAGGAAAATTAAAAGATTCTGAATGGGTAGCGAAGGTTCTTTCGCACACGGAAGATTCCAAAGACACAGAGGAGCCTCCCAGTGAAGATTCTAAGTCTTAATATTCAGAATATTAGAGGAATAAAGGAAGCTGCTCTCGAACCAGATGGTAAAAATTTCGTAATTTGGGGGCCTAACGGCTCGGGGAAAAGTGCTGTGGTTGATGCCATTGATTTCCTCCTAACTGGCCAAATTGCTAGACTGTTGGGAGAAGGTACGCAAGGTATTACTCTTGCCAAGCATGGACCGCATATCGATCACACCAAAGACCCAAGCCAATCTTTCGTGAAGGCGGTAGTGCAGGTTCCGGGCGTGAGCGGAAATGTAATTTTGAGACGATGCATGGCTAACCCTGAAAAGTTGGATATCCAGGGGGCAGACATTTCACAACTAGATGAAATACTCGAATTGGCAGGTAGACGACAGCACTCTTTGTCTCGACGCGAAATCCTAAGATATGTCGCTGCTCAGGCTGGCAAGCGCTCGGCTGAAGTTCAGGCGCTTCTTAATCTTGAAGAACTTGAGACAATTCGAAAGGCCATTGGTAGGGTGCTTACACAAGCAAAGACGGACAAAAAGAATGCGGCGCGGGCTGTCACTGAGGCCGAAAATGGTATTAAGGGCGCGTTATCACTTGAGACTTTCACTCAAGATGCAATGACTGACAAAATGAACGAACTTCGCCGGATGATAGGGGGGAGCCAATTAGCCGAGATTAATTCAAATAATATCAAGGATAATATCTCACCACCACCCCCCACTGGCGTTGCTGCCACCCTAAACCCCAAACTAATAGAAAATCAAATAGCTTCGCTTCAATCAACACTTCAGTTTGAGACTATTAAAGTAACAGAGGCAGACTCTATATTGCGGATTGACATCCAAGCCATCAAAGCTAATTCGCAAGCGATGAAAGACGCTGCCCGATTGAAACTGATAAGACTCGGAATCTCTCTCTTGGATGAATCTGGTGAATGTCCTCTTTGCGGTTGGGTTTGGGACCCAGAGGATTTAGCTTCCAATCTCATGCTGAGAGAAGAGAATGCTAAAGCAATGTCTGAAGTAATTGACCGAATAAACCAGAACGCGGAAATTGTCTCTAACGCTGCGTCAAGTGTGAAGCAGTATATTGAGAATTTTGCAGACGCAGCTAAAGCACTCAAATTAATTCCTCAAGAAAATAGTCTGCGGGCCAGCGCTGTTTCTCTATCTACCATTGTAGACGCCTGTGTTGAGCCAATCAAGAATTATCCCCCCATTGGATTGAGCTCAATTCAGATTGGGTCATTATGTATGACTCCTGACTTAAACAAAGACATGGGTGACATTAAAGTTGGTTCGAAGAGCGCGGTTCCGATAGTTACACCCGAACAGACTGCATGGGATACTCTAACTACGTTAGCAGTACAGTTGGGTCAATGGCAAACAGCTATTAATATCAATTCAAAGGCTGATCACTTTCTTCGTCGCGCCACTCAACTTTCATCAGCTTTTACAGATATAAGGGAAACTGAACTTGAGAACCTTTATGGATCAATTGAGTCAAGATTTATAGACCTTTATAAGTATTTACACCGTCCTGATGAGGAAGGATTTGCTGCCCGGCTAGGCCCGAATGGTCAATTTGAAGTAGACTTCTATGGGCGAGGCTTACATCCACCGATAGCCTTGCATAGCGAAGGACATCAGGACAGCATGGGGATTTGCCTATACCTTGCACTGGCTGAGCATTTGACAAAAGATAAGATTGCACTGACAGTACTGGACGATGTCGTCATGTCAGTTGATTCACTGCACAGACGTCAAATCTGTACTTTACTAAAGAAATATTTCCCAGACAGGCAATTTCTTATTACAACTCATGACAAAACCTGGGCACGTGAACTACAGACTGAACGTGTAGTACAAGGGGACAATAGCATTGAATTTACGAGATGGACGCTTGAAGGAGGTCCATGTCTAGAATTAGATGAGGGCCTTTGGGACCGAATTGAAGCTTGTCTCGCCAAACAAGACGTACCCAATGCGGCTTTTTACCTCAGAAACGGAAGTGAACGCTTCTTTGAACATGTGTGTGATGCTCTCAAGGGTAAGGTTAAGTACAAGCTTAATCATGCTTGGGACCTATCTGACTATATGGATGGAGCTATAGCCAAATTCAGAAAACTCTTAAGGGAGGCCAAGGCCTCAGCCCATAATTGGGATAATAATGAAATGTATGAAGAGTTAACAGAACTTGAAACAGTGGCAAGCCAAATTGTTCAGCGCACTAATTATGATCGCTGGATGGTCAATGCGGCAGTTCACTTCAATAAATGGTATGAACTCTTGGAGCCTGATTTCCGTCCGATTGTTGAGGCTTTTCGAGATTGTTTTTCTTTGTTTCACTGTCCAGCATGCGGGGGGCTGATGAGGGTTTCGGAAGAGGAGGGAACAGAAACCTCTGTCCGTTGTGCGTGCCTAAACGTTAATTGGAATCTTGTTAAGAAGAAGAAATAGTCTTAATTGTGAAATAGAGGATGATAGATAGTCCAGTAAGGTGCGCAATGCGCAGCCTACTTTTTCTTGCCGCGGTGTGGTGCCCAAGCGGAGCTTGGGCGGAAAGGGGCGTTCCCAAGCGGGAGCTTGGGAACGAGGATAAAAAAAGATGGAGCACAGGCAAGATGCCTGTGCCACCAAAAAATAGATTCTGCGCGGCGCTCAGAATGACAACCCAGGCGAGACGCCTGGGCCACCGGGAAAATCCCCCTTCTCCCCTAAAGTAAAGGGGCAGACTGGCGGAAGGCGGGCCCGGAGGCCCGCCCCACCTGGCTTTAAAATCCCCCCTGACCCGCCTTTAGAAAAGGGGGGAAGGGATGGCAGGCACGGAGGTCTGCCCCCACTAGCAAGACGCCCGCCCTAGCATCCATTAACCCCTCTCCCAAGCCCCACCGCCAATTTCTTTTTTCTTTTTTTCTTTAAAGGCGCATCAGGGGGTGCATCCCGGACCAGGGCGAACACAAGGTTCGCCCCTACGGGAAAATATGCGGGGGTTGGGGAGGGGGGTAGCACAGGCGAGACGCCTGTGCTATCATAATCTCGCCTGGCCCCCTTTAGAAAAGGGGGAAAGTGGTGCCCAAGCGGGGCTTGGGCGGAAAGTGGGCGTTCCCAAGCAGGAGCTTGGGAACGAGGAGGATGGGGGGCGGGTTTAAAACCCGCCCCTACAGCACAGGCGAGACGCCTGTGCCACTAATATTTAGTTTCTTGTTTTTTCTACAAGAATTTACCTTAAAAAGATTGATTTGATTAAGGAATTAGTTCATTTTTTAGTTTGGTTGCGGCCTTAGGCCGCGCTGTGCCACTATGGACCTGTTCTCTCCCAAACCCCATCCCCTAAACTCCGTAAGAGTGTTAAAAAACGACTAAAAAGCGGAAAAGGGGCGTTCCCAAGCGGGAGCTTGGGAACGAGGATAAAATAAAGATAAAGCACAGGCAAGATGCCTGTGCCACCAGAAGAAATAGCCAGTGATCAGCAATCAGCAATCAGCAATCAGTGATCAGTAATCAGTAATCAGTGATCAGCAATCAGTAATCAGTGATCAGTAGCCAGTAGTCAGTTTTCAGGTTTTTTTCACTGGTCACTGGTCACTGATTACTGATCACTATCTTCCATAGCTCACTATCTCACTCCCTCCAGATACATTCTCTCCCCGACACACACACTCCCTCCTCACCCGAACTTCAACTCCGCTTTTTCCAGTTTTCGGATTTGGTCCCGGAGGGAGGCGGCCCGTTCGAAGTCCAGTTTTTTGGCCGCGGCTTGCATCTCCCGCTTGAGGCGGGGGATGGCCTTGGCCGGGTCTTCGAGCAGGTAGGGGGCCTGGTCCTCCGCAGCCAGGGGCACGGTGACGTAATCCGCTTCATAGACCGAGGATAGGATATCCTTGATGCGGCTTTGGATGGTCTCCGGGGTGATGCCGTGGCGCTGGTTGAAGGCTGCTTGCAAGGTCCGGCGGCGGTTGGTCTCCTGGATAGCCGAATTCATGGAAGGGGTGAGCTTATCCGCGTAGAACAGCACCTCGCCCCGCACATTCCGGGCCGCCCGGCCGCAGGTCTGGATCAGGGACCGGGCGGAGCGCAGGAAGCCCTCCTTGTCCGCGTCCAGGATGGCCACTAAGGACACCTCCGGCAGGTCCAGGCCCTCCCGCAACAGGTTGATGCCCACCAGCACGTCGAAGACCCCTAAGCGCAGGTCCCGGATGATCTCCATGCGGTCCAGGGTGGTGATGTCCGAATGGAGATAGCGCACCTTTAAGCCCAAATCCCGATAATACTCGGTCAAATCCTCGGCCATGCGCTTGGTGAGGGTGGTGACCAGGACCCGCTCTCCATGGCCCAGGCGGCCCCGGATCTCCCCCAAGAGGTCGTCCACCTGGTGGGTGGCGGGTTTGACCGTGATCTGGGGGTCCATGAGGCCCGTGGGCCGCACGATCTGTTCCACCACCCGGCCGTCGGCCTTGGCCATCTCATAAGGGGCGGGAGTGGCGGACACATAAACGACCCGGCGCACCCGCTGCTGAAATTCCTCAAAATTCAAGGGGCGGTTGTCCAGGGCCGAGGGCAGGCGGAAGCCGTAATCCACCAAAGTCTGCTTCCGGGAGCGGTCCCCCTTGTACATGCCCTGGAGCTGGGGAACCGAGATGTGGCTCTCGTCAATGACCATGATGGACTCCCGGGGCAGGTAGTCCAGCAGGGTAGGGGGGGGCTCCCCGGGGGCCCGGCCCGTGAGGTGGCGGGAGTAGTTCTCGATGCCGTGGCAATAGCCCAGCTCCCGGAGCATCTCCAGGTCGAAGCGGGTGCGCTCTTCGATACGCTGGGCCTCTATGAGCTTCCCCTGGTCCCGGAACCACTGCACCCGTTCCGCCAACTCCGCGTCGATGGCGTCCATGGCCAAGGTGCGCCGCCAGTCGAAGGTGACGTAGTGGGACGCGGGATAGACCGTGACCTTCTTAAGGGTGCGGAGGACCTTGCCCCTTAAGGGGTCGATCTCCCGGATGGCCTCCACGGTGTCGCCGAAGAACTCCACCCGAATGGCCCGGTCTTCCTCATAGGCCGGGAAGATCTCCACCCGGTCGCCCCGCACCCGGAAGGTCCCCCGGTGGAAATCGATATCGTTGCGTTCATACAAAATATCCACCAGCTTGCGCAGGACCTCTTTGCGGTCTTTTTCCATGCCTTCTTCAAGGTAGAGGAGCATGCCGTGGTAGGCCTCCGGGGAGCCTAACCCGTAGATGCAGGACACCGAGGCCACGATGATCACATCCTGGCGCTCCAGTAAGGACCGGGTGGCGGAATGGCGCATGCGGTCAATGGCTTCGTTGATGGCCGAGTCCTTTTCAATGTACAGGTCCTTCTGGGGCACATAGGCCTCGGGCTGATAGTAATCGTAATAGCTTACAAAATACTCCACCGCGTTTTCCGGGAAGAACTCCTGGAACTCGCCGTAGAGCTGGGCCGCCAGGGTTTTGTTGGGGGCCAGGATTAGGGTGGGGAGGTTCAGTTGCTCAATGACGTTGGCGATGGTGAAGGTCTTGCCGGACCCCGTCACCCCTAAAAGGACCTGGTGGGGATGCCCGGAGCGCACCCCCGCGGCCAGCTTGGTGATGGCCTGGGGCTGGTCGCCTTTGGGAGTGAAGGTGGTGACTAGGCGGAAATGGTCGGGCATGCTTAATATTATATCGGTAAATGGGAAAAAAACATTGGGGGAGGGGGCAAAGGGCGAAAGCCCTTTCCCCCTCCC
>CAZUBT010000102.1:0-10550 GCA_964618815.1 uncultured Desulfobacterales bacterium | reverse complement strand
ATCGTAAATTATGTCGTAATATTGTCGCAAGCTCAACCTGTCTCCTTCATTCGGTCTGTGAGCCTGTTGGTCGCCCCCTCCGAAACCAACAGACCCATGTTTAGCATGGCTTTCAGATCCCGCTGCTTAAACTCTGCTTTACCTGAAAGAATGCTTGGCAAAACAAAACCCCTTGAAAAATCAAGGGGTTTTAAATATGATGGCTCCCCCGCCGGGACTCGAACCCGGGACACACGGATTAGGAATGCCAGCCACTTATGCGAGATTATGCGGCAGACTTGGCTACCGGTGTCCAAAAATAGTTTTTGAACCTCCCGGCCCCTCTTGCCCTGACTTTGTTAGAGGTTTTAATTTACCATTCCCCTGGCGGAGTAAATAAAAATAATGATAATCGATAAAACCACTTAACATCATCGCCGTGGGATGAGTAAAATACCATCAGAAGTCCCCATGACTCACCCCGGGAGGAGGCCCCTGTGGTCAGCCAAAGCCTGGCAAAAAAATTCCACCGCATTCTGGAGAAGCAAATCGGCCCGGGCGCCATCCTTTACTCACGGAGGGTCAAGGCCGCTCTGCACCATAATAACCGGCTCAATCCCGGCAAGATTATAGGAGGCTGACGGATGGTCGGCATCAAGGCTCTGGCGCGGCTCGTAAAGGAGTTGGAAGATCAACTGGTGGTTTGCATGCGTTGCGGCATGTGCCAGGCGGTGTGCCCCCTGTTCGCCGAAACCGGCCGGGAAGCCGACGTGGCCCGGGGCAAACTGGCCCTCCTGGACGGCTTGGCCCGGGAGCTCTTCGTCGATCCCCAGGGGGTGGCCCAGCGCCTGCACCGTTGCCTTTTGTGCGGTTCCTGCGCGGCCAATTGCCCCAGCGGGGTCAAGGTCCTGGAGATCTTCATCAAGGCCCGGGCTATCCTGGGGGGCTACATGGGGCTGTCCCCCCTGAAAAAAGTGATCTTCCGGGGTTTACTGGGAAGGCCCAAGTTTTTCCATCAGTTCCTGGCCTGGGGGGCTAAATTCCAGGGCATCTTCATCCGTCCGGTGGATGACCTGCTGGGGTCCTCGTGCTCCCGATTTCTCTCCCCCTTGCTGGGAGGCCGGCATTTTAAACCCCTGGCCGCGACCCCCTGGGGCCGGCGGATGCCATCTCTCAACACCGCGCCCGGGGCGTCGAACCTGAAAGTCGCCTTTTTTGTGGGATGTCTAATCGATAAAATCTATCCCCAGGTGGCCGACGCGGTCCTCTTCACCTTACAACATCACGGGGTGGGGGTCTATGTGGCCCCGGACCAGGCGTGCTGCGGTATCCCGGCCCTGTCCGGCGGCGACCCCGAAACCTTTTATAAACTGCTGCGCCACAACCTGGCCCGCTTCGCGTCGGAACCTTTTGATTACCTGGTCACCGCGTGCGCCACCTGCACCGCCACCCTCAAGCAGATGTGGCCCCTCATGGGGCAGGAGCTTTCCCAGGAAGATCAGGCCCGGATTGCGGCCTTAGCGGATAAGACCCTGGATATCAGCCAGTTTTTAACGGACCGGGTTGGACCCGCGCCCGGCAGCGGCGCCCCGGAGGCGGTTAGGGTCTCCTTAACCTACCACGATCCCTGCCACCTGAAGAAAACCCTGGGGGTGGCGGCCCAGCCCCGGGCCTTGATTAAGGCCAATTCCGGCTATGAGCTTAAAGAGATGGTCGAGGCCGATTGGTGCTGCGGCTGCGGCGGGAGTTTCAACCTCCAGGAGTACGAGATATCCCGGGCCATCGGGCGGCGCAAACGGAACAATATCGCTAAATCCCAATGCTCCGTGGTGGCCACCGGCTGCCCCGCGTGCATGTTGCAAATCACCGACATGCTTTCCCAGGCCGGGGATGCGGTGCAGGTGAAGCATGTGGTGGAAATCTACGCTGCGGCCTTACCGGGACGCCATACTTGTTACTCGGAGCAGAAAAAAATTCTCATTGACCAAAAGGAAACTTTATTAAAAATCCCCCCGGCCCCCCTTTAAAGACTGACAATTGACAAACTCCCCCCCCATGATCCCTTCTATCCTTCAATAGTCCCGTAATTGCGCAAAATTTCACATGATTTTTCCATTGCGTTGCTCCCCCGGCTGCCTTACAATGAGACGCGTTTTAAGGAGGGGGAGATGAGCCGGCCGGGCCTACCTCTGCCGGTGAAACCGGTGGTCAGCATGCTTCTGGCCCGGGAAGATTTGGCCCCGGGGATACTGCACAACCTCGCGGAACACTTCGGCCCGCCGGACCTGGTGAGTCCCTGGCTGCCTTTTCCTTTCACCGAGTATTACTCGCCGGAGATGGGCCCTCATCTGGGTCGGGTCCTGGTTGCCTTCCTCCACCTGGCGGACCCCGGACACCTGGACCGGTGGAAGGTCTTTACCAACGCCATAGAGGAGCGCCTGGCCCTGGGGGGCAAAAGGACCGTCAATCTGGATCCCGGCTATGTGGCCCGGGAACGCCTGGTATTGGCCACGGGAAAGAATTTCACCCACCGCGTTTATCTGGATCAGGGCATTTACGGGGACCTGACCTTGATCTATTCCGGGGGAAAGTTTTCCTCGCTATCCTGGACTTTTCCAGATTATGCCCAGGGTCCCGTGCCCGAGTTGCTGGACCTGGTGCGCCGAAAATACCTGTGGCAGCTCAAGGTGCTGTCTAAACCATGATCAAAAGCATGACGGCTTACGGCCAGGGCGAAGTGGAAGCCCTGGGTCAGAAATGGGTGGTGGAACTTAGGAGCCTCAACCACCGCTTCCTGGAACTTTATTTGAATCTCCCCAAGCGCTTGTGGGCCCTGGAAGACCGCGTCCGAAAACTCATAAAGGGCCGGATCTCCCGGGGGCGGGTGGAGATGCAGCTTACCTGGGAGCTCCGGGGGGACAAGCCTCAAACCCTGCGCCTGGACCCCGTCCTGGTGGCTGAAGTGGCGGGGATTCTGAATGAACTGATGAGCGCCGGCCATGTCCAGGAGCACTTGAGATTGGATCACTTCCTGCGCTTTGCCGACCTCATCGTCACCCGGGAGGGGGAGACCCAGTTGGAGTTGGAGCCCGCCTGGGACGCGGTCTCCCAGGCGGTGGCCCAGGCCCTGGACGTTCTGGAGGAGATGCGCCGGGCGGAAGGCGCGGCCCTGGGTGCGGACCTGGCGGGCCACCTGGACATGATCCGCGGCGAGATGGCCCGCATTGCCCCCCAGGCCGCGCTGTTGCCCAAGCTCTGGCGAGATCGGGTCACGGCTCGCCTGGCGGAGCTGCTCCAGGACCCCATCCCCGTGGATGAAGCCCGTCTGGCCCAGGAAGTGGCCCTCCTGGCGGAACGCCGGGATGTGTCGGAGGAACTGGCCCGTCTGGAAAGCCATGTAACGCAATTTCAGCAGACCCTGGAGGCTCCGGGAGCGGTGGGGCGAAAACAGGAATTTTTGCTCCAGGAGATGCTCCGGGAAGCCAATACCATCGGGTCCAAGGCTGGGGATTTGCTCATCTCCCAGGCGGTATTGGCAATCAAGGGCATCCTGGAACGCCTTAGGGAGCAGGTGCAAAATGTTGAGTAGATATTGCCGGTTTTCTGTTTTCTGTTTTCTGTAAGAGAACCGGTAGGAAGCAGTTATCCTGGGTGCCAGCTCCGCGTGGGAACAGGACATGTAGGGTGGGCGCGGCCCACCAAATAATCCTCAATTCCTCTTCTCGTTATTAATTGAAAAAATAAGGTATGAAGGGTCGTGCCCACCCTAGATTTCATAACCCCTTAAAAAGCCGGTAAATTTTTTAACGGGCATGGCTTGCCGCGCCCGTAAAAAAGATTTGATGGGTTATTGGGCTAATTTCGCAGGGGTCTCTTATTGATAAGACGATGCTTCTTTAAACCGAAAACCGAAAACTGCTTTTAAGGGGGGAACTGACCATGGAAGGACGGCTGATTAACATCGGCTTCGGCAATACGGTGCTCTCCAGCCGGGTGGTGGCGGTCATTATGCCCAACTCTTCGCCCATGAAGCGCCTCCGGGAAGAAGCCCGGAACTCCCAGAGGCTCATCGACGCCACCCAAGGCCGCAAGACCCGCTCCATTATCGTCACCGACAGCAATCATATCATTCTTTCCGCGGTCCATGGGGAGACCATCTCCATCCGCCTGGGCGGCAATCACGGCGCGGCCCGGCCGGAATCGGGCGACAAGGCCGAATAAGTGCAGGGAGAGCTCTTCGTCGTTACCGCGCCCTCGGGCACCGGGAAGACCACCCTGCTGAGCGCGCTCTTGGCTGCGGATCCAGGCTTGCAGTTTTCCATCTCTTTTACCACCCGTTCTCCCCGGCCCGGAGAAGTCCACGGCAAGGATTACTTCTTCGTTACCCCCGAAGAGTTTAAGAGTCTCAGGGAACGGGGCGCGTTGGTGGAATGGGTGGAGCAGTTCGGTTATGAATACGGCACCTCTCGGGAGTGGGTGCAGGAGACCGTGGCGCGAGGAGTGGACCTGGTTTTCGACCTGGACTCCCGGGGCGCCT
This sequence comes from uncultured Desulfobacterales bacterium, assembly GCA_964618815.1. Lineage (GTDB taxonomy): Bacteria > Desulfobacterota > Desulfobaccia > Desulfobaccales > 0-14-0-80-60-11 > CAZUBT01. The sequence goes on along the minus strand of CAZUBT010000102.1, from coordinate 6,034 downwards.
GGGCCATTAAAAAGGATTTCCCCCAAAGCGCCTTGATTTTTATCCTTCCCCCTCATCTGGAAGCCCTGGAAGAACGCCTCAAAGGCCGGGGGGACCTGAAACCGGAAGAACTGGCCAGACGTCTGCGCCGGGGACGGGAGGAAATCCGGCAAGTCCACGCCTATGACTTTGTGGTGATCAACGACGACTTATCCCAGGCCCTGAATCAACTGCGGGCTATTGTCCTGGCGGCCCGCTGCCGCACCCTGCACCTGTGGCCCCGTTTAGCCCCCCGTTTTCTGGGGGATCTTTAGAACTCAAGTTTCGGACCCCTCACAGGAGTTCTCCAGTCAAACCCATGGGGAATCCGGTGGACATTTCCCCCAAATGCCGATTTCCTTCAAAGGAGGAAAAATGTGGAGCCGCCGCCCCCGGCGGTTATTATGCCGGCAGGGGGGCGCCCATGAAAAAATGTATTGGCTGACCTTTGCCGCCAGGTCTCAATTTGCGATAATTTTTGATATGATAGATTCCATGTTAGCCAACGGCTAGATTTCCTAATCTTTGAAAAATCTGCGAAAAGACCTATCGGCCATTTGAGGGAAGCCTTTGGATAATCAAGAACCTGCATCTGCACCACCCGTCCCGGAGCCGCCGGAGGCGCTTGACGTGCTTGACGCGCCGGAAGAAGTCCCGGTGGCGGAAGTCGAGGCCCTGGAACTTCCCGAAGCCCCACACGCCCAGGCGCCGGGAGAGAAGGACCATCGCCGGGAGCTCTCCCTCTTTGACCGCATCGCCGCCATTACCGCACATACCCTGGACCTGCAAGAAATCATCGACGCGGTGCTGGCCGCGGCGCTGGAATTTTTCCAGATCGATTCCGGTTTGCTGCTCCTGTGGGATCGGGCCGAACAGCGCCTTACTTATGCCGCGTCCCGGGGCTTTCCGGCGGAATATGTGGAGGAAATTTCCCAGGGCAAACTGGAAGGCCTGGTGGGGCCCAACCTGTTCAGCGTCACCCGTCCCCTGATCATCTGGGACATCAACAAGGACCCCCGGCTCCTGTCTTCCACCTTTACCGAGCTGATCCAGAAGGAGACCCGGTTCCGGGCGGTGGTGAGCATTCCGTTGAAGTACCGGGATGAATTAATCGGCTTTCTCAACCTGGCTTCCACCTCAGCCAAACCCTTCCGGGGAGTCCGCCAGTATTTTCTGGCCAATCTGGGCAACCAGATCGCCCTGACCATCGAGAACGCCCGTCTGTACCATGAGCTTCTGCGCTCGGAGAGGCGCTACCGCCGCATCTTCGAGGGATCCAAAGATATGATTTTTGTGGCGGACCGGGCCGGGAAACTCCTGGAACTCAACCCCGCGGGCGTGGAGTTGTTGAAGTTTGCCGACAAACCTGAGGCCATAGCTTTATCCCATATCCGGGAAATCTTTCAGGAGCCCCGGGACTGGGAGCGCTTTCAGATCCAGGTGGAAATCAAGGGTTTCGTCCGGGACATGGAATTGACCCTGATTACTCAGGCCGGGACCCGGGTGCCCACTCTGCTCACCGGGATTGTGCGCCGGGATCTGGAAGGCCGCATCACCGGCTACGAGGCCATCGTCAAGGACATCACGGAACGGAAACGGGGGGAATGGGAAATCCTCCGGGAGAAAAAGACCACCGAAGGCATCCTGGAGGGGATGCCGGTGCCCACTTTCGTCATCGGCCGGGATCACCGCATCACCTACTGGAACCGGGCCTGCGAAGAATTGACGGGGTTTTCCCGCCACGAGATGGTGGGCACCTACCGTTACTGGCTGCCTTTCTATGCGCATGAACGGCCCAGCATGGCCTCCCTGGTGGTGGAACAAAATATCAAGGCCCTGGAGAAATTTTTCGGGGACAAAAATCTGAAACCCTCCCCCAACCTGCCGGGGGCCTTTGAGGCGTACGAACATTTTGCCAATTTCCGGGGCCGGGAGCGCTATCTCTTTCATACCGCGTCCCCCATCTATGACGAAGACGGCCGCATTCAGGGCGCGGTGCAGGCCATCCTGGATATGACCGAACGGGAGCGCCTGGCCCGGGAGCTCCGGGATTCGGAAGAAAAATTCCGCCGCCTGGTGGAGACCTCCCTGGACGGCATCGCGCTGCACAGTAAGCTGGAGTTGCTCTATGTCAACCGGGCCTGTTTGGAGATGTTCAATTATCAGGAACCTCGGGAAATGCTGGGCCGCTCCCTGCTGAAATTCATCGACCCGCCTTATCATCCGGCGGTGTCCCGCCGGCTCTCCCAACTGTCCCGGGGCGCGCCCCGCCCCCGCATCTTTGAGGTGAAGGGCCTCAAAAAGAACGGCAGCAAGTTTGATCTTGAGGTGATCTCCTTTCCCACCACCTACGAAGGCCATCCGGCCATCCAGACCCATATCCGGGACATCACCCATAAAAAGCACCTGGAGGATCACCTGAGCCGCACCGAGAAGCTGGCGGCCCTGGGACAACTGGCCGCGGGAGTGGCCCATGAAATCAATAATCCTCTGGGCGGCATCCTGGTTTACAGTTATCTGCTTCTGGAGGACCTGGACCCTGACCGCCCGGAGCGCACCCAGGTGGAGAAAATCATCCGGGAAACCACCCGCTGCAAGGAAATCATCCAGGGCCTGCTGGAGTTCTCCCGGCATATGCCTTCCAAAATGGTGCCCTTAAACCTCAATACCATCCTGGAAGAAGTCATCTCCCTGGTGGAGGATCATCTCCTGTTTCAAAACATTCAACTGGCCCAGGACCTGGACCCCCATCTCCCCTTGGTTCTGGGGGATAAGGGCCGGCTGGAGCAGGTGTTCATCAACCTCCTGATGAACTCCGGAGAATCCATGCAGGGAGAGGGGAAAATCATGGTGTCCACTTCCCGCAGCCGGGAGGAGGACCTGGTGCTCCTGCGCTTTACCGACACCGGCCCCGGCATCTCGGAAAGCCACTTGAGCCGCCTTTTCGATCCGTTTTTCACCACCAAGGGGGTGGGCGGGGGAGTGGGACTGGGGCTGTCCATCAGCTACGGCATCATCCAGAAACATCTGGGGCGCATCCAGGTGGAACGCACCGGACCACAGGGCACCACCTTCGTCATCGAACTCCCGGTGCACAAGGAATCGGAGAAGGATCCGGATGGGGAAAAATCTTAGGGAAAAAATGCACAAAGACTAACTCCTGGGTTTTCCTCTAAAAACCTGGGAACTAACCAACATCATTTTCACAATGAATAACCTGCGGAGATAACAGGGGAATTTATAAAACTCATTTTCTCTTAATCTTATGGCAAAAATAATTGACTAAGCCTAAGGGGTATGATAGAGAGGCACATGTGAAAAGAATCATTTTCTCCTGGCCTCTCCCAAAAGGGGGATGTCGTTGAAAGAAGACACAAAAAAGTTTTTAAAAGAACTGTTCGCCGGGGGGTACCAGGCCAGCGCCATCGGCATGTCCCTGGTAATCGCCATTTTTATCGGCGCCTTCCTGGGCTATGTGCTGGACAATTACTTCGGCACCAACTATGTTTTCAAGATCGTGGGCCTGATTTTGGGGATCATCGCCGGCTTCCGCAACGTCTATCTCACCGGCAAGAAGCTGGGGAAGTGAGGGGCACATGGAGATATTGTCCCCCCGGCCGCTGAAGATCGCCAATTGGACGGTTTTGACCGTGTTGGCGGCGGCCGGTTATCTCTGGCAGGGCGGCGAATTCGCCCTGGGGATCCTGGCGGGAGGGCTGGTGTCGGTGGTCAATTTTCATCTGCTGCACCGCACCCTGCAAAGCACCCTGGGCAGGGTGGCTCAAGACCGGGAGGCCAAGGGCGAAGCCAGGTCTTTCTTTGCCTTCCGGCAGATGCTCAGGTTCTTTGCAATGGTGGCGGTAATTTTTCTGCTAGTCACTCACGGCTGGGTCAATATCTTCGGATTGCTGGTGGGCTTGTCCACCGTGGTCCTGACTCTGATCCTGGCCGGGATTTACGAGATTATCAAGCTTAAGAACAAGGAGGCAAACCCGTCCCATGGAACACCCCATTCTCTTTCTTGATCTTATTTTTGAACATTTCCATCTGCATATTCCCCCGAACCTCACTTACGGGGTGCTCGTCAGTCTTATCCTGCTGGGATTGGGCTATCTGGCCGGCCGCAAGATATCCCTGGTGCCCACCGGCGCCCAGAATGTCTTTGAACTGATCGTAGGCGGCCTGGAAGAATTCATGGTGGATATCACCGGCGAAGAAGGCCGGGCCTTCTTCCCTTATATTTGTACGGTGTTTCTCTTCATCATGTTCTGCAACTTGATCGGCTTGCTGCCCGGGTTCTTTTCACCCACGGCCAATATCAATACCACATTGTCCCTGGCCCTGTGCACCTTCGCCTACACCCATTACCTGGGCGTCAAGTATCACGGCGTCAAGTACGTCAAGCATTTCCTGGGACCCATCCCGGCCCTGGCGCCCTTGTTCTTCCCCATCGAGGTCATCGGCCACTTTGCCCGGGTGTTGTCCCTGACTCTCCGTCTCTTCGGCAATATCATGGGTGAGGATTTGGTCTTAACCATCCTGTTGTTCCTGGCGGGCATGTTCCTGGCCCCCCTACCCATGATGTTTCTGGCGGTGTTCACCAGCGTGGTCCAGGCATTTGTCTTCACCCTGCTGTCCATGATGTATTTTGCCGGGTCCATGGAGCACGCCCACTAAACTTGGAAGAAGGCCACTTCACATATCCAAACATCGTAGGAGGTTTTTGAAAATGGTAAGAAAATCCGTAGTAGCTCTTTTAGCCATGATGGTTTCCCTGCTGTTCGCTTCCCTGGCCATGGCCGCTGAGCCTGCCGGCGGCGGCGCGTCCGGCCTGGGCGCCTTTTTCAGCTATGCCGTGATCGCGGCCGGCTTCGGCATCGGCATCGCCGCGTTCGGTACCGGCATCGGCCAGGGCCTGGCGGTGAAGAGCTCGGTGGAAGGCATTGCCCGTAACCCCGAAGCTTCCGGGAAGATCACCGTGACTATGCTCATCGGTCTGGCCATGATCGAGTCCCTGGCGATTTACGCCTTGGTCGTGTCGTTAATCATCCTCTACGCGTACCCCATGGCCAAACCCATTGCCGCGGCTTTGGGCATGAAGGTCTGAGCAGGCTTGGATAACGGGGGGGGACGCAGGTCCCCCCTTTTTTTAAACCCGGCGATTGTGCAAATTTCCACTTTTACTTTAAACTGCTCCTTGGCTAACTAATGCGAAGCGCAATGAAATTTTCGAAAATTCCCGCCGCGACGATTACCCGCTTGTCTATTTATTCGCGATACCTGGAATCCATGGTTCAGGAAGGGGTGAAGATCATCGCCTCGGACAAACTCGCCCAGAAATGCGGCATCAACCCGGCCCAAATCCGCAAGGACCTGGCTTATTTCGGCGAATTCGGCATCCGGGGGGTGGGGTATTTCGTCAAAGAGCTGCTCTTCGAAATCAAGCGCATCCTGGGGCTCAATAAGATCTGGAAGATGGCCTTGATCGGCATCGGCAACCTGGGCTCGGCCCTGTTGGCCCATCAGAATTTCGTGCGCCAGGGCTATGAATTCGTGGCGGTCTTCGACGTGGACCCCGCCAAGGTGGGGCGTCGCCTGCCCAGCGGCCTGCTCATCCACAACATCGAAGATTTAGAGCAGGTGGTGAAGGACAAAGGCGTGGAGATCGGGGTGGTGGCCACCCCTGCCGGCAAGGCCCAAATGGCCGCGCTGCGTCTCATTTCCTCCGGCGTCAAAGCCATCCTCAATTTCGCTCCCATCCAACTCCAGGTCCCCGAAGGCATGGCGGTGGAGAATGTGGACTTCACCGTGAAGCTGGACAACCTGGCCTATAATTTGACTATGGCAGAGGCCTAGGAAAGGTTTTAGATTCCAGGTGTCAGGTTTTCCGCTTGCAGTTTTTTGCTAAAACTTCCGGGTTTCGCCCTCTTATACCAATTAGCCCTCAAACATAATTTTTTCTGTAGGGGCGAACCTTGTGTTCGCCCTGAATGGTGGGCGAACACAAGGTTCGCCC